>NZ_JBMPXW010000001.1:926997-1235996 GCF_049367455.1 Acinetobacter lwoffii
TCCAGCCACGCTCAGGGGCACCCTCAGGCAATGCCAGAGGTGGAATAGGGAAACATTGTACTGCAGGATCAATGCCTTCAGTACGATCCGTCAGACAGACCATTTTAAAGTCGACTGTCGTATGTCGTTTAACCATATTGTATAAACGATTGACGTATTCCGAACCGTATTTGGTTCCCCATTTCATACAAATAACGATGTTACTCATTGCGTATGCCTAAGCTCATCTTAAAATCTTCTTGATGCTGAATATGATGACATAAGTTCAGCAGAATAAGTACATCCGTTAAAAAAAACCTCTCAAATGAGAGGTTTTTTCAATCAGTAAATTCTTAATTACTTCACATACGTTAACCAGTGTGCATATTTCGGGTCTTTGCCCTGAACTGCATCAAAATATGCTTTCTGGATTTGTGTGGTGATTGGACCACGCACACCTTCACCAATTTGACGATCATCGTATTCACGGATTGGTGTTACTTCTGCAGCAGTACCGGTAAAGAATGCTTCATCTGCGATGTAGAACTCATCACGGGTAATACGGCGTTCAATTACGTCATAACCCAAGTCTTTAGCAATCGTAATAATCGTTTGACGGGTAATACCATCCAGCGCACCACCTGCGATATCAGGCGTATGAATCACGCCATCACGCACCAGGAATACGTTTTCGCCTGAACCTTGGCATACATAGCCTTGCGGGTCGAGCAGCATTGCTTCATCATAACCTGAATGCGCCACTTCCTGATGCGCAAGAATCGACAAGGTGTAGTTACCTGATGCTTTAGCCTTACACATGGTCACGTTCGGATGATGGTGGGAAAATGAAGACGTTTTTACGCGAATTCCCTTCGCCATCGCCTCTTCACCGAGGTAAGCACCCCAGCTCCATGCCGCAACTACGGCATGAATGGTATTGTCAGTTGCAGCGATACCGAGTTTTTCAGAACCAATAAAAATAATTGGACGTAAATAGCAAGACGCTAATTTGTTTTCACGAACAACATCAATTTGAGCCTGTTCTAATGCTGCTTGATCAAATGGAACTTTCATTTGATAAATTTTTGCAGAATTCAACAAGCGCTTCGTATGTTCTTTAAGACGGAAAATAGCCGTTCCATTCGGGGTTTCATAAGCTCGGACGCCTTCAAACACACCCATGCTGTAATGCAAAGTATGTGTTAATACGTGAGTTTTTGCCTCACGCCAGTCAACTAGTTGTCCATCTTGCCAAATGAAACCATCACGATCAGCCAAATTCATGCCACAAACTCCAATTTCTCACAATTATTCACTATCCAGTGCAAAGTCTGCACTTGGATCAATCAGTCTTTGCCATAACTTGCAAACGGTCATTCGGGTATCGTGCCAGTCGCTTGCAGACACTTGCATGGATTGATTTGCAAGGGCTAAGCGATGGCTCTCGGCGCGTTCACGGAGATAAGCTTGAATCAGAGCAGTCGCATCGTCGCTGGATAAGCAACCTGATTTTGCGGCATCCTCAAGAATTCGTACATTGTCGGAGAAATGGGCGAGATCTTTATTCGTCCCACTCCAAGCCAACACCGCATACTGTGCCATAAATTCGATGTCTACGATACCACCTGCATCTTGTTTTAAATGAAAAATACCATCTTTTTTTTGCTCTTTAGAAGAACCGAGATGCTCCTTCATTTTCTGACGCATTTTCAGTACTTCTGCCCGTACATAATTTTCATCACGGGGCTGAATCAAAATATCCCGGCGCAAGACTTCGAACTTTTTCCGTAAGCTCATTTCACCCGCAATCGGGCGGGCTCGTACCAAGGCCTGATGCTCCCATAGCCAGGCACTCTTGAACTGATACTGTTCAAAGGCTTTTAAACTGGTGACCAAAAGCCCAGCTTCGCCCGATGGACGCAATCGGGTATCGACTTCATATACACGTCCATCCAAGGTTTGCGTGGTCATCAGTGACATAAACTTTTGTGCAACCCGCATGGCAAATTCAAAGCCACTGATCGGCTTAAGTCCATCGGTATCGGCCTGTTCACCCATATAGTGAATAAACACCAGATCCAGATCCGAGCCATAACCCAATTCAATTCCACCGACTTTACCATAACCAATGACTGCAAAAGCCGTATGCTCGACTGAACAGCGCTGCCCTTCTGCATCCAGTGGAAAACCATGCTTTTTTGCCACAATCTGATAGGCCAGATGCAGCGCTGCATTCACCGATACTTCAGCAATATCGGTCAAGGCATCGGAAACTTTCATTAGTGGGCTTTCTGCCAGCACATCACTGGCGGCAACGGCCAGAACATTAGATTTTTTAAACAGGCGCAAAACCCGCATCTGGTCTTCGACCTGGTCAATTTCAATCCGTAAAAGCTGCTGGCGCAAGGAATCTTCCAGATCCTTACGTTTTGGCAATTCAAAATCCATCGACAGGAATTCATCCAGTAGCACCGGATAATGGGTCAGTTCTTCACAAATCCATGGGCTGACCGTGGCCATCTTCACCAGTCGCTGTAACGCCCCTTTACTCTCAATTAACATCACCAGATATACCGTACGGCGCATTACTGATTCCACCAAGGGCATCAGTCGTACCAGTGCGGTCTGCGGATCCTCTGACTGTAAAACTGCTTCGATTAAATGTGGCCAAAAAGTTTTTAAACGCTGCACTGCTTTGGCTGGTAATTTTTTTAAGGCATGCCCATTCCAAAACTCATAGACAAGATTCTTTGCATTCTCGTCCAAAACTTCTTTGAGTTTCTTTTCCAACTGGGAAAAACTTTCAACCAAGGTGTCAGGACCATTTTCCTTGATTAAATGATCAAACTGATACATCACTTTGTCACGCTTTTCATTGAGATATGCCATAAAGCTGTCCCAATCCGCAAAACCAAGTGTGTCCGTTATACGCGCCCTTAACTCTGGCTCTGTCGGTAGTGATTGCGTTTGCTGATCATTCAGTGCCTGAATCGCGTGCTCAACCCGGCGCAGGAATAAATAGGCATTTTCCAGATCCTGCACCGCCTGTTCATCCAGCAACTCGGCATCATCCAGATGATTTAGATTCACCAGACACTGGCGATCCTGCAATTCAAGCTTGGCTCCACCATAAATCAGCTGAAACACCTGCACGATAAATTCAACCTCGCGAATGCCGCCAGCTCCGAGCTTGATATCATCTTCTATATTCCGGCGTTGTACTTCACGCTCGATCATGGCTTTCATTTCGCGCATGGCTTCAAAAGCGCTGTAATCGACGTACTTGCGGAATACAAATGGACGAGTCATCTCCAGCAGCTCGTCACCTTCCGGACTTGGATTGACAATACGCGCTTTAATCCAGGCATAACGTTCCCATTCACGCCCATGCTGGCTCAGATATTTTTCCAAGGCCGCATGGCTAATGGCCAGTGCCGAACCATCGCCCCAGGGACGCAGGCGCATATCCACCCGGAATACAAAACCATCCGCCGTGATCTGATCCAGCAAATGAATCAGTTTTTGTCCCCACAGGATGCAAAACTGCTGCACATCAATACATTTACGCCCATCGCTTTCACCCTGTTCGTCGAAGGCAAAAATCAGGTCAATATCACTGGAAAGATTGAGTTCTTGGGCGCCGAGTTTCCCCATGGCGATGACAATCAGATCCTGAACTTTTCCATTATAACCAATCGGCTGACCATACTTGGCAGCGACCGGAATACGGGCAAAATTTTTCGCTGCACAGATGCAGGCATCGGCAAAATCGGAGAGTTCTTGGGTGAGGGTAATGACATCGGTGAGTTGATTGGCATCCTGCCAGATCCAACGAAACATCAATCGAGCCCGCAAAATACGCATTGCGCGCATCCACGTTGCTTCATCGCTTATATTTAGGATGCAGTGCTGCACCAGCTGATCAATATATTCCCGACTAAGTGAGCCTTGAAACTGGTCAATTGCATAATCCTGTTCCAGTAGACTCTGGTGATTGGCCAATACCTGTTCGGCATATTGGCTGGCTCTTAAGGTTTTCTGCAATTGTGCCGCATTCATCACTCAACTCTTCCCCTGAAACATTCTGCTTAGTTTTGACATACTCCCACCACTTTCACGATGTTCAAGTGGGGGATTCTAAAAGTAAAAGCTCTTAGGTGACTTCCTCACGGATTTCACTTGCTTTCTGCTTCGCAAGGCGACCTTTACCGCATCCACCCTCCACAGACAAAACGGTATGTCCTACCGCCAAAATATTGCGAGAAGCATTAATATCTGCATTCTCGCCAAAGCTACACTCGACACAACTAAAGTTTGCTTGAGTAAGCCTATTTTCTTTTGCAACGTGACCACATGAACTACAAGTCTGACTTGTATATTTAGGGTCAACTTTAACGAGTAAACCACCTCGCCATTGCTGTTTGTACACCAACATATTAACAAGCATTGACCAACCTTGATCCAGGATTGATTTATTTAAGCCGGACTTGGCTTTAACATTCTTTCCTTTTTTCTCGATTGAGCCTTTCGCTGACTTCGACATATTGGCTACTTTTAAGTCCTCAACTACGATCATTGCGTGGTTTTTGCTGAGCGTTGTGGTGACTTTGTGCAAGTAGTCATGCCGAATATTGGCAATATGATGGTGTAATGTATTGATCTTGAGATTCAGCTTTTTCCAATTTTGACTGAACTTGTTTTTCTTTCTCAGCTTGCGCTGAAGCCTAGCCAACTTTACTTGATTGGCCTTGAAACTATTGATCGGGTCGAATACTTGACCACTAGACGTTGTAATTAACTTTTTAACACCTAAATCAATGCCAACGGCTGATTTTGATGGGTGGACTGGTGCTTCTACTGTGTTTTCAGCACCAAATGACACATACCATTTCCCGACATGCTTTGAGATTGTGACGTTCTTAATCTCACCCACAATATTTTGTGATTTTCTGAATTTCACAACGCCAATGTCATTAGGTAACTTAACTTGGTTGCCTTTAACCCAACAATATCTGCCAAATTGAACAATACGAATGGAATCATAACCATCAGATTTCTTTTTGAATCGTGGCATAAGTGTTCTAAGTTGAACTTCACCACCATCGGATAATTTAAAAAATCGTGGCTTCTTAGCTCTAAATGGTTTTTGCTTTAACTTAGCTTGTTCCTTTTTGTTAAAAAACTTCCCCCAAGCATCACCAAGATCACGAACTTTTTGTTGGAGTGAAACGCCATTTGAGCTGTTTTCTAGAAAAGCACATTCAGGTTTTTTGCGTAATTCAGGAATTTTATTGACTAAATTAACTTTGTTGATTCGCTCATTATTAGCAAGCATCTCGAACGAAACAGCTAAAATTTGATTCCAAACAAAACGTGCAGAGCCAAGCAACTTGTTTAAAACAAGCTCCTGTTCCGCATTAGGCTCAAGCCTAAATTTGTACGCTTTGTTGATCTTCATTTCGCCTTAAATCTATTTAGATACAGAAACTTAATGCAAATTATTCTATCATATTGCACTAAAAAAAAGTCGTGAAATTCACCTCCACCCTAATGTTGGGTGGAGTCCTCTTTCACACTAAAGATAGCAGGAGTTTTGTCTCAGTGGGAATGTTTTAGTTTGAAATTTACCTTTTAAGATTGCTCGGCATGTACATCTTCAAGCACTAGCGCCTGATGATCATTGGTAACCATCGGCAAATGCACAGTAAAGGTCGTACCACGGCCCTCTTTGGAATCTACAGCAATTTGACCATGGTTCAGGTCAATAAAGCGCTTGCAGAGTACCAGACCCAAACCTACCCCTTTCTCTTCAGCTGTGCCTCTGACACTCACACCCAAAGTCGGTTTAAACAGATTCTGCATCTGTTCTTCGGTCATGCCCAGGCCAGTATCCTGAATCGTAATCTTGACCTGCTCGCCTTCCATCTCTGCAGCTAAAATCACTTTACCGCCTTGATTCACCGGGGTAAATTTAAGCGCATTCGACACCAGGTTTTGCAAGACAGAGGTAATCATGTTGATATCCGCATGTACCTTGATGTCTTCAGGAATATTATCAACCAGTTCAATTTTTTTATTTAAGGCCAGACTTTTCAGCACACTGCACACAATATTACTGGATTGTTTCAATTCATAATTAATCGGATGATAAATAAAGCGCCCACCCTCTGCCATCGCCCAAGTCAGCAGGCTTTCCAGCAGGTTATAGGTCGATTGTGCATTATCATATAAATAATCCGCGATGCTCTGGATACTGGATTCGTCCAGAGTGTCACGCTCCTGCGCTAGCACTTCGGAAAAGCCCAGTAAACCATGAAATGGTGCACGCAAGTCATGCGCAATAATCTGGAAAAATTTGGTTTTACTGAAGTTGAGTGCGCATTGCTGTTCATATAATTCTTTCAGTTCAGTATGTTCTTGATTAAGCTGAATTCGAATCACTAAACTTTCAGCAAATTGTTTAATAGTGGCAATATCATCCTGATCAAACCCTTCAGTCTGATCATCAAAGAAAATGACCTGTCCAAAAGACACACCGCTACTTGATTTTAAATTAAAGGCGACTAATCTCTGATGCGCTACACCGAGATTTTTCACATAATTTGACAGTTCTGTATAAGCAGGATGCATCTGGTCGATGACATCTGCGTGTTGCAGATACGTAGGCAGATTCACGTCCTGCGGGGCGTGCAAAGCCCGGAAACCGCGCGGACAGCTGTACCAGATATAGGGCTCCGTGTGGAAGCGAATAATGCTGGTTTTAACGTTTAAAACTTTACGGGCGATCTTACAAAAGGTGTCTAATAGGTTATTGGAGGTATAGACACCTAAAATGAGAGATATACGGCACGAGCTTAATTGCTCCGTATTCTGACCGACCTCTAGCAGTTTTAGTTCCATGTCTGCCTCTCTGAATGTTTATGGAATATAGAAAACACTGCCGACCAAATTCATACAATCAATAACAAAGATTCTATATTTACTCAACGATGAAAACTCACCTATAGGTTAAAGGATTTGTTAACCTGTTTCTATCCAGATACATTCTTAACCGCAAAGCACTGATATTTAATTGATTAAGAATAACTTGAAAATTTACTATTCGAAAAAAACCTACATAAGTATTTGAAATTAATATATCTCACCTAAAATAAGCATGTTTATTTGTATTTACTGTAACACACTATTGACTAAAAAATACCCACTATAGCTTTTTACTCTATTTGGAGTAAAAGCTAATGATTTTTCAATTATATAACTTGGCCTTATGATTAAAAAGAAATTTTATATCAGGTCTCATCTATCTAATAACACTCAGAATTATTTTTTAATTTTTAAAACTATCTTAACAATTCCAGTCTACGAAATATTTAAATATCAGGATATTGACTAAAAACAGGCCAAAAAAGCCACTGAGAATTGTAAAGATTTTACATTCATTAACAAATTAATTGCAGAAATTTTGTATTTTTTATCATCAATGCAGTTTTAGAAGCTGGAATAGTAATATTAAGATAGACCACTTATAGACTATGCATGTTCAAGTCAAACCAATCAGTTCAAAACAGCTATAAAAAAGCGGCCTAAAAAAGACCGCCTTTTTACATGGCTGCTTAATTGTCAGAAATCAACGCCACTTGCTGTACATAGTTAAACAGCTTTAATTTAGAAGCATTCACTTCTTCTTCAGGTGCTTGATTCTTTAAATCACGGTGTACCCGAAGATAATGTTGACGTAAGGTATGACGCTCTGTCGCATTATAGGTTTTGGTAAATTCATTGATGGCTGGATCACCATCTTTGACAATTCGATCCACCCAACGCTGTAATTGAGCTGTCTTTTTAAGACCTTGTTTAGGTGTTAAATAAGACAAAATTACCGTTTCATTTTCATTGCGTAATAATTTACCAATCCGTGAAAATTGACGGCGACGTGCTTCATGCGAACTAATTGCCTGCACATCAAGTAAGGCGTCAATCAAACGCTCATCTACGGGTAGGTTTTTAATTTGTTTAGCGCTCAGCTCTGCAAGCTGCGCACCTAAAGCAGCCATACGCTGGACTGCTTTTTTCTGTTCGGTCTTACTTGCGCGTCCCTCTAAAGAATCAAAATCTTCTTCAGTTAAACTGTTCGGTCGACGTGCCACGATTAATCTGCCTCATAAAATTTTGCTGCAAATAGTGCCTGAATTTCAGATAAGGCTTTGTCCTCGTCTGCTCCTTCAATCACTAAGCGTAAAGTTGTTCCTTTGCCTGCACCAAGCATGAGCAATGACATGATATTTTTGGCATCTACCAATTTGTCAGCCTTGCCAATCCGAATACTGGAACGAAATTTGGTGGTAACTTCTATCAGTTTACCAGATGCGCGTGCATGTAAACCCAATTTATTAATTACGTCAACTGTCGTATCAATCATGACCAGTGCTTCATTTCTCGATGGAGGACTTGAATAGACCATTTTGCCTCAAGGGCTTTTTTTAGTCTATCCACAATATAAACAGAACGATGCTGACCACCGGTACAACCTATCGACACGGTCATATAATGACGATGCCCTTCGGCAAAGGTCGGCAACCACTTGTCCAGAAAATGATACAGATCATTGAACATGTCCTCGACCTGATCGCTCTTTTGTAAAAACGCCTGCACCGGCTGATCTAGCCCTGAAAATTTGCGCAGTTCCAGTTCCCAATGCGGATTTGGCAAATGCCGGACATCAAAGACATAATCGGCATCCAGTGGAATGCCATGCTTATAACCAAAGGATTGCAGAATCAGGATCAGGATATCGGCCTGTCCCAGCTTGGACAATAAGGTATGTTTCAGGTCATGTACGCTTTTATCGGTAGTATCGATATGAACTGTAGAACGCAACTGAATCGGCATCAACAGGATTTTTTCTTCCTGAATGCATTGATTCAGACTTTTAAAGCGTGACGCCAGAGGATGCGGCCGACGCGAAGCACTAAAGCGGGCAATCAGCTCCTGATCCTGCGTGGTCAGATAGATAATATCGACCGAACCATGCTGTTGCAGCTGCTCAAATACATGATCAAATTCTTGTAAATCTGCCCGGGTACTGCGCACATCGACGCCCAGCGCCAACTGTTCCAGATTATTTTCACTGTCCAGTTTGGCCACGATTTCGGGAAGCAATGCCAAAGGCAGATTATCAATACAGTAATAACCCAGATCTTCAAGCACCTGTAATGCAGATGATTTCCCCGAACCAGATTGTCCCGTGACGATTAAAATGCGCTTCATGCATGCTACCCTTTCATCTTAGCCGGCAGTGTATTTAACCTGCAGGTTATCGATCAGACGTGTATTCCCCAACTTTGCAGCTATAAATAACACAAGATCTTGATTAAACGTATGAATTTTTTGTAATTCTGGAGTTCTGGCTTCAATATAATCCACTACAAATCCAGCATCGGTTAAAGTCTGGCGAAGCTCCGCCAATACCGTATCCAGTTCCACGCCTGCCTGTAATTGCTGTTCAGCCTTTTGCAAGCTTTGATAAATGACCGGTGCGATTGCACGATGCTCTTCGCTTAAATAACCATTGCGCGAACTTAAAGCCAGGCCATCTTCTGCACGGGCAATCGGCACACCAATTACTTCCAGTGGAATATTCAGATCTTGTACAAACTGACGAATGACCGCCAATTGCTGATAATCTTTCTGGCCAAAGAAGGCGTAATTCGGCTGTACGATGTTAAACAATTTAGTCACCACCACCGCCACACCATCAAAATGACCGGGACGCTGTAAACCACATAAATCATTGGTAATGTCAGAAACACTGATATTGGTCAGACGCGGTTTTTTACCATACATTTGCTCAACCGTCGGCGCAAAAACGATGTCACAACCGACCTCTGCCAAAAGCTGCTGGTCCTGCTCAAGCGTGCGCGGATAGCTATCAAAATCTTCATTGGGTCCAAACTGGATCGGATTGACAAAGATACTGACCACCACTACATCACACAACTTACGCGCTTCACGCACCAGGTTTAAATGCCCCTGATGCAGATTGCCCATGGTCGGTACAAAACCGATAATCTTGCGACTGGTACGCGCCGGATTTAAGGATGCCGCTAAGCCCTGAATAGTGGTTTCTGTTTTCATCTTACAATTCAACCTGAAAAGTTTGTTCTGGTGCCGGGAAAGATCCATCTAAAACTGCAGCATGGTAGGCTTTAAAAGCATCTAGAATGGCGGTCGCACCCGATTGTTCTTGCATAAAATTACGTACAAATTTTGCAGTGTGGCCAAAGGTCAGGCCCAACATATCCTGAACCACCAATACTTGTCCGTCAGTGGCTGCACCCGCGCCAATGCCAATCACCGGAATCTGCGGAAACAGTTCGGTGATTTCCTGGCCAAGCTGTGCCGGTACGCATTCGAGTAACAATAGTGCAGCACCCGCCTCTACTACTGCTTTACAGTCCGCAATGAGCTGATCGGCCGCTTCACGAGTACGAGCTTGCAGCTTATAACCGCCAAACACATGTACCGACTGCGGAGTAAGACCCAAATGCACACACACCGGAATGCCGTTACGTGTCAGCACTTGCACGGTTTCTGCCAACCATGCGCCGCCTTCCATCTTGACCATTTGCGCGCCGGCCTGCATCACGGTTTTCGAGCTTTGCAAGGCATCATTCAAGGTGGCATAGCTCATAAATGGCAAGTCAGTCATGATAAAGGCATGCTGGTTACCACGGCGTACCGCAGCCGTATGATAAGCCATATCTGCAACCGTAACCGGCAAAGTCGAATCACGGCCCTGAATTGACATTCCCAGAGAATCGCCAATTAAAATGCTGTCCACTTCGGCAATTTCCATGGCTTTGGCCATACTGGCATCATAGCAAGTCAGACATGAAAATTTGCGTCCATCTGCTTTAAAGCGTCTTAAATCACTCAGACTGACCATGAAAATGTTCCTCTATGCTTGAAAGTTCTGACGAAGCTACCATCACTTAAAAATTAAATATTTGCCCAGTTGCTGTCATCGAGTACCGCGAGGGTCGACTGTGTGACGATGTCTAGGTCTTTTAATCTGTGTCCATGAACCTGTATTTCAGGATCAATATCCAGAAGTGGAAGCAGGACAAAATCACGTTCTAATACACCAACATGCGGCACAGTTAAGCGTTCATTTTGAATCTGCTCATTGCCGTAGAGCAGCAAGTCCAGATCCAGCGTACGTTCGCCCCAATGACGTAAACGTACCCGACCTGCGTCCTGCTCAAAGGCTTGCAAACGATCCAGCAGGCTTAAAGCGGCCAGATCGGTATTTAACTGCACCACTGCATTCAGATAGTTCGGCTGATCCTGTGGTCCCATCGGTGGACTTTGATACAGATGCGAAGTTTTCACCTGCCCCAAGGTCGCCAGTTTCTGTACAGCTTCTGCCAGAATCTGGCGTGAATCGCCTAGGTTACTGCCTAGGCCAATATACGTCACGATCATTGTGTTGGTCCAAACACCACCTGGCTCAGATCACGTTTTACCCGCTTACGTTTCATAATCGGATGATCTGCGCCAATTTCACCGCTGGCACTGGCTGCCACATGCGACAGAGGTTTCGCCTTGTCTTCAAACTTGGCTTTACGCACACGACGATTGCGTGGTTCAGGTTCATTCACTAACGGCTCAATCTCAGCGAGATCTTGCTGCTGGGTCAGTTTCTGTTCCAGATGTTCTTCTTGACTCGCCTTGCGGCGGCTCTTGGCACGCTGACGGTTATACTGGCTAATGGCCCTTTCTTTCTCGTCACCGCTCATTTGCTGGTAAGCATCCCACCAGCTGCCCATGCCTTGGGCAGTCGCATCACCTGATTTTTCACGCAGCAGCAAAAAGTCAAAGCCGGCACGGAAACGCGCGTGGCTGGACAAAGCCTCGATTTGCTGTGGTTTTGGATTCAACAAACGGGTTTGCATTTCCCAGACTTCACGAATAAAGGTTTCCGCAAAGCGTGGAATAATAGTACGAGTCGCCTGACGTTTTAACACATCCAGACCGGCTTGGGCACGGACTTCGGCCGCTACCACGCCTTTATTCAAATAAAATTCACAACGCTCGAGGAATGGCTGCCATAACAATACCGCATAGAAAAATGCCGGGTTGATGGTCTTGCCGATAGAAATACGCTGATCGGTATTTTTCGCAGCGCGTTCCATAAACGGCGTAATTTCAGGCTTGATATCTGCAAATAACTGCTGCCAGATGCCGAAATCAATCAGCATGGGCAAGACACGGTTCAGGTGTCCCATGGTGAACAGTTTCTGTGATTCATCATAAAGTCGATGTGGAGAAACATCACGCAGCAACTGGGTCATTTCCGGCGTAAAGACATCCAGAATCGCTTCATCAATATTAAAATTCAGTTTGGCCGCAAAACGTAAGGTTCGCAGCATCCGCACCGGATCTTCTTCAAATCTTAAAGTCGGATCACCGAGTAAGCGTAAGGTTTTGCTGTGGATATCATCCACTGCATTGCAGAAATCCAGCACAATGCTTTTACGCGGCTGGTAGTACATTGCATTGATGGAGAAATCACGGCGGGCAAAATCCTGCTCGATGCTGCCCCAGTTGTTATCACGCAGAATCATCCCCGCGGCCGAGGTCACTGCTTTTTTTGGTGGTGCACGGAAGGTTGCCACTTCAACCAGTTCCCGCCCTGAATAGACATGCGCCAGTTCGAAACGTCGTCCGATAATTCGACAACGCCGTCCGAAAACTTCCTTGACCTGAGCCGGGGTTGCATTGGTGACTGCATCGAAATCTTTAGGATTCAAACCTAACATCAGATCTCGAACACCACCACCCACGATATAAGCTTCATAGCCTGCCTTGTTTAAGGCATCAATCACATCGAGAATATAAGAAGGTAATTGAGCGGTTGATAAACCACATTTTGACGCGCGCAAAGTTTGCAAAAGACGCTGTCTCCTACGTCTGAACGTAAAATTCTAAGATGACGCTAATCATATCGCTTACACGACTAAAGGGCAATTTGATTATGTCAATCCTGCGAGTCAAATCAATCAGCTAGTCATGATCCATGCTATCACCTTACAAGGCCAATTTGGCCTTGTTTTTGGCAAATAATGCCGGTCCAATGCCTTTGACCAGCTGGATCTCTTCAATGCTTTTGAATTTTCCGTTTTTTTGCCGATGTTCAATAATTGCTTCAGCCTTTTTTTGACCAATACCATTTAGCTGCTGTAATTGCTCCACAGTTGCATTATTTAAACTGATTTTATCAGCAGCAGAAGATGCCGATAATGCAGGCTTCGCCAGATAGTGATTGCTTTCTGATGAAGCCGTGGAGGCAGCTTTTTTCTTCAGGCGAGCGTCATGTTGCTGTTGCTGGGTCTTCCATTCCATATAATCGGTCGCAGTTGCATGCGCAGTCCCGATAGAAATAAAGCCCAGCCAGCAACTCAGAAGGAGATTAATCCACGTCGGATCGATTCGATAAGGTATTTTTTTCATGTGCTGCTCTTTGTTTTAATTCTAATTTAGCCTGTTCCCAGAGCTGATCAAGTTCAGTCAGTGACAGCTTTTCCAAGTCTAATTGTTGTAATTGTGCCTGATCTTCCATCAAGGCAAAGCGGGTCCGGAATTTATGGATCGTCCCCAATAATGCCATCTCGCTGGAAATGCCAAGTTTACGGCCAACATTCACCAGAGAAAATAAGCAGTCGCCAAATTCTTCCTGTATTTCATCGGAATTTTGTCCGGCTACCGCTTCTTTTAATTCAGCCAGTTCTTCTTCCAGCTTGGCATAAGCACCCGCCATGTCGGGAAAATCAAACCCGATTTTGGCGACATTTTTTTGAATTTCATCGGCCTGCACCAAAGCAGATGCATGTTTAATATCATCCAGGCGTGAACGCGGCTTACCCTGTTTTTCTTGCTGTTTGATTTCTTTCCATAGCTCAGACACATCTTCTGGGCTGAGCTGCGCAAACTGTTCAGCTTGAAACACATGTGGATGACGGCGAACCAGTTTATCGGTAATGGCCTGTACAACATCCTGAAAATCGAAAGCCCCCTGCTCACTGTACATTTGCGACTGGAACACTACCTGTAACAGCAAATCACCCAGCTCATCGCGGACATCGTCGACTTTTCCAGAGCGGACTGCCGCTTCGACTTCGTAAGCTTCCTCAATGGCATATTTGGTCAGAGATTCGGGGGTCTGTTGCTGATCCCATGGACATTTTTCACGTAATTCGCGCATGACCTGGAGTAATTGTTCCATGTTTAAAAACCTCTTTTTTTTACCAAATAGTCGCGTCAATCTGCCAGTTTCTTGTTATGCTCAAAAAAAAGACAATAAGGAGATCAGGCACATGCACAGTATATTGATTAGCGGTGCAGCACAAGGAATTGGTGCCGCGACGGCCGCCCTATTTTACCAGCACGGCTACAAGGTAGGCATTTATGATGTTCAGGTGGAGCAGGCAGAACAACTGGCCCAGCAACTGGGCGAACATGCCAAAGCCGGTTTTCTCGATGTGGCTGACTATACTTCCTGGAAAACAGCTTTAGCCGAATTTTCAGCTTGGGCAGGTGAAATCAATATTCTGGTCAATAATGCTGGGATTTTATATTCAGGCCCTTTTGAAGAAACTGATATTACGGCACATCATCGGACTCTGGATATTAATGTTAAAGGAGTCATGAACGGCTGTCATGCCGCTTTCCCTTATTTAAAAGAGTCTGCATTTGCCCGCATCATTAATCTATCTTCAGCTTCGGCGATTTATGGCCAGGCCGATTTAAGCAGTTATTCCACCAGCAAGTTTGCAGTGCGTGGCCTGACTGAAAGTCTGGATATTGAGTGGCAACCCTATGGGATTCGAGTCTTGGATGTCATGCCACTTTTCGTTAATACGGCCATGGTCAAAGATATGCAGTCAGAAAGTATTAAAAAAATGGGCGTGCATTTAAAAGCAGAAGATGTTGCACGAGATATTCTGAAACTGGCACAGCTCAAAGATTCAATATGGCAGGCAACGCATCATCCGGTCGGATTCAAAAGCCAGTTTTTATTTCATTTATCGCGGATGAGTCCACAATTTGTGAATCGGCTGAGTAATCTGATCATTTCTAGAAAATAAAAAATATTTGGGTTGATTCTGTTTTAGACAGTGTGATGAATCTGGATAACAGGAAATCTCAATCCCTTGCAGGAATCCTCACTTTGCCAGGCCACGGTGAGCATGCAGCCAGTAAGCGTATAATTTTGATAGGCATAGACGCCAATCTCTGGGTGTTCGCAGCGCCCGCCATTTTGCTCAGGATGAAGATTAGTATTCAGTTCATTCAGGTTGATCCGGATTCCCAAGCCTGATGCCTTTAACACCGCCTCTTTGGTGGTCCAGACTTTAAACCAGTATTCGGGATCATAAGCCAGCATTTTCCAATATTTTAATTCTTCGGGATGAAAGGCATGTTGTGCCAAGGCTTCAAAACGGACTTTACGATTCAGTTCTTCAATATCAATTCCTAAATTCTGAACTTGCTTGCTCGTGGCCAAGGCGTAGAAATTTTGACTATGACTATGATTAAAACTGAAATCCGGATAGTCATTTAAATAAGGCTTGCCGAAATTCGTCCGCACCACCTGTTGATCGCTAACTGGCAATTCAAAAGATTGGGATAAAAGCTGATTACGCAAACACGCCACTTCGCGTTTCCGTTCGGCAACCTGGGTTTTGCGGTCTGACAACGAATGACAAGTCAGATCAGAAAGTTGATGCAGATGAATTTGAATCAGCCGAGCCACGTGAATCCATTAAAAAGATATCAATTGATTTGAGTGTAAAAGAATTCACACTTTTATTGGGAGAGAAATTCATTATTTTCTCAAAACAAAAAGCCCGCTTTACGCAGGCTTTTTATCCGAAAAATTTAAACTATAGAATTAACGTTTAAATTTCTTCTCGGCTTTCTTGAACTTCTGTACATAACGACGTTTACGCGCAGCTGCACGCTCATCCACTTGAGACTTACGGCCTTCAAACGGGTTTTCAGAAGTTTTAAATTCGATTTTAATCGGCGTACCTTCAAGCTTGTACACTTTACGGAACACATTTTCCAGGTAACGGCGATAATCCGCAGGAGTTTTATCCACCTTGTTACCATGAATCACGATCGTTGGCGGATTTTGTCCACCCATATGCGCATAACGCATTTTAATACGACGACCTTGAACCATCGGCGGTTGGTGGGCATCTGTCGCATCATTTAAAATCTGGGTGATTTTTGCTGGTGACACTTTCAAACGAGATGAATCATAAGCACGGTGAATCGATGGATAAAGATCGCCCACACCCGTTCCATGCAATGCAGAAATCAAATGTACTTTGGCCCATGGAATAAAATCGAAGCGACGCTCTACATCGAGCTTACATTGCTTACGATCATATTCAGTCATGTTATCCCATTTGTTGACTGCAATGACCATGGCACGACCCGCTTCAAGCGCATAGCCAATCAAATGCAAATCTTGCTCAACAATACCATCACGCGCATCAACCACAACAACAATTACGTTGGCATCTTTCATTGCCTGTAAAGTTTTAACAATCGAGAATTTCTCAATCATTTCATCAACTTTACCTTTACGGCGCACCCCTGCAGTATCAATCAGGGTGTATTGACGGCCATCACGCTCGAATGGAATATAAATCGAGTCACGTGTTGTACCCGGCTGGTCAAATGCCACCACACGCTCTTCACCGAGCAAACGGTTCACCAGCGTTGACTTACCGACGTTCGGACGACCAATAATCGCTAAACGCAGACCCGTGTTTTTGTCATGCTCTTCCGGATTTTCATCTTCCGGTACATCAGCAAGTACATCTTCCAGCATCTGCTGAACACCACGACCATGGCTGGCTGCCACTTGTAGCGGCTCGCCCATACCCAGTTTGTAGAATTCAACCAGGGCAGCTTCAGCATGTACGCCATCAACTTTGTTGGCCACCAGAAAGACTTTTTTGCCTAAAGTACGCAATTCACGGGCAATCTGTTCATCAGAAGCCAGCAGTCCGGCACGCGCATCAACCACAAAAATGATGATGTCGGCTTCATGAATAGCAGTCTTGGACTGCTCTGCCATGTACGAGTCAATCCCACCTTCATTTTCGCCAATACCGCCAGTATCGACCACAATGAAAGATTTATTTTGATAAGTTGCATCGCCATATTTACGGTCGCGTGTCAGACCTGCAAAGTCTGCCACCAATGCGTCACGGCTCTTGGTAATCTGGTTGAACAGCGTTGATTTTCCGACGTTCGGACGACCAATGAGCGCAATTACGGGTTTCATAGAGTAACCTTTATTCAATATCAGGCGTCAAAGTGGCCTGAACATCAGAAAGTATAGGAAGATATAAGGGGGAAATACCCTAAATAAAAACACGGGGCATTGATTTTTCAATCACCCCGCGTTCACAAAAATACGGTTGTGGCTAGTTTAGCATAAGGCTCGTTAAAATTAACGGTTCTGCCAAATGCTTAATGCGCCCTTGCGTGTAGAAACATAAAGCTGGTTGTCGATGACGCGTAAGCTACGTACTTCCCCAGAAGTTTTCGAACGACCAGTAATCTGTCCAGTACGCGGATCAATCAGGTGCAAGACACCATCCAGATCACCGACTACAAGGTCAGTACCCAGCATCACCGGATTACTTAACTTGCGATTCAACAGCTGGTCATTTTCCCAAAGCAGTTGACCCGAGGTAATCTCAAAGGCTTTGATTTTGCCATCGGTTTGCGCCACAAATACGCCATTGCCCACGACTTCTGGACGCTGGATACTGCTGGCATCTTTACTCCAGACCACCTGTTGTGAAGCTAAATCCAGCACAGTCACCTGACCTTGATAACTGGTAGTCACCACAAACTGGCCTGCAACGACCGGTTCCCCGTCAATATCAACCAGACGCTGGATATCAGAACGTCCATCCGACACTGCGACACGACGCTGTAATTTTGGCACACCACTTAAGGCATCCAGTGCATAGATATAAGCATTGGAAGATGCAATCAGTACATTACGGGCATCTAATGCAACCGGTGCAGCCATACCACGCAGGCTGAATTGTACATTAGGTAAGTTATAAGTCCAAACTTGTGCACCCGTCGCAATTTCATGCGCATATACGGTGCCATCATTGCTGACACTAATGACACGACCAGCATGAATTAATGAAGGTGCCAGTAAAGCACCCGTCAATTGCGCAGTCCATTTTTGCTCGCCGGTTTGCTGATCCAGCGCAAACAGTTGGCCTTTCTGGTTGCCAACGACAACAAGACCTTCGGCAGCTTCAACGCCAGAGCTTAAATTGTCTTTGCTGACTTTTTTCTGCCACAGACGCTGTTTGCCTTTAAATGCAGACACTTCGCCTTTCGGATCAATTGCAAAGACCACACCATTATCTGCATCCAGACGTAAACGCAACGGATCAGCAGCATCTGTCGAAGCCACACTGGTAGAAAATACGGGCACCAGTGTTTTGGCTTGGGTCAGTTTTGGAAGTGGATTCGGTTTTACTTCTGGAACTTTATTGGTTTTACCTGCACAGCCAGCCAATGCAAGCGTTAAAACAGTCAAGGCACAGGTAATTTTGTATTTTCTATTCATTCAGCTTCTTCCGCTTGTGTTTCTATAATTGGGCGTTCGATTTCCGGATCATCGACCAATACGCCTACGCTTTCGAGCTTAATTTGTAAAATCTGACGTTCTTCTTTACGTTCGATCAAAGCATCCCATGCACTTTGATATACTTTTTTAGCATTTTCAATATCATTTTTGGCAACATAGATATCGCCACGTGCTTCATCGGCAGTTGCTTTAAATGCAGGCTCAGTGACTGCTTCTAAAGTTTTCAATGCAGCATCATATTTTTTCTGTGCCAGTTGTGCATAGGCCAGACGAAGTTTGACGACCTGAACCAGGCCTTTATCATCTACTTTCGAGTTTTCAACTTTCTGTAGCGCTTTCTCGGCCGCAGCATAATCTTCTTTGTCATAAGCCAGTTTCGCCATCACTAGCTGGGTCTGAATCGCCTGAGCTGAATCAGGTGCTTCCTTGACAATCTTGTCCGCAGCTTCAGACAACTTGGCAAAACCATCACCTTTCGATGCCTGCGCATCATCCATCAACTGCTGAACCTTGGCAGTGTGCATTTGCGACTCTGCCAAGTTTTTCTTCTGCCAATATTCCCATCCAAAAAAGGCAATCAGCGCAATTAAAATCCCGGTAATCATCGAAGAACCATATTTCTTCGTAAAGGATTTTAAGCTTTCAAACTGTTCATCACCACTCATTGCGCTCATGAGATTACCCTTTTCCTAATGTTTTATCGATTATTTTGAAGAAATTTTAGTACTAAAAAATGCAACGAAGTCCGTAAATGGTACATTCGATTGCTCTGCGGTTGCCAGCTCTTTCACAGTAAACGCCTGAGCTTCCAGTTCACGTTCACCCAAAATCGCCGCATACAAAGCACCGGCTTGATCGGCCTTTTTCATTTGCGATTTCATTGAACCCTGTGAGCCTACTTTCAGACGAACCTGACTGCCTGCTGCTTCAAGCTGATCACGGATCTGCTCCGCAATGACCAAAGCTTTACCTTGAGAAGCCGGCTCAGCCACCAGGAAGACTTCACAATCACGTGTCGGGGTATTGTCTTCAACCTGTTCCAGCAGAAGCAATAAACGCTCGATACCCATAGCAAAACCAACCGCAGGGACAGATTGATCAGGCTTGCCTTTAAGTTGCCCTACCAGACCGTCATAACGGCCACCGGCACATACCGTACCCTGTGAACCTAAATGGGTTGTGGTCCATTCAAAAACAGTTTTGTTGTAGTAATCCAAACCACGTACCAGCTTTTGATTGATCACGAAGCTCACGCCTGCATCAGTCAAATACTGCTGTAACTGGGCAAAATGTGCCAGAGTTTCTTCACCCATAAAGTCATGCAGTTTCGGTGCATTTTCCAAGATGCTTTGTGTCTTGGCATCTTTAGAATCCAAAATACGCAGTGGATTCGTGGTCAGACGGCGCTGAGAATCTTCATCCAGATCGGTTTTATGCGACTCTAAAAATTCAACCAATGCTGCGCGATATGCTGCACGTTCATCCGACTCACCGAGTGTATTTAACTCAAGCTGAACCTTGTCTGCCACACCCATACGTTTCCACAGACGCGCCGTCATCAGAATCAGTTCTGCATCCATGTCTGGAGTCGCAACACCAAAGGTTTCCACACCAAACTGGTGAAACTGACGGTAACGGCCTTTTTGCGGTTTTTCATAACGGAACATGGGTCCGATATACCAGACGCGAGGCGTCGCACCGCGCAGCAGGTTATGCTCCAGCATGGCACGCACACAACCCGCCGTCCCTTCAGGACGTAGCGTCAATGACTCAGGCGGATTACCCTTGTCGAGGAAGGTATACATCTCTTTTTCAACGATATCGGTTGCATCACCGATTGAACGTTTGAACAAGCTTGTTTGTTCAACGATTGGCAAACGGATTTGTTGATAGCCATAAGCATCCATCAAAGCGGATAGATGCTGTTCAAGACGTCTCCAAGCTGGGGTTTGCGTTGGGAGAATGTCATTAAAACCTTTGATTGCGACGATTGAACTCATGATCTACTCAGGAAAACTTGTACGAATAATTTCTTTAGATTTAGCTTCTTCAAGCTCGGTAACACGTTGACGAACCATAGTCTCGATTTCATCAACCAGTTGATTCGTGTCAATTAAATGGCTCTTTTCACCATTACGGTACACCAGTGAACGTGGTGCTGCACCTACGACACCAATATCCGCTTCTTTGGCTTCGCCCGGCCCATTCACTTTACAGCCAATGACCGAGACATCCATTGGGGTACGAATATCTTCTAAACGCTCTTCAAGTTGCTGCATCACGGAAATCACATTAAATTCCTGACGTGAACAGCTTGGGCAGGCAATGAAGTTAATCCCGTTGGAGCGCAGACCCAGCGATTTCAGAATATCAAAACCAATTTTAATTTCTTCTTCAGGCTCGGCAGCTAAGGAAATACGCATGGTATCCCCGATGCCTTCCATCAGCAGGCCACCCAAAGCGATGGCAGATTTAACCGAACCGGTGCGGTAAATACCTGCTTCTGTGACACCCAGATGGAGCGGATTATCAATTTGCTGTGACAGCAAACGATACGCATCCATGGTCAGGAACACATTCGAGGCTTTGACTGAAATTTTGAATTCCTGGAAATCCAGACGGTCTAGAATATCGATATGGCGCATCGCAGATTCAAGCAAAGCCTGACCAGTCGGCTCGCCATATTTCTTTTGAATATCTTTTTCCAGGGAGCCGGCATTGACACCGATCCGCATGGAAATGTCGTTATGACGTGCCGCGGCCACGACTTCACGAATTTTCGCTTCAGAACCGATATTGCCCGGGTTAATCCGCAGGCAGTCTGCACCCAAATCGGCAACTGCCAAAGCAATTTTATAATCGAAGTGAATATCCGCCACCAAAGGTACATTGACCTGCTTGCGAATTTCACCAAATGCCGCCGCCGCTTCCATGGTAGGCACAGAAACCCGCATGATGTCCGCGCCTGCATCGACGCAGCGCTGGATCTGAGCAACCGTAGCTGCTACATCACAGGTTTCAGTATTGGTCATCGACTGGATACTGATTGGTGCATCACCACCCACATAAACTGAACCCACACGAATTTTACGTGTTGGACGACGTTTAATTGGATTTACGATCATCGTTCTGCTCTACTCTTGATCTGTTAAGGTGATAAACGGAATTCTGCTTTTCCGTTCACAGTGTAGGGTGACAATGAAATATTTTCATTATTTAAACTGAGTGATACAGCCGATGCATCATCCAGACGAATCTGGAATGGCGCTTCACCATTCAGTTGCAAGCTCGATGCCTGACGGCCAGTTGCCAGAACATTACCCGCCGAGTCGACAATATGCACCGAAGTCGGACGGTTAAAATCAAGTTTCAGCTGATCACCGGAAAGTGCGGCACCTGTATCCAGATTCAGAATCTCGACATTAGAAGCGCCTACTCCAGAGACTTCACTGCTATTTTGGGAATTACTGCTCGACCAGTTCTGAATCATGGCAAACAGTGCGCCCAAAATCAGCAAAAGTACCAGCGTAATAAAAATGCGCTTTAACCACTTACGATTACGGTCACGCTTGGAACCTGGTAATTTCCCCATAATTTTAATTGGAGAATTGTTCAGGGCATGATTCGGCAGCAACCCGGTATCATTGGTATAGATTTCATCAAAACGCTGAATAATACTAGACGCATCTACACCCAGAAATTTGGCATAAGTCCGGTAATAACCTTTGATAAAGGTCGCTTCAGGCAAAGACTTATATTCATCCTGTTCCAGTGCAGTCAGGGTTTTGACCGGAATATTCAGCTCTTTCACTACATCTTCCAGATTGCGCTGCTGATTGATACGAATCTGGCGCAAGTACTCGCCCGGACGTTGAATATTTCCTAACGCATTTGGAGCTACGCTCGAATGATTCGATGGTGAATTAGGATTTACTTCCATACGGCCTCAGTACTGTACTGTAATTGCAAATAACGTTGGTATTCCTGGCTTTCAGGAAAAAGTGCACGTAACTGGTTGACCAATACCTGCATACCCAACTGATCACCTCCGGCACGCGCAGTGCGAATGCCAATCCAGAGTGCACGGGCACCCTGATTTTTCTGCCCCACACCACGCACAAACTGTTGATACATTTGTGTCGCCGCCGGGAACTGCTGGTTCAAATAAAATATTTCTGCCAACTCTAACATTGAAATATAAGAATCGCGATTGGCTTGCAGCGCCTGTTTGAATGATTTTTCAGCATTTGCTGTATCACCCAGTTTCAGGTAAATCCGCCCCATATTTTCCAGTGCGCGGAATCGCTGATCATAACCCAACGTGGCACCAGCAATTTGAAACTGCTCGATCGCATCATTATAGCGTTCAAGCTGATATAAATAAGTGCCGTAATTATTTCGTGCCTGCGCATTTTTCGGATCTGCCGAAATCGCGCGCTTGAAATAATGATCTGCTTTTTCGAGATTAAGCTTACTACCTTCCTGTTGCAGTAGCACGCCCATCATCATATTTGCTTGAGAATCACGCGGAGTAGTCTCAAGGGCCTGATCCAGCGCACGTTTGGCTGCATCCAGGTCACCTGTTCTCAGATATTCTACCGCCAATTGGGTACGGACTTTGGTGGCCTTTTCAGGATCTTTCTGACCCAAATCTGGCGTCTGACACGCGACTAAAACCAAAGACACACATACTGTTGAAATCAAAGCAAACTTTGATGTTAGATTTCTCAACTGGCGACCTCTTATTATCCTTGTGAGCGCATGATCTCATTCGATTGCGCAATTTTCTTTTTCCACTGTTCCGCACGACGGGTACGGTCAGCAACTTGTCCGACTAACTGTCCGCACGCGGCATCAATGTCATCACCGCGTGTCTGACGAATCGTACACACAAAACCGGCATCAGACAAAGTTTTTTGGAAAGAAATAATCCGGTTGCGGCTTGAGCGGCCATATGGCGCATGCGGGAACGGATTAAAAGGAATCAAATTAATCTTGCTTGGCAAATTCTTCAACAGCTTAATCATTTGCTGGGCATGTTCAGGATGGTCATTCACGCCATCTAACATCACATATTCAATGGTTACATGCTTACGTGAACTTTCGTTACCATCTTTGGCAATATAACGCTGACATGCTGCAATCAGCTGCTCAAGCGGATATTTTTTATTGATCGGCACCAGCTCATTACGCAGTTCATCATTTGGCGCATGCAATGAAATAGCCAGCGCCACGTCAATATCTTTGACCATCTGATCGATTTTCGGCACAACACCAGAAGTCGATAAAGTCACACGACGTTTTGACATGCCGTATGCAAAGTCATCCAGCATAATACGCATTGAATTCAATACTGCATCGTAGTTGAGCAATGGCTCGCCCATGCCCATCATCACCACGTTCGTGACTGAACGTTCACGCTCAAGTACAGGCACATCTTCCATATAGGAATAGTTCGCCATCCAGAGCTGACCGATAATTTCGGCTTGAGTCAAATCACGCTGGAAACCCTGTTTACCGGTTGAGCAGAATGAACAGTCCAGTGCACAGCCCACTTGTGAAGAAATACACAAAGTGCGACGTAAACCACTGCGATGTTCAGCAGGAATCAATACGGTTTCGACGAGGGAACCTTCACCGTCGCCAACACGGAATACCCATTTACGGGTACCATCTTTAGAATAGTTTTTATGCACCACTTCAGGCGCTTTAATTTCACAAATCTTTTCCAGTTTTTCACGCAGTTTGCCGGAAATATTGGTCATTTCAGCAAAATCAGTCACAAAGAACTGATGAATCCATTTCATCACCTGCCCGGCACGAAACTTCTTCTCACCCATGTCCTCAAAGAATTTTTCCATTTGCGGACGTGACATGCCAAGTAAATTCACTTTCTCGACAGTATTTGCCTGTGCTGGAGCGGATGGAGTGTGTTGCTGTGGCTCAGAAACTGCTGATACAGCGACTGCTTCAGTACTCATGTGTATTACCTAAACCATGTCTAAAGATGAAAGGAGAAGCTCAATATGTGAGCAAAGAATTATTCAGAGAATAAAAAAACCAGATAAGTATAATAACACTTATCTGGCTTGAATACTGCGAATTAACGAGTACGTGGAGCAATCTCAGTTTGAGCGAAGAAGTAGTTAACTTCACGATCAGCAGATGCTACAGAGTCAGAACCGTGAGCAGCGTTTTCATCGATGCTTACAGCGAAATCTGCACGGATAGTACCAGGAGCAGCTTCTTTAGGATTCGTCGCACCAAGGATGTCACGGTGAGCAAGAACAGCGTTTTCGCCTTCAAGAACTGAAACAACAACTGGACCAGAAGTCATGAATGCAACTAGGTCAGCAAAGAAACCACGTTCTTTGTGCTCAGCATAGAAGCCTTCAGCTTCAGCTTGAGTCAAATGTTTCATTTTAGTTGCAACAATTTGAAGACCAGCTTTCTCGAAACGAGCAAAGATGTCGCCGATGTGGTTTTTAGCAACTGCGTCTGGTTTAACGATAGATAAAGTACGTTCGATAGCCATGATAGGCTCCTTAAGTCAATTGTTGACATGAAAATTTGGCGCATTATACCGAGATAACGCGCATTTTTCTGCTTTTCATCTGTAAAAAAATGCTTTTTTAAGATGAGGCCTTAGCGTGCCTCGTCAATCCATGCCATTTGAATGGCTTCAAGCAAACCTTCAGTCGACTTGGTTGGATCATCTTCAAACTCAGGCAAAGCACACACCCAGGCATGTAAATCAGTAAAACGAATCCACTGCGGGTCCACATCTGAATGCGCTTCATAGAGTTCAATCGCGATATCGAGCGTGTCAGTCCAACGTAAACCCATCTCTATTTCTCACCATAATTGCTTTGATGCTGTACTTTAACAAATCTGTGAAAATCTGCGAGCCTTTGCTCCGGCTTTCACTTATTTTTACAGCACAATATTCAGATAAGGCGCGGTCAGGACAATGGCAATTGCCATCATGCCACCCAGAATTGCGCCAACTGCCACATCACTTGGATAATGCAATCCCAGCACCATTCGGGACACTGCGACCAGAACCGTAAAAGGCAACATCAGCATCAGTAATAAAGGTGCGACATAACCTAAAACGGTGGTTGCCATCACGGCATGCAAGGTATGCCCGGAAGGAAAACTGAAATGATCCAGTGGATGCTCACCCAAACGGATCACTTGATGTACCTGATAAGGACGTGGTCGTACAGTTTTGATTTTAAGCACCTTGTAAATCATAGTACCTATAGTACTTCCCAAAATCAGATAAACAATCTGCACGGTATAGATCAAGCCTTGCATGATCCAAACCAGTATCAGCATGAAATACCAAAATGCACCATTTCCTAAGCGGCTAATCATTTTAAAAAAAGTGGCAATACGGACTGAATGCGAAAAATGATTCAGATAAACACAGCCTTTCAAATCGATTTCTAAAAATTTAATCTTTACATTCTGGAGTTTCACACTGGTGCTCCTTTCTTGTTTTATATCCTGTATTCCTGATGCTGTATCAGTGAATACAGTGCCTGTTCAAATTGCCGGACCGGATATTGCCAGCCTACTTTTTCGGCTTTTTTACGTGCTTGCGCACCCATCTGCTGCAATTTTTGCTGATCAGGCAATCCGAGCATCTGCTGGATCAACCCCTGCTGATGTCCAAGTCTACTCAACCATCCCGTTTCACCATGCTGCACATGCAAGTTTGCACAAGCATAATCATAAGCAATCACAGGCAATCCGCTAGCCATCGCCTCCAAAACCACATTACCAAAGGTCTCAACCTGACTGGCAAAACAGAAGACATCCGCACTGGCATAGGCTTCCGATAAAGCCTGACCACTTAAACTTCCCATAAAAATAACATCTAGGGATTTTGCCAGTTGCATTAGTCGTTCACGATCAGGCCCATCACCCACAATGACCAATTTCGTTCGTGCATCCATAGCCAACATCGAACGATAGGCAGAAATTAAAACATCCACTTCTTTTTCAGGAGATAGCCGTCCGACATAGAGCATCACGCGGGTAT
Source organism: Acinetobacter lwoffii (assembly GCF_049367455.1). GTDB lineage: Bacteria > Pseudomonadota > Gammaproteobacteria > Pseudomonadales > Moraxellaceae > Acinetobacter > Acinetobacter lwoffii_W. Next base: position 953,727 of record NZ_JBMPXW010000001.1, read on the forward strand.
GTTCATCTGCTTGCCACTGTTGTCTCAGTTTTGCTCGATAATGTGAGGGAGAAAATCGACTATGGTCCACACCTCGTCCCACCACCACCAATGGACAACTAAAACCTAATCGATGCAAGGCATCTGCAGTATCTTGGCTCGGTACACAGGTAAGTTGAGTATTGTTATGAAACCATCGTAAATAATGTTGTACAGGCTTCATTAAAAACGCTAAATCAAAGAAGCGACTAAAATCATGAAAGGCCGAGTGAAAGCCACTGGAAACAGGAATCTGTAATGAACGCGCCAGTTGGAGCATAGCAAAACCCAAAGGCCCTTCAGTGACTATATGCACAATGTCGACTTGGGCTTTTTTTAAAGCTTTACTGAGTTTGATCAGTTGCGGCCAGCCAAATTGTAAACCTGAATATTTAGGAATCGACTGCGCTCGAACCAAACACTCTTGATCAGGTCGAAAATCCTGACAACTTTCGGACTGTTCTGGGCGTATTAAAAAAATGGAGTTGCCTTGTTGCTGCAAGCCCTTACACAGTTGCAATAAAGAATGTGCAACACCATTAATTTCTGGCGCCCACGTATCTGTCACAATGGCGATTTTTAGAGGGGGCCGGATTAGTGTTTGAATTGAATAGTTATGTTGAAATTTAGGATTGAGGTTCTGATTTTTGAAAGAAAATTTGAATAATTTATTCGATCGTTGTTCAAACTGCGTTGGATAATTGAGCAGATTCATTAAACACTCTTATATCGTTATATTTTATTCAATCTTAGAACACACATGTGAATATTTTATGACCACAATAAATTAATGAAAACCCGCTTATTAACATACTTATAAATAAAAAGTCCAAGAGTCACATATGAAATCTTGGACTAAAATAATGAATACTGCATATCCATTCTCTTTAAAAAATTATATCAACAGAAACCCTATCTTTATACACACCTGCAGGCACACCATTATAGGGATTATCTTGCAGTTGAACGGCAATTACATATTTCTGTCTTTCAGATGGTGCTTGTCTTAATTGAACCCCCCATAAATTTTGCCCAGCACCTTGCAAATTTAATTGGGTCCGCAACTTATAAGGCCCATTGGAAACATAGCTTGTTCCACTTGCATTGGTAAGGTTTTCGCTGTTAAAAACAATCGAATAACCTTGATCACAACGCACATTAAATGAAGTTGCAGCTTGACTATGCCTATAACTACTTAATCGCATATTTGAGTTTGAAAAACCATCAATTGCACATTGTTGTGTTGCTTGTGCTGATGTTGCCATCCACGCACTCAACACCAATATTATATATTTTTTCATAATTCACCTATTTACATAAAACATCCAAAATCTCGTGTTCCGGATCTTGGAATTGATTTTGCGAAACCACAACATCTGCTTGGCAAGTTTGACCTCCTTGTAAATTTACGAAAAATTTATATGCTGCTGCTTGGGTTGCATAGACATAAACCACTCCTTTACTGTCTACAAAATATGGTTCTTCAGTTTTATCGTTAACGACAACTTGAGCACCACGAATCAAAGGTTGCCTTTGCGCATCAATTAAACGAACTGCTATTCGCTTAGTTTGATAAATTGGGAAATTAACTTTATAGCCCCGCTGATCTAAACCAACTATTTTCTTCGAAGCATAATCAAAAGTTTCATCCATATTTAATTGGTTCTGATCAAAAGATAAGTCATATTGAATATATGGAATAATATTATGTACAAACATATATCCTTTCTGATTGGTCTTCCCAATCAAAGATGAAGAACGGTAAATATCTAAATCTGCATGATCACTTACATTTAACAAAGCAAATGAATTATTAACATATTTAGTTAAAGCAACCTGATTACCCAACCAAACCAATGCGCCATTAAAATTCACTTGACTTAATCGTCCATCACTATATTCATCATGCGAGAGCCTCAAATCACCAACATTTGTTTTCCACAGTCCGTATCCATTTAAATTAACCTCATTATCCATATGGTTAACACCCACGGTATAATCAAACCCTTCTTGACCAATTGTCGTTCGAGAATAGTTCAAACGGGTACTTTCATTTTGTGTATAATGATCCAAAGTTAGCCGACGTCGATCACCCCAATCATAGTTAAAGACAATATTAAATCCTGAATCGCTATCCCCACCAAAATCTTTAAAATATCCAAAAGCGACATCTAACTTCGGTGTCAATCTCTTACCTAAACTCAGATTAAGCACTTTACGATCATCAAGACTCACTTCATCATTGTTATAATAAGTCTGATCAATATAATTTAATCCTACACTATCCAAATAATTAAGATTTGTAAGAGTCAAATAAAATAGATTGGTCATTTTTTTATACGTTAGAGTATCCTCAAGATCTAAATACCTATATTCTTTTGAATATATTTGACTTTGCATACCCACAGACCACCAAGCAAAGTCACGACTTATTCCTAAAGAAGCTGCATAACCATTATTATCATCTGCGTTACTTCCTGATAATATCGTATCTAATAAAACATAATTCTTAATGGCTTGAGTCCACAATAAACTCACATTTTGGACTTTATCGCTATATAGCATATCCGTACCAAGCGTCGAGTAATTATTAATTCCGCTACGATATAAAAGCTTAGTAAAAAAATCTCGATAATCACTTTCCACTTCATCATATCCGTACCGAAGTTTACCTATAGAAATATTAAATTCATCCAACTTTGGCTTTAACAAACGGTTATTAATATATATAGGAAAATTTCGAACAGTCCGATTACCCAGAATATCTTCTACAACAATTTGTGCATTTCCTGATTTATTTAATAAACCACTGGTTGGTAGTGAATAATTTCCAGGTCCAACATTTTCTCGATACAGATTGACTCCATTCAAATATAAATCAACCGTTGAAGGTACTGCAGCACTCCCCTGTAATGTTGGGCTATTCCAGTACACAAAGTCTGGGCGTGCGATATAATTGGTTCCAAAACTAAGCCCACCAAAGCGAAATGAATTATTTAAACTGTTTAAAGATGTCGTGTTATCTCCTAATGTCAAACGCCAAAATTTATCAGGGAATTCTAATTCAAATACACTTTCAACCCTGAGAAATTTACTCTCAGTATCAAGAGGATTATTTCTATAAATAAATGAATTTTTAAATAACCAATAATCTTTAAAAATACCAAGCTCTGCTAAGGTATTAAACTCTTCTTCAACCTCATCACGTGAGTACAACAAGCTATAATTTAAAAATCCACCAAAGCTTGCTTTACTCGGCGTGTTGTACACAAAATTATTGCTCGAATTGGCGAAGTACTCAGCGGGAATGGTAATATTTAAGCTCTGGAGTGATGGATCTTCAGTGAAGGTAATGGAAGGGCTTGCCAAACTACAAAAATCTTTTTTAACACTGTCCTTCTCTAACTTTTCAACCACAATTCCAATATTTGATAATGCTGTACATTCAATAAATTTTTTTCCTAAACGATCAAAAGCAACACTTTCCACTCCATAGTCCACACCATTGACCCAAATATTGACAATGGCTGTGTTGAGCTGCTGGTCTGACGTTGGTGTAAGCACTTCAGCACTTAAGCTCACTTGGCTTACAGTAACAACCATAAATAAAAAAAAATTTCTTTTTATCATAGCATCACCCTTTGATCATAAATTCTAAGTATTTCTCATCATCTTCTGTTTTAATTTTAATTTTAATTTCACCATTAGTTTTAAAACCTTCTAATGGTATTTCAATAGTATTACCACCAAGCACATATTGGCTTAGTGCCATTTTGGTCATCGTTATACCTTTAGCATCTATAACCTGTAACTCAGTCAACTTAACATGAGAGCTCCCCTTATTTTCAACATAGATTATTTGTGATACATCTGCCTTTTTCAAATTAACTGAAAGTTTAGGGTCTGCTTGAGGTCCCACAAATAAAGGCAATGAAAAGTTAAATAAAAAGTTAATCGCTGTGTTTTCAGCAACTGGCGTTACTTCTTTAAAGATGACTCGCCACGTACCTTCAGTTGCCAATACTGGTGGCTGAGTAAATCCAACACGCACCAACTGCTTTGACTCAGGCTTAAGTTCAAAAATTTTAGGGTTAAATAAGATCGATTCATCTTCGATCAATATATCTTCACCTTTATTATCTTGAGACCACTTAAAAGCTAAAACCTCAAAAAGTTTTGATGTCGATAAACCCGTGCTTTCCACAACTACAGTTGTACTTTTTTGTCTTGTAGGGTCTTTAAGATACATTTGAATGGGACTAAATTGAATTCCAGCATGTGCAGTCAACGTCCAAACTACCCCCAAAAGAATAAAAATCAATGATCGAAACATATATCCACCTCTTATTCTTTTATGAAGAAAGAAGTTGGAGATGTGTTAAAACACCTCCAACTATGAGTATGAAGTTATCTAGGTGTTAGAATTTGACTTCGACCTTATATGTACCTTTGTAGGTACCAGCATAAGTCGACATTGCATCTAAACCTGCTGATGAAGCCTGAACAGTATATTCATGCTCTGTACCATCCCAATTAATTACTGTAGGACTGCTATAAGGACCACCAGCACCGGTTGTCGTTACAGCTACAGGAACAGTGCGACTTCCATTAGCTAAAGTCGTTGGCGCTGTAATTGCCAAGAAATAATTTGCATTGGTGCGAACTTGGAACTTTGTTGAGTCTGTATAACTGTTGGTTTTATCCAAAGTTAGTAGTGATTCATCAATATCAAGATCGCAGTGTTTTTCTACTACCAAATCAATATCAATCTTACCCTTACAATCACCTGAAGAACCACAACCATGATTTCCAGAATGGTGCCCACCGCCTGGGTGCCCACCACCGCCTGGGTGCCCACCACCGCCTGGGTGCCCACCGCCTGGTTTACCACCAGCATATGCTGCTGTCCCTAAACTTAAAACTAATGCTGACATCGTTACTTTGATTAATTTATTCATAGCAATTACTCCATTCTCTTTAGAGATTTATTAGTATGCGCATCCAAGGTATTTATTAATAAAATCCAATTAATTTCACTTCCCCTAGGTGCTGACTCATTCTTATTCAAGTTGAGAAAAAAAGAACCTAAGATCCCATATTCACATGACTCATCATGCAATATTATTTTTTGTAAAAATTAAAATTATGTAATTGTAATTTATTAAATATTTTTAATTTATTTATTTATTTTTATTTACTTTTCCTGTTTATCCCAAATTTTGGGGATTTTTTTCATATCCCTATTTTCAGGCATAACATATCTAATTGTTTTTATTAACCTTAACCATATTAAAAATAATATAGACTGTTACATATTTCACCAAATATTTGTGAAATAGTTCAAAATAATTTTCAAACAAAACAATATTACGTGAATATTCAACTATATTAATAGTAAAGACCGATTAAATTTAAATTTTAAATAGAATCTCAAATGTATAATCACCACTTTCAGGTATGTCTTTTGAAACGCAATACAAGAATTACGTCACCAAATACTGAGCCTTTGTATTAAATTACAGGTTTTGAAACACGGCTTAGTTTCCAATGTTAAGCTTTTGTAAATCATATTTTCTTTCTTTAAATTTCAGATTTTTGTTTTTCAAATTTTTAGAATCTCATTTATTACATGAATTATCACGCATATTGAAATTCAGCCCCTCTCTTTCAACGCACTTTTTACTTTGATTTTTTATTCAAAATACTGACTACCTCTTTTAAAACTGCCTACATACTTCTTTAGAAAATTCTATAAATAAAAAAAAGCCCCAAGTTATGGGGCTTTTTAAAAAATTTAACTTACTCACTGACTGGATAAAGCAATCCTTGATCGACTCGAAAGATTTGACCTGATCCAAAGTCAATCTGCTGCAACTCTCCTTTTAATTTTGGGAAGCCAGCAATTTTTTCCAATTGTGGTGAGCGTTGAAAATTCTTCGTTTTAGGATTGTACATCCAATAAATAAATCGCTTATCTTCTATTTTTCGACCATCAGAGGTATCTGAAAGTACAACATCATAGTATCCATCAAAGTTTACATCTAAGAATCCCATACTATTCCCAAAAGCATTAAAGCCTTGTAATGACTGTAGTACTTTGCCATTTGATTTATTAATCACATCTACGCGTTTTAGAGACTTCCCATAAGGTTGGTCTGCGGATTGCACCCCATAAAACTTAAACAGCAGGATAGGTTTATCTGCAGCTTTAAACGCAGGTTCAAACTGTAGATAACTTGTAGATGGTGGTGCCGTTTGTTCCGTCAGTTCAGCTTTAAACGAGCCTGTATTTGCATTCAATGTACCTGCCAATCGATAAGCTGTTGCAGCACTTTGTTCAGTCCCAACATTGACTGAATTCAGATCTATAAAATCTGCTTTTTGAGTCCCTTTAAAGTTAATTTGTTTGGGCTCTTGCAGATCAGTCAAAGTCCCGTGCGGATTCCATATTCCAGCATACAAGTCTAAGAAATAGCGCCCTTCAGTCGAACGAAGCATCCGCTGCATGGATATGCGAACATCAGGTAAAGGCTTTAACTCAGGCTGTGCTATATCTGCATCTTGTGCAAAACCCACCACAGGCAGACAAAGAGCGAGTAAAAGAGAGAGTTTTGATATTTTCATTGCAATTACACACTCCATACAGCATGAATAATGCCTACTCTATCACAACCTAAATTCAACACAGATGACACAAATATAGGAGTTTTGAAACTATCTATGACTCAAACCATTAGATTAAATTGGTGCCGCTTTTAAAGCCCATGTTTCCAATCTTTGGCATCCCCATTAAAAACATCTTTTTTGACTGAGAAATAAAATTTTGTTCTTTTATTGCTCTACAACTTTTTTTACTTGAATACAAGGAAGAAAAAGTACTGCTTTGAATGAAGCCCAAAAAGCAAATCACTGTTGTGGACGCAAAGAGGTCACGTACTGCCTTTTATCCTTTCTAGGTACTTAGCAAATTTAAATACCACTCAAATGAGTGGGCTTTCACATTCAAATCAATTGATTGGAGAAATTAGTTTTTCTCTTTATCAACGGTTTTACTTGCCTTTATGCTGATTTCAGTAAGGCATAAAAAAGCCCCTGTTAAAAACAAGGGCTTTTTGACTTAGATATCAGAACTTAGTTCTTTTCTTTGTCTACGATTTTGTTCGCTTGGATCCAAGGCATCATCGCACGTAACTTGTTACCAGTAACTTCGATACCGTGAGCCGCGTTTTGACGACGACGAGCAGTCATAGATGGATAGTTCAACGCACCTTCTTGAATGAACATCTTCGCGTATTCACCAGATTGAATACGTTTAAGTGCATTACGCATTGCTTCACGAGACTGTTCGTTAATTACTTCAGTACCCGTTACATATTCGCCGTATTCAGCGTTGTTTGACACTGAGTAGTTCATGTCCGCGATACCGCCTTCGAACATCAAGTCAACGATCAATTTAAGTTCGTGTAGACATTCGAAGTACGCCATTTCAGGAGCATAGCCCGCTTCAACCAGAGTTTCGAAGCCCATTTTAACCAATTCAACAGCACCACCACAAAGAACTGCTTGCTCACCGAAAAGATCAGTTTCAGTTTCTTCACGGAATGAAGTTTCGATGATACCTGTACGGCCGCCACCTACGCCTGAAGCGTAAGAAAGAGCAACGTTACGCGCATTACCAGAAGCATCTTGGTGAATCGCGATAAGGTCAGGAACACCTGAACCACGTTGGTATTCAGAACGTACTGTGTGACCAGGAGCTTTAGGCGCAACCATGATTACGTCTAAGTCAGCACGTGGAACAACTTGGTTATAAAGAATCGAGAAACCATGAGCAAATGCTAAAGTAGCGCCTTGCTTGATGTTTGGCTCAATTACGTCACGGTAAAGTTGAGATTGGAACTCATCTGGAGTCAAGATCATCACTACGTCAGCTTGTGCTACAGCAGCAGGAACTTCAGCAACTTTAAGACCTGAATTTTCAGCTTTCTTCCAAGAAGCAGAGTTCGCACGTAAACCTACAGTGACATCAACGCCAGAATCTTTTAGGTTAAGCGCATGCGCGTGGCCTTGTGAACCGTAACCAATGATCGCTACTTTCTTAGATTGGATGATAGATAAGTCACAGTCTTTATCGTAAAAAATTTGCATTGCTGTCTCCGCTTAAATGCTTGTTTGTCCGTTAAATCAGGCAATGATCCTTAAATTTACATTGCCTGATACCCTCTTCTTATTTAGAGGAGGAAATACTTAAAATTTAGATGGTGAGTACTTTTTCGCCGCGTGCGATACCGGATACACCTGAACGTACCACTTCTAAAATCGTGTGTTCTGCAAGTGCATCAATAAACGCATCCACTTTTTCAGTTGTACCCGCGATTTGAATGGTATAGGTCGTTGGTGTTACATCGACAATCTGACCACGGAAAATATCCGCAGTACGTTTGATTTCGTCACGCGATGAACCCAATGCTTTGACTTTGATCAGCATCAATTCACGCTCAATATGCGCACCTTCAGACAGGTCAACCACTTTCACCACTTCAACCAGCTTGTTAAGCTGTTTAGTAATTTGCTCAATCTTGTGATCATCGCCATAAGTGGTCAATGTCAAACGTGAAAGCGTTGGATCTTCAGTCGGGGCAACATTCAATGTTTCGATGTTGTAGCCACGCTGTGAGAACAAACCCACTAAACGGGAAAGCGCGCCTGATTCATTTTCTACGAGTACAGAGATAATATGTCTCATTTCGTGCGCTCCCCTTTAGCCAACCACATATCCTGCATCGACTGACCCGCAATCAACATCGGATAAACGTGCTCGGTACGATCTACCATCACGTTAATAAATACACACTTGTCGTTAATCGCCATTGCTTCTGCAAGCTTAGACTCTAGTTCATCGGCATGATTAATCTGAATACCGACATGACCATAGGCTTCCATCAGTTTGGCAAAATCAGGCAATGAATCTACATAAGAACTTGAATGACGTCCTTCATAGTTCATATCTTGCCACTGCTTCACCATCCCTAAAGACTGGTTATTCAGGCACAGGATTTTGACGTTCAGGCCATATTGCTTACAGGTCGACAGTTCCTGGATACACATCTGAATCGATGCTTCACCAGTGATACACACTACTTGCTGTTCTGGGTATGCAAGCTTCGCAGCCATTGCATACGGCAAGCCTACACCCATGGTGCCTAGACCACCTGAGTTGATCCATTGACGTGGACGTTTGTATTTGTAATACATCGCACCAAACATTTGATGCTGACCGACGTCAGAAGTAATGATCGCTTCGCCATTGGTCACTTTGTCCAATGCCTGAACCACTTGTTGTGGCTTCATTACACCATCAACACCTGCTTCAAAACGACCGCCATGAACCTTGCGCCATTCATTGATCTGTTTCCACCATGCCGCAATCGCTTCAGGATTTGGCTTAGAAACATTAAGCTGTTTCAACTGGTTCAGCATCTCATTCAATACAGGCTCTACAGCACCGACAATTGGAATGTGCGCCATAATGGTTTTTGAGATTGTCGCTGGGTCGATATCTATATGAATGACTTTAGCATTTGGACAGAATTTTGCAGGATTGTTGGTCACACGGTCATCGAAACGCGCACCCACACACAGAATTACATCTGCATTGTGCATGGTCATGTTAGCTTCATAAGTACCGTGCATACCCAACATACCGATGAACTGTTCATCATCACCCGGGAATGCGCCAAGACCCATCAAGGTATTGGTCACTGGATAACCCAATAGATGCGCCAATTCTGTTAATTGTGCTGAAGCATTGCCTTGAACCACACCACCGCCTGAGTAAATCACAGGACGTTTAGCATGGATCAGTTCTTCAATCGCTTTACGAATTTGACCTGAGTGACCACGGAACGGTGGCTGATACGAACGCATCTTCACTTTTTCTGGGTATTCGTAAGCAAATTTCTCTGCAGGATTGGTCGCATCTTTTGGAATATCGATCACTACAGGACCTGGACGACCTGAAGACGCGATATAGAAGGCTTTCTTGATAATCGCAGGAATTTCGCTGGCATGACGCACCTGGAAGCTATGTTTCACGATAGGACGTGAAATACCGACCATATCGGTTTCCTGAAATGCATCTTCACCAATCAGATGACTCGCAACCTGACCTGACAAAATCACCATCGGGATTGAGTCCATATAGGCCGTTGCAATTGGCGTTACCGTGTTGGTTGCGCCCGGACCTGAAGTCACCAGCACAACACCGGTCTTGCCTGTCACGCGTGAGTAAGCATCGGCCATGTGACCAGCAGCCTGTTCGTGACGTACGAGATAATGATTGATTCTGTCTTGTTGAAATAGCGCATCATAAATATGAAGAACTGCGCCGCCTGGGTATCCAAAAACATGTTCAACGCCTTCGTCCGCTAATGCGCGAACAAGCATTTCACCACCAGATAGAAGTTCCAACGTGATTCACCCTAATATTATTCACTGCACAAATGGGAGGCATTTGCAGTGTTTCGTTTGTTAACTGTCTGCACTGTTATAGCACACAAATTTCATAGTTTTCAAAGCAATAGGAAAAAAATCTGATCTCTTCGCTGTTCGAGCAATACGGGATCTAAAACATGTTGGGATAAACATATTTTGCTTAGCTTTGTTCAATTTCTCGGCTAGAAAAATCGCCCACTGCATGAAATGACACTTAGTCGAAGGGTGATCGGTCTAAGGCATATAAAACTATTGCAGCATTCTTGTGTTTTCAGGCTTTAAAGTCAAGTTTAAAAAACAGACAATCCATACTTACTAGTGCCTAGATCTGCTGTTTTTAACAGCAATATCAGCTCATAGCCATGCATTGACTGTCTTGTCTATTCATCTAATCCAATAAAATTCATAGAGTTAATGGTTTAATTTTATAAATTTTTAATATGTCTTATATAAAAAAAATGAATGAATTTTTATTAAATGAAAGGAAATTGTTTATCAATAAATTTTGTATACGAAGATTTGTCTCTGATTTCTTATACGCTAGATTGAGCTTATTTAAGCAGTTAGCTTTGAATAAAGCAGATAAAAATCCATCATTTTTACTGAAAATATCACTACAATAATTGCAGTATTCCATGCCTAGCAAGCCGAGGCCCAAGAACAATGAAAATATCTTTTTTAACCGCCTTCAGTTTGAGTTGCGCAGTTGTTTTGAGCATCTGTAGCACCAGCGCTTCCGCGATCCAGTATCATAAATGGGTCGATGCGAAAGGTGTCACGCATTATACCAAGACGCCACCACCAAAATCTGCGAAAAAAGCCACCACAGTGGATACTTATGGCTGGAAAAATTCAGCCCCGGCATCTCCAAGAACAGCTGAAACTGAAGTTCAAACCGAGAACACACCTCAAGAACAACAGCAACAAGCCCCTCAAGTTCCTGCGAATCAGGACCAGCAACAACGTGAAGCCAACGAAGCCTTGCAGCAATCTAAAAATCGTGCAGTTGCTTTATAAGACACCTCTATATAGAACAGCGTGTTTTTTCTTCGGGAAATGCCGGCGCAAAATTCACTTTTAGGTGCATTTTGCGCTATGCTGTGCAACAGACTTTTTTCACCGTAATTCACTGATACGTTTATGACTACTCACATTGATTCCGAATATCAAGCCAGTGCGATTGAGCCTCAAGTCCAACAGGATTGGGAATATCGCAAAGCCTTTAAAGTTGCCGACAAAGTAGAAGGTCCACGTCGTTATATTCTCTCGATGTTCCCTTACCCAAGTGGCAAGCTACATATGGGTCATGTGCGTAACTATACGATTGGTGACGTGATCAGCCGTTTCCATCGCTTAAAAGGTGAAACTGTCCTGCAACCGATGGGTTGGGATGCTTTCGGTCTGCCTGCTGAAAACGCAGCGATTGCACACCAGGTTGCACCGGCAAAATGGACATTTGAAAATATTGCTTACATGCGTGACCAGTTGAAAAAACTCGGTCTAGCCGTAGATTGGGATCGTGAATTTGCGACCTGTACCCCTGAATACTATCGTTGGGAACAATGGCTATTTGTTCAGCTTTATAAAAAAGGCTTGATCTACCGTAAGCTTTCAACCGTGAATTGGGATCCGGTCGATCAGACTGTTCTTGCCAACGAACAGGTTGAAAATGGTCGTGGCTGGCGTTCAGGTGCATTGGTAGAAAAGCGTGATATTCCAATGTACTACTTCCGCATCACTGATTATGCGCAAGAGTTACTTGACGATTTAGACACGCTTAAAGATGGCTGGCCACAACAAGTGTTGACCATGCAGCGTAACTGGATTGGCCGCTCACAAGGGATGGACATCACTTTCCCTTCAGCAAATCCTGACGTGTATGCAGATGGTTTAACGGTATTTACTACCCGTGCCGATACCTTGATGGGCGTGACCTATGTTGCAGTTGCAGCAGAACACCCGATGGCGCTGAAAGCGGCTGAAACAAACCCAGAATTGGCTGCATTCATTGAAGAATGCCGTATGGGTTCTGTGGCAGAAGCGGATCTTGCGACTGCCGAGAAGAAAGGCATGGCAACCGGTCTTTCTGTGAAGCATCCTGTGACTGGCGAAGAAGTTCCGGTTTGGATCGCCAACTATGTATTGATGTCTTATGGTTCAGGTGCAGTGATGGCAGTTCCATCACACGATGAACGTGACTTCGAATTTGCCAATAAATATGGCTTGACCATCAAGCAAGTGATTGATGCTAAAGGCGCAGATGATGCTGACTTTGATGCGACTCAATGGCAAGAATGGTATGGCTCGAAAGAAGGTAAACTGGTCAATTCAGCCGAATTTGACGGTCTAGATTTCCAAGGTGCATACGATGCATTCCTTGCTAAATTAGAACCAACAGGCCTAGCAAGTTCTAAAGTTCAATTCCGTCTACGTGACTGGGGGGTTTCCCGTCAGCGTTATTGGGGTTGTCCAATTCCAATGATTAACTGTCCATCATGTGGTCAAGTGCCAGTGCCAGAAGATCAACTTCCTGTTGTATTACCAACGGATGTGGTTCCAGATGGTTCAGGTAACCCGTTGAACAAAATGCCTGAATTCTACGAAACGTCATGCCCAAGCTGTGGTGGCGATGCTCGTCGTGAAACAGATACGCTGGATACCTTCGTAGAATCATCTTGGTACTATGCCCGTTATGCATCTCCCGACTTTACGGGTGGCATGGTAAAACCAGAAGCTGGCCAAACTTGGTTGCCTGTAAACCAGTACATCGGTGGTGTTGAACACGCGATTCTGCATTTGTTATATGCGCGTTTCTTCCACAAATTGATGCGCGATGAAGGCGTAGTACAAGGCAATGAACCATTCACTAACTTGTTAACGCAAGGTATGGTGCTAGCAGATACCTTCTATCGTGAAGCTGAATCTGGCAAGAAAACCTGGTTTAACCCTGCGGATATCGAACTTGAAAAAGACGAAAAAGGCCGTGTGCTTTCTGCCAAATATAAAGAAGATGGCCAAGAAGTTGTGGTTGGCGGTCAGGAAAAAATGTCGAAATCGAAAAATAACGGTATCGACCCGCAATCGATTATTGACCAGTACGGCGCAGATACGGCACGCGTGTTCATGATGTTCGCAGCACCACCAGATCAATCACTGGAATGGTCTGATGCCGGTGTTGAGGGTGCAAACCGCTTCCTGAAACGTGTATGGCGTTTAGCAACAGGTTTCCTTGAAAAAGCGAATACTGCTGCCAGCATCGACAAAACTGCTCTTTCAACGGCCGCGCAAGACCTACGTCGTAAAACTCACGAAACCATCCAGAAAGTCGGTGATGACATCGAACGTCGTCATGCATTTAACACTGCCATTGCTGCATTGATGGAACTTCTAAACGCGAACAACAAATTTGAAGCCCAAGATGACAATGACGTGGCGGTTGCACGTGAATCGATTACCACGCTGTTAACTTTACTTGCACCATTTGCACCGCATTTAAGCCAGACTTTATTGGCTGAATTTGGGATTGAATTGAATTCAACTTTATTCCCTGCGGTAGATGAATCTGCGCTGACACGTAATACACAAACGATTGTGGTTCAAGTCAACGGTAAACTCCGTGGTAAGTTAGAAGTATCTGTAGATGCCTCTAAAGATGACATCTTGGCTCAAGCCAAAGCATTGCCTGAAGTCCAACAATTCTTGACCGGTCCAACCAAGAAAGAAATTGTAGTACCGAATAAATTAGTGAATTTGGTGGTTTAAGTCCTTACATTACCTCTCCTTTCAGGAGAGGGTTAGGGAGAGGTAAATATATAAACCCTCATCCTAACCTTCTCCCAAAGGGAGAAGGAACTTTATGAAGGATTTCACAATTCCCAAACAAAGCCCGTTGCCAGCCAACGGGCTTTGACTTTACAATCCAGTTCAGGATTTCAAATATTCCCCTTCGGGAAGCATAGAGGGCAACACATGCATTTGGGCAAACGTTTAGCAGCAATTGTTTTAACTTGTGGTCTGAGTGCAGGCTTAGTCGGCTGTGGTTTTCACCTGAAAGGAACCAATCCGAGCTCCGCACCTGTTGCTTACTCTGTCATGAGCCTGTCTTTACCGCCCAACACTGAAGAACTGCAAGAGAAAATGGCAGTTTACCTCGCTGCTGCAGGCGTACAGCTAAGTAATGCACCTAAAGCTTATGTGTTACGTGTCCTGGATTACACTCCTCGCCGTCTGGAACTGAACGGTAAACTGGTTGAAACCTTATTACGTTTAAACGTGACTTTCCGGATTGAAGATGCACAAGGCAATCCGATCACTGAACCACGCACTGTCGTGGCAACACGTACGTATCAATATAATATTGAAACGGTTAACACCGATGATCAGGAACAAAAATATCTGAATCAGGTCATTATTGATGATGTGGCGCAGCAGATTGCACGTCAGATTTCATCGAACCGCCTACCCTTAGCCAAACAAAATACCTCAGCGCAACCTGCTCAATAAGACCTCTTTATGAAACTTGATTATCTGCAAGCCCTGAAACGTGTCGATGAAGCTCGCGGTGCTTGGGTCTTGCATGGTCAAGAGCCTTTGCTGGAACAGAATTTAATTGATGCCTTTCGGGCCAGCTGGCAAAAGCAGGACATTGAACGTCAACGCTATGACATTAGTTCGGTCGCCGACTGGAAAACCGTCTTTAATGCCTTGAACAGCTTGTCGCTGTTTTCAACCCAGTTGGCGATTGAAGTACATGGCAATATCAAACCGGATGCCAGCGCAATCAAGTTACTGAAAAACTATTTGCAGCATAATGAACAAAACCTGCTGTTGGTGGTGATGCCCAAACAGGATAGTAATAGCCTGAAATCCAGTTTCTTTCAGCTGATTGATGCCAATGGTGTGAATGTTTCGCTGGTGGCCAATTATCCAAAAGACCGGCAGCAGATTCTGGGTATTGAAGCTGAAAAACTCGGCATTCGTTTAGCCAATGATGCCTGGCAATGGCTGGAACAACATCATGAGCACAACCTGCTTGCAGCAAAGAACAGCCTGATGCGGGTTAGCGATACCTTTGCTGAAGTCGATATCATTCAGGTTGATCATTTATATGCATGTTTACAAGATCAGTCACGTTATAGCACCTATGATTTGAGCGATGCCCTGCTACAAGGTAATCTTTCCCAGTCGATCAAAATTTTTCAGTATCTAGTCGTTTCAGGTGAACCGATGAGCCTGATTTTATGGAGTCTCAGCAAGGAAATGCGTCTGTTGATGCAGCTGTTTGAACAACCACAAAATGCCTTGCAAATCGGGATCTGGAAAACCAAAGTCGGGTTATATCAACAGGCTTTGCGCCGTCTCAGTCCGCAGACTTTTCTGGCCTGGCCGGGGTTATTATTAAGAATTGATGCCTCAATTAAAGGACTTGGACATGAGAATCCTGAGCATCTGGTACTACAGGCGATTTCCAGTATCTGTGACAAGCCCCTATTTCACTAAGTCTTTGTCAAAATTCGAAAAATAAAATAATAATCATTCCTATTAGTTTAAAAAAATACACGATTTATCCTAATTTCGCTTTTATAATCGTTCACAATTCTCTGATTTTGAACCGATATTGATCATGCCAAAAATAAAACCGACGAAATTGATTATGGCCGCCGTGATTGCCATTGCGCTCATCGCTGCGGGGTGGTACTTCCTCAAACCCAAAGAACAGCCTCCGCAATATATTACGGCTGAAGTCACCCAGGGCGATATCGAAAGCTCTGTACTGGCGACTGGTATTCTGGAAGCGACCAAGATGGTCAGCGTGGGGGCGCAGGTTTCGGGTCAGGTCAGAAAAATGTATGTAGAACTGGGCGATCAGGTCAAGCAAGGTCAGCTGATTGCGCGGATTGACTCCGTTCGTCAGGAAAATGATTTAAAAACCGCTGAAGCCAGCATTAAAAATCAGATGGCACAACTTGCAGTAAGACAGGCGAATTTGGCCAAAGTTGAAGCTGAATACAACCGTCAAAAAGCCATGTATGCACAGGATGCCACTTCTCGCTCAGAGCTAGAATCTGCATTTGCGAACTATAAAACAGCACAAGCGGATATTACTGCCATCAATGCACAGATTGAACAGTCACGTTTGACGCTGGCGACTGCCAAAGAAGATCTTGGCTATACCCAGATTGTGGCCCCGATGGATGGCACAATTGTGGCAATTGTGACCGAAGAAGGTCAGACTGTAAACGCTAATCAAAGTGCGCCGACCATTGTCAAACTGGCCAAACTCGACACCATGACCATTAAAGCTGAAATTTCTGAAGCAGATGTCATGAAAGTTGAAGAAGGTCAGACGGTTTATTTCACCACCTTAGGTAATAACGAGAAAAAGATTTACGCTAAACTGCGTCAGGTTGAGCCTGCGCCAAATTCAATTAATACCGATAGCAATACATCAAGCTCATCTTCAAGTTCTGCGGTGTATTACAACGCATTGTTCGATGTCCCGAATGAAGATGGCAAATTGCGTATTGATATGACGGCGCAAGTTTATATCGTGCTGGATGAAGCCAAAAATGTACTGACCATTCCTGCTGCAGCCATTCAAGGTTCAAACCGTCCGCCACGTGCCAATCGTGGTGAAGCTCGTGGTGAGGGTTCTCGCGGTGAAGGCGGCCCGGCATCACGTTCTGAAGCTGAATCGGCTCAAGGCAACCGCCCTGCCGCTGAACGTCCAGCGCGTCTAAACCTGTCTGAAGCAGAACTTGCGCTGATTGAGCAAGGTAAAGCACAGCGTGGCATGGTTCGTGTCTTGCAAGCCGATGGTACTGCAAAACCAACCCCTGTATTAATCGGTTTGAATAACCGCGCGACTGCGCAAGTGCTGAAAGGTTTAAAACGTGGTGATCAGGTGGTGATTGCCGATGGTTCTGATACCTCCAATGATGCAGCAAAACGCGGTGGCAATAGCCGTGGCCCAATGAGAATGTAAGCATGAATTCACAACAACAGCCTCTCCTCGAGGTGAAAAATCTGGTTCGTGAATTCCCTGCGGGTGAAAGCACGGTCCAGATTTTAAAAGGGGTGAATCTGGAGATTTATCCAGGTGAACTGGTGGCGATTGTCGGCCAGTCCGGTTCCGGTAAATCAACCCTGATGAACATTCTGGGTTGTCTGGACAAACCAACTACCGGTAGCTACAAGGTCAAAGGCCGTGAAACCCGCGAACTGGAAGCGGATGAACTCGCGCAATTACGCCGTGAATATTTCGGCTTTATTTTCCAGCGTTATCATCTGCTGGGCGATTTAAACGCAGCAGGCAATGTCGAAGTTCCTGCGATTTATGCTGGTGCAGATTCATCTGAACGGCATGCACGAGCCGTCAAGATTCTGACCGATCTGGGGCTGGGTGAAAAAACCCTGAACCGTCCGAGTCAGCTCTCTGGTGGTCAGCAGCAACGGGTTTCGATTGCCCGTGCGCTGATGAATGGCGGTGACGTGATTTTGGCCGATGAACCGACAGGTGCATTGGATAAGAACAGCGGTATTGAAGTGATGCGTATTTTGCGTGAACTGAATGCCAAAGGTCATACCATCATTCTGGTCACGCATGATCATAATGTAGCGAAAAATGCGACGCGTATTATCGAGATCTCGGACGGCAATATCATTTCCGACCAACCCAATGTTCCTGAAGTCGAAGAGCATCTGGAAAAACAGCCGCTAATCCGCAGTGAACAAAAGAAGATTTCTTCATGGCGTTCTGCAGTTGACCGTCTAGGTGAAGCCTTTCGTATGGCCTTGCTGGCCATGAATGCACATCGCATGCGGACTTTCCTGACCATGCTCGGAATCATTATCGGTATCGCTTCGGTGGTCTCGGTGGTCGCGCTGGGCAATGGCTCACAAAAACAGATTCTGGAAAATATCAGTAGTCTGGGGACCAATACCATTACTGTATTTCAGGGTCGAGGCTTTGGGGACAATTCCAGATCTTCACAGTCCAAAACCCTGATTCCGGCCGATGCCGATGCGCTGGCTGAACAACCGTATGTCGATGGCGTCAGCCCATCGGTGAATAGCAGTGTCACCGGCCGTTATAAAGAAATCGAAGCTTCAACCACGGTCAACGGCGTCAGTGAAGATTTCTTTTATGTGCGTGGCATGACTTTCCAGTCCGGTCAGCCCTTTGACCGCAGTAGCGTCATGCAACAGGCACAAGATGTTGTCATTGACACCAATACCAAAAATACCTTCTTTAAAGATGGTACTAATCCGGTGGGACAGGTGATTTTACTCGGTAGCGTCCCGAGCCGGATTATCGGGGTGATTGATGCACAAAAAGGCATGATGGGCAATAATGACAGCCTGAATGTCTACCTGCCGTATTCTACCGTGATGAGTCGTATGCTGGGGCAATCTAACGTTCGCAGCATCATTGTGCGGATTAAGGATGAATATCCAAGTGCGGCGGCTGAAAATGCAATTTTAAACCTGTTGGTACAGCGCCATGGCGCGCAGGATGTGTTTACCCAGAATGCCGACAGTATTCGTGAAACCATTCAGCAGACCACAGCGACTATGACGCTTTTAATTTCGGCGATTGCTGTGATTTCACTGGTGGTCGGCGGGATCGGGGTGATGAATATCATGCTGGTGTCCGTGACTGAACGTACTCAGGAAATTGGGGTGCGGATGGCAGTGGGTGCACGTCAAAGTGATATTTTGCAGCAGTTCCTGATTGAAGCAGTGCTGGTGTGTATTTTAGGCGGTATTTTGGGGGTGCTGCTCTCGCTCGGGATTGGCCAGCTAATTACCCACTTTGCCGGCGGTACTTTCCAGATGGCCTATTCAACCACTTCGATTGTGGCTGCCTTTGTCTGCTCAAGCCTGATCGGGATTGTGTTTGGCTTTATCCCGGCACGTAATGCCGCTCGTCTGAATCCAGTCGATGCGCTTTCTCGCGAATAAGGAACCTGATATGCAAATGAATTTAACCAAGCTTGCCAGTGCCCTGTTGCTGGGAAGCTCGCTGACCGGTTGTGCGGCAGTGGTAAAAACACCTTATGAGCAGCCTGCGATCAATATGCCGGGCAACTTTCAAAATAATAAGGTTTTAAGTCAGCAGATCCATGCCGACATTCTGGCAGATCAATGGTGGACCTTATTTAAAGATCCGCAATTGAACAGTTTGGTCGATCAAGTGCTGGCGCAGAATACAGATCTGGCGGTGGCTGGCATCAGTTTACAGCAGGCGCGCATTCAGGCCAGACAGGCACAAAGCCAGCAAGGCGTCCGTGTCCGTGTCGGTGATGCACGAATTTCAACGGGCCAGCGTTTTGATCTGGAGGGTGGCAGCAATGCTTCGACGGGTCTTTCACTGGGCTATCCGGGCTTAAGCTATGAACTGGATCTGTTTGGCAAACTGGCCAATCAGACTGAAGCGGCGCGCTGGGAGGCCTTAGCCTCTGAAGAAGACTTGCAGGCAACTGCTCAGAGCCTGATCGGCACCACAGCGCAACTCTATTGGCAACTGGCTTATCTGAATGAACGTTATAGCGTGGTACAGCAAAATCTGGCGACCGCGCAAAAAACCTATGATCTGGTGCGAGTGCAATATCGTGCCGGCGCAGTATCCGGTCTGGATTTAACCCAGGCGGAACAGGCGATTCAAAGCCAACAGGCAACCTTAAGCCAGATTGAACAACAACGTGTGGAAACACGTACCGGACTCGCGGTATTGCTGCACATGCCGGTTCAACAGCTCGCGATTCAAGAGCCAAGCCGTTTACCGAATATTCAATTGCCGAGTATTCAGGCTGACTTACCGGCGAGTTTATTGTCACGTCGTCCTGACCTTCGAGCGACTGAACTGCGCTTGCGTAAGGCACTGGCCAATAAAGATGCCAACAAAGCCAGCTACTATCCATCCATTAGTTTGACCGGCAATCTGACCACCGGTATTGGCAGCAGTACGTCCCTCTCGAATGCACTGAAAAATCCGGTTGCAACTTTAGGTGCAGGTCTGACCTTGCCTTTCCTGCAATGGAATGACATGAAACGTGATCTGCAAGTCAATGAGCTGGAATATGAAAAAGCCATTATCCAGTATCGCCAGACCATGTACGAAGCCTTTGCCGATGTGGAAAATGCCTTGTCGAATCGTACTGAGCTCACTAAGCAGGTTGCATTACAGCAACGCAATGTTGAGCTGACAGAAAGAACTGAACGCTTGACTGAAGTGCGTTATCGTAATGGTGCGGTGGCGTTGAAAAACCTGCTGGATGCACAGGAAACTACGCGCAATGCGCGGCTGTCTTTGGTGCAAACCAGACAGAACCAGTACAATGCTTATGTCACCTTGATGCAGGCATTGGGTGGTAGCCCGATTAAACAATTACCTTAACAAAGCTTGATCCATAAAAAAACCGCTGTCAGACAGCGGTTTTTTAGCTCATATGATTTGAGTCAGTTTATTTCATTTGCAAATACGCATTCACATTTTTCAATAATTCAGTGGATCGCTCATGTCCGAGTAAACTGCCTTTTTCCAGCCAGTCCCGTGCGATTCTGATATCACGCTCCACGCCAATTCCCTTGGTATATAAACGTCCAAGATGGCTATAAGCATCCGCATTTACCTGCGCTGCCGCCTGCTGATAATACTGTACGGCTTGCTCAATATTGCTCTCAACACCTTGACCCTGTTCATATGCTTCACCCAGAGCATTCAGTGCTACACCATTCTGCTGAGCGGCTGCTTTTTGCAGATAGCTCAAGCCTAAGGCAATATCCTGCGCAATCTGTTGGCCTTTAAGATATTTCAAGCCCAATTCTGCCTGTGCTTGGGCATGACCCAATTGCGCAGCCTGATGCAGATAACGATTTGCTAGCTCTAAATTGTTCACAAAGACAGGATAAATGCCTGACAGAGCTTGGTACAGGAACCATGCCGCCTCTTTCGAACCTTTCGCAACCGCCTGATTCAGGTACTGGACAGCTTTATTACGTGTCGGCAATGGATATTCAGCCAGACTATAAAATCGGCCGACGCTATAAATTAAATCCGCTTCAGATTGAGCTTCAATCAGCCAATACTGCTGTGCCGCGCTCTGAATCATTTGTGTGGCTTTGCCCGTATCTTTAACTGTGCCTACACCGTTTAAATAACACAGCGCCAGCCCCATCCCTGCAGACACATCATCAGGACTAAGCTGATAGGCAGCCTGATATAACTCAAATGCTTTTTGCGGTTCGTTGGCCACCAGGTGCTGCTCAAAATACAGCGCAGCAATCATGCATAATGCAGGCGCATGCTGACTGTTGGCCGCTTCCGACCAGTAACGAAATGCCATGGTTTCATTTTTATCAACATACCAGCCATGAAAATAAGCCAGTCCGATTAAGGTCTTGGCGTGTGCATCGGCGTGTTCTTTGGACTGCTGCAATAAATGCTGGAACACGCGTTGACGCTGGTCGGTATCGATACGGCCTTGTAACACACCGGCATAATAATCATAGAGACCTTTCTGGTCACCGAGACTGATACAGCGTTTAATAAATTGCAGCGATTGCATCAGGTCTTGGGGGAGAATCTGTCCATGCCCATAATCATCGGCGATCTGCTGATTAGCGGCCAAATGATCTTGTTGTGCCGCCAGAAACAGATAATGAATTCCTTGCACTAAATCTTGGGTTGTTGAATCTGCCAGATAATACTGGGCCAACTGATACTGCGAATTGGCATGACCCTGCCCGGCATTTTGAATTAATAATGCCAGACGCTGTTTTTCTGCAGTCATCTCGTTTTGAGGCTGGCCTTCGGTAGAAGAAAGTTCAGTAATACGATATTGGGCATCCAGATTGCCACGTGCTACCGCATGTCGGTACCAGTACAGCGCTTTTTCCGGGTCAGCCATTTGATAGCGTTGCTCCTCATGAATCTGCCCTAGATGATAAGCTGCGTCATCACTGCCCAGATGAAAGGCTTTATCGAGATAACTGATGGCTGTTTCCGTATTTTGCGCATGTCCCAGACCCTGCAAATGCATCAGCCCCATGCCGACATAAGCCTGTGGAATTTCCTGTTGCTGGGCAAGATTCTGGTAAATCTGATAGGCGCGTGCATAATTCGGATGTTCAGGATCTGAACTCAAACGTGCTGCATGTTTCAGTTGAGCATCAATCTGCTCAATCCATAAATCATGTTGTACAGCCTTCGCCTGATCACGTTTCACCGGATCCGGACGTTTCCACATCCAGATCGCCAACGCCCCTATCCCCAAAATCAGTACCAGCAAGAACCACATAGCTGCTCCAAAACATTATTTTTGTTCTGCAAATGAATCCTTTCATTCTAAACGCCAGTTTAAAAAAAGCACATAGATTGTGCTTTTTATTTTTTAAATCAGGCTTTTGCTCTTTTATTATCGAGTTTTTTCAAGCCTTCTGCTACAGCGACCATGGCAAAGCTCGAAGTCACCACCACGGCAGAGCCATAACCACCACAGCGCAAGCCGGCACTGGCGCAGACATCGGCACTGGAGAATGGATTATCGATGGAATAGACACAAGTAATGCCGAATTTTTCTTTGGGCTTTTTGCAGATGCCTTTGCTGCGTAACTGGGCACGTAATTTGGCCAGCATCGGATCCTGTTCGGTTTTAGATAAATCGGCGACCCGAATTTTCAGCGGGTCCAGTTTACCCCCTGCCCCGCCCGATACAATTAAAGGAATCTTGTTAAAGCGACAATGTAGCATCAGAGCAAATTTGGCTTTGACATCGTCAATACAGTCGAGGATTAAATCTGGATCACCTGCTAAAATTTCTTTGATATTTTCAGGCGTCAGGTAATCATCGATCAGATTAATTTTAATCCGTGGATTAATTGCGCGGCAACGTTCAGCCATGATTTCAATTTTTTCATGACCCAGTGTGGTGCTCATGGCAGGTAATTGACGGTTAATATTAGAGGCCGCCACCACATCCATATCGACCAAGCTCAGTTCGCCCACACCGCTACGTGCCAGTGCTTCTACCGCCCATGAACCGACACCACCGATGCCTATCACCATCACATGACTTTTTTCATAATGGTTAAAGCTGTCTTCTCCATAAATTTTGGCAACACCAGCAAAACGGCGATCATATTCATCATCTTGAAGCAGGTCGGTCATAGGTCATCTATAGCAATAAAAATACCGGATCATTTTAGCAAAATCCGCTTTTCTTTACCGCCACTAAATTTTTGATCGATTTAAATGACATTCAGGTTGGATGAGAGCGACAACCCACTCGAGATTGACTAAAATATCAACAAATTAATTCTATGTCATTTGGCCAAAAGGAGTGAAATGTCATGCTATTTAACACCCTTTTGGGTTTGAACGTGCTTTGTATCGGGCTTTATTTTTATGTTCTGATCAGCCAAAAGAACAAAAATTATTATCTCAGCATTCTCATTCGTTTAATGACTTTAGGATTATTTGGCTTGGTTATTTTCGATCGTTATGAAACACAGAATCATCTGATCGTGTTATTGCTCTCGTGGGTAGGCTTTGAAAGCATGGAGCAGTTTTACACTAGAAAGAAATCCAGTTCAGTAAAATAAAAAAGAGGCTTGCGCCTCTTTTCAGTTCATCGAAATTTAGTCTTTATTCATGATAAAGAAATATTGACGATAATATTTCAGTTCCGCAATCGAATCACGAATGTCATCCATTGCCAGATGCGAAGCATTTTTCTTGAGGCCGCTCATGATTTCCGGGCGCCAGCGTTTGGCCAGCTCTTTCACTGACGATACATCCAGATTACGGTAATGGAAATACTGCTCCAGTTCAGGCATCAGGCGGTGCAAGAAACGGCGATCCTGACAGATCGAGTTACCACACATCGGTGAAGATTTTGGATTCACCCATTTTTTCAGAAATTCAATAGTTTGCTGCTCGGCATCCTGAGCGGTCAGTTTACTGCGACGTACACGCTCAATCAGACCGGACTGGCCATGCTGGCGAGTGTTCCACTCATCCATGGCATTTAACAGACGTGCAGGCTGATGTACCGCAAGCACAGGACCTTCTGCCAAAATATTCAAATTGTCATCGGTTACAATTGTTGCAATTTCAATAATTTGATCATTGTCTGTGTCTAGACCTGTCATTTCAAGGTCAATCCAAATCAGGCGGGTATCAGCGGTGCTGCTCATAAATGTGCAATCTTATTGGGTTTAAAAACAACTATAGTAGCAAATTAATTACATCTTGGGTGTCATTCGGGGGCTGCTTCATGCTATTTTTGCCATCTGATTTACCCGGTTTTTTTAGGATATGAATGGCCTTAATACGTAAGCGTCGTCTGACAGAGCAACAACAGCGCCGCATTCAGAAACAACAGAAAACACGTCAAGAAGATCTCGATACCTCCAGTGATCTTGAAGGTTTAGTAGTGCAACATTATGGCCGCCAACTTGAAGTGCAAGCTTTGTCTCGTCCTGACATTCACCCTGAAAAACCTGTGGTCGCCGATGGTGAGCCTGAACCCTTCTGGAAAGAGATTGAACTGGACAGCGTCTGGCGCTGTCATACCCGAACCAATCTGGATTTATTGGTAACGGGTGACCGGGTCAAATGGCAAGCCGATCCGAATACCGGTTTAGGGATTATCACCGCGATTCATCCCCGTAAATCCTTATTGACCCGTCCTGACCGCTATCACAAGGTTAAACCGGTAGCGGCCAATATTTCACTGATTGTGATTGTGTTTGCACCATTGCCTGAGCCGGCGCCAGGTCTAATCGACCGTTATCTAGTGGCCTGTGCCGATGCCGACATTCCCGCATTGCTGGTAATGAATAAAGCCGATTTATTGAAAGAAAACGATCCGATTCTGACTCTGCTGCAAGAATATCAAGACCTTGGTTATGAGGTGATGCAGACCCAATCCGATGGCGACTTGACTGCACTATCTAATCGTCTGGAAAATGAAACGGTGGCTTTTGTTGGTCAATCTGGTGTGGGTAAAAGCACGCTGATTAATGCGATCGTGCCGGATGCCGCACAGAAAACCAATATTATTTCGGAAAACTCGGCACTCGGTCAACACACCACGACGTCAACGCGCTTGATCGGTTTTGGTGAAGGTGCGGCCCTGATTGACTCTCCGGGAATTCGTGAATTTGGCCTGTGGCATCTGACTTTAGATAAGGTACAAAGCGGCTTTCCTGAAATTGAAAATCTGCTCGGCCATTGTCAGTTCCGTAACTGTACCCATAAGCATGAAAAACAATGTGCTTTGCGTCAGGCTGCGGCCGAAGGTGAAATTTTGCCGCGCCGACTGGACAGCTATTTACGTTTAATCGACGAAATCACTGAAGCACAGCAAAAAAATTAATTTTCTTAACCCTTGGCCCTTGAAGCGGTGATTTTGATCACCATATTTATGAGCTATACTCTTGGCAATTTTAAAATTGTAATTAGGTGAATTGTGGAACGTTGGTTCGAGTTTATGGGGAATCACCCCTTCTTATTTGGAACACTCGCGGTATTAGTGGTTTTGTTCTTCATTATCGAAGGTCAACGTAACGGTCGCAAAATTTCTCCGCAATCGCTGGGAATTTTAGTCAAAGCAAAAAATGCCATGCTGGTTGATCTACGTGATGCCAAAGACTTCCGTGAAGGTCATATCAGCGGCAGCCGTAATATTCCATATAGCCAGATTACAAAACATGTTGAAGAGCTGAAAGCATCTGATCGCCCTTTGGTGTTCATTTGTAACCTTGGACAGGTGGCTGGTACTGCATTACAGCAGGTTGGTCATGCCGATGCCTACCGTCTTGATGGCGGCGTCAGCAACTGGAAAGCTCAAGGTTTACCTTTGGTGAAAAGCAAATAATCCACGAACAGGAGATTGATCATGGCTGAAGTTACTATTTACTCGACGACAGTGTGTCCTTATTGCGTGCGTGCAAAACAGCTACTGGAACGTAAGGGTGTGGCATATAAAGAGATTAACTTGTCTCAAGAAGCGCCTGAAGTACGTCTTGAATTGATGCAGCGTACCAATCACCGTACCGTGCCACAAATTTTTATTAATGATCAGTTCATCGGTGGTTTTGACCAACTTTATGCTTTAGAGCGTGAAGGCAAACTTGATGAATTGCTGGCTTAACCTTACTAAAATTATCACTTCATATTAAGGATCAAAAAATGAGTGAAGAACAACAAGCTCAACCACAATTGGCATTAGAGCGTATTTATACCAAAGATATTTCTTTTGAAGTTCCTGGGGCGCAAGTTTTTACCAAGCAATGGCAACCTGAGTTAAACATCAATCTTTCTTCTTCTGCAGAAAAAATTGATGAAACTCATTTTGAAGTAGCTTTGAAAGTCGTGGTTCAAGCGACCAACGAAGGTGATACCGCGTTTATCGTTGATGTGACTCAAGCCGGTATTTTCCTGGTAGATGGCGTTGAAGAAGAGCGTCTTCCATACATCCTAGGTGCATACTGCCCGAACATCCTGTTCCCTTTCCTACGTGAAGCAGTGAATGATATGGTGACTAAAGGCAGCTTCCCACAATTGCTATTGACTCCAATCAACTTTGATGCTGAATTTGAAGCCAATATGCAACGTGCGCAAGCTGCTGCTGTGGATGGTCAAGCTTAATCGCTGTTCTTCAAATCTAAAAAAGACCGCTTATGCGGTCTTTTTTATTGCCTTGAGTGGCCTCCCCCTTTATCAAAGGGGGAATGAGGGGGATTTTAATCATTTCCTCACTCAGAGAAAGAAGTCATTCCCCTCTCTCTAACTCTCTCCCTGAGGGAGAGAGGATTTATAGGACTTATTCCGCATCCGCCATCAAATCAGCGCTCATACCTACCGTATTGAAACCGGCATCGACATACAGGATTTCACCGGTAATTCCGTTAGCCCATGGCGAGCACAGGAATAATGCGGCATTACCGACATCTTCAATCGTCACATTACGTTTCAGTGGTGCAACTTTCTCATTCAGGTCAAGCATTTTACGGAATGATTTAATACCTGAAGCTGCCAAGGTACGGATTGGACCCGCAGAGATCGCGTTCACACGAATACCTTCCTGACCCAAGCTAGACGCCAAATAACGTACGCCTGCTTCTAAAGAGGCTTTGGCCATACCCATCACGTTATAGTTTGGCATTACACGCTCAGAACCTTGATAGGTCAATGTCAGCAAACAGCCTTGACGGACTTGCAGCAAAGGTTTTGCCGCACGTGCCATTGCAATAAAGCTATAAGCACTGATGTCATGTGCAATATTAAAGCCTTCACGATCCGTGATCTCGGTGAAGTCACCATCTAGCGTATGTGCCGGTGCAAAACCGATAGAATGCACTACGCCGTCCAGACCATCCCAGTGTTTAGCCAGTTCGGCAAATGCCTGGTCAATTTCAGCATCTACTGCCACATCACAAGGAAAAACCAGTTTCGAACCAAACTGTTCAGCAAAGTCATCTACCCGCTTTTTCAGCTTTTCATTTGGATAAGTAAAAGCCAATTCAGCACCTTCACGATGCAATGCCTGAGCAATACCAAAAGCAATCGATAATTTACTCGCAATGCCCGCGATCAAGAAGCGCTTACCCGCCAAAAGTCCTTGTGCCATGTGAATCTCACCTAAAAGAATGTATATAGCATGATGCCAAGTCTGGAGCGTTTTAGAAATTGCATAATGCACCTTTTTTTCTTTTTATGATGAACTGGGAATTTAAGACTGAGTTAAGAGCGTTAACTTAAATGGCCAGATGCAGGGCCTGATGAGTATTTTGCCAGAGCTGTTCAGCCAGTTCATCTTTGTGCATATGTAGACTCTTTGCCAGTCCTTGCAGCACATAAGGTAAATTTGCAGGTGTATTTCTAGTACGATGTTCGCTCGAACTTTGACAACAGAGCGGCGTCATATCCGGACAGTCGGTTTCCAGCACCAGATGTTCTGGTCCGACATACTGCACCACTTGATGAAGTTTTTTGGCATTTAGATTGGTGATTTGCCCGGTGATGCCCAGTTTGAATCCCAGCTTGATAAAAGCCTTGGCTTCCTCAATCCCACCACCAAAGGCATGCGCAATGCCGCCCTGTTTAAACTGCTGCTGTTTTAAAATCTGCAAAACCTCCGCATGCGATTTGCGGATATGCAGCAAAACCGGCTTATCAAATTGCTGTGCCAGTTCAAGCTGTGCAGCAAAAAAATCTTTTTGCTTCTGAAAAATTTCCGCCTGTTTGTGCTGTTTTAAAAAGGTATCCAGACCGATTTCGCCAATGGCAATGCATGGTTCAGTTTTGAGCAGCCGTTCCAAATCGTATAGATGTTCAGCCTGATGCTGTTCAATATAAAACGGATGCAAGCCGGGTGCCAAATGGCTTTGCGGGGCATTTTCCAGATCATTGATGAAGTGATGGGTCCTTAACAAATCTTGAAAACGGTTTTGCAAAAAACCAATTAAAACCAGATGATCGACACCTACCGCTTTGGCCGTATAGGCCAACTGTTCCCGATCAGGATCAAAATCGGGAACATCAAAATGGGTATGCGTATCAAACAGTTTTAAGGTCATTTGGCTTTTGCAGCAGATGCTGGCTGTGCCTCGGAGGCAGCTTTTTCAGTTTGAGGCAGATATTCGGGTTTCAGCACACCTTGTAACTGCTCATAAGGAATCATCAGACGTGGCAAGCCAACAACATATGGCCCAATTTCATATTCGGCATACTGCAATATCAAGCCGTCTTTGCCCAGATAGAAGTTATCGGTAAGCTTGAACTTCCAGGCCTGTTCATATTCGGCGACATCTTTGGCCAGCTTGGACTCTACCACCCAGGTTTTAAACGCATCATAAGCACGCGCTTCCAGTTGGGCTTTCTGTTTGACCGCAATAATGTCATCCAGCTTGATCAGCTTTTTCTGTTCCAGATCAAAATTATAATAAGTCTGTGCAGATGCCCCGTGTGCGCCTCCCAGATAATAACTGCTGTTCAAAACTACTGTCGCTAGAGGATCACCCGAATGCAGAATCTTGGGCTTAATCATCAGGCTAATACTATGACTGGCACTCAGGGCCTTGAGCTCTTTATCCAGATTCAAGAAAGTCTGCATATAAGGTTGAGTTTGCTGCTCAAGCTGCTGTTTTGGTGTCACCACTGTTGCTAAAGCAGCTTTGGGTTCAGAGGCGGCAACGTCCGCTTCGCTGGCAGCGCTCACTTTTGCCGGTTCAATCGCATCAAGAGACAGGATATTTTTCAACTGTTGCAGAATCTGCTGGTCGATCCATTCATCAATAAAGCTCTGATTACTGTTCAGACGTTCGATCGAGATTTCCGGACAGCTTTTGTCTTCACATTCTGGAATCGCCAGCTTGAGCTTTTCGGTATCGCCGCTGAGTTTAAGTGCTTCAGCTTCGGCTTGTAGCACCTCGGAAGCACTTGATTCTTCCGGCTCATTACTCTTCGGCTGGCACGCACTCAGCAAGATCGCTGATGCCAGGATAGATAGACAAAAGATATTCTTGTATTTTGGCATTCATTCACCTTTTTGGAACCTGTAATCTCGCAGGATCATGAGCTTTAAAACATATGCTGATAGATATCAGCTTTCAAGACCTGTTGTGTTTGTTGTTTTGTTAAATAAATATCCAGTTGTTTGGCATCTTTGCTAATTTCATGGCTGCGAAAATGCAGACCAATGCCTTCCTGATCAAAGAACCAGTCAGCCTGTCCCCAATACAGTTTTTTCGGTGCTTTCTGCTGAACTTGCTGATCGTTTTCTTTGAGCCATGTCTCATAAGCTTGTTGAATAATCTGATCCATTAATAACTGTTGCTTAGGATCAATAATATCCAGTGGAGTCAGCATTTTCTGCTGGCGACGATCAGCCACAAAAAAATAATAGCGCTCATGCACGCTGACATTTTCCTGTTTGGTATCGACCCCAATCTGCATCAATACATATTGATTGCGCTGGTAGGGAATGCGGGTATATAGCGATAACTCATAAGCCTTGTTCAGATTGAGCTGCGCCTGCCAGGCATCCGATTTTTTTACATAGGCATTGATCGCCTGCTGTAAATTCATGTCCTGTTTCAACCCAATTTGATCCTGGATCACTTTGGCCTGCTGCTTTTCAATCCATTGGTTCATCCATGGATCAACCGTATGCAAGGTCTGAATATCCAGATTGATACAGTTTTTATTTTCACAAAATGGCAAGGCAATTTTAGCCGGCTGCTCTTGAATATTCAGATAAGGCAAAACATCTGCGGTCTGCTGAGCTGCGGTCATTTTCTCATTTTGCGGAGTATTAACAGGCTCTTTTTCGCTTTGATCACAGCCACTCAGGACAAGACTTAAACCAATCACAGAACCGAGGACGACTTCCTTGCTGAGCTTCATTCTCTTTGCTATATCTATCGAGTTATTAATTGCTTAAATGTAGCATAAAATAAAACAGCTTCCGGAGAAGCTGTTTGATATTTTTAAACTTTAGCTGCGGAACGTTAAAGTTTAGTGTTCACGCGTATTGTGGAACACGATGTCCGGATAACGTTCTTGCATCAGCTGCAAATTCACGCGGCTTGGTGCGAGATATGTCAAATGACCACCACCATCGACAGACAACTGGTCATGAGCTTTTTTCTTGAATTCGTTGAATTTCTTCTCATCATCGCAAGACACCCAACGTACTGTGTTGATGCTGACCGGTTCGTAAACACAATCAACTTTGTATTCTTCTTTCAGACGGTAAGCCACCACTTCAAATTGTAGCACACCTACAGCACCAACGATCAGATCGTTGTTATTCTGCGGCATAAACACCTGCGTCGCCCCTTCTTCTGAAAGCTCTTTCAGACCTTTTTGCAGCTGCTTAGATTTTAGTGGATCTTTCAAGCGGACACGACGGAACATTTCAGGGGCAAAGTGTGG
This sequence comes from Acinetobacter lwoffii, assembly GCF_049367455.1. Classification (GTDB taxonomy): domain Bacteria; phylum Pseudomonadota; class Gammaproteobacteria; order Pseudomonadales; family Moraxellaceae; genus Acinetobacter; species Acinetobacter lwoffii_W. The sequence continues at coordinate 985,186 of NZ_JBMPXW010000001.1, forward strand.
AATACCGGTAAACTGAAGTTTCTCACCCGAGGTAAATGTATCCCCGATCTGGATGGTGCCATGGTTATGCAGACCGATAATATCACCTGGCCAAGCTTCTTCCAGATGCTGACGATCGCCGGCAAGGAAAGTTAAGGCATCGCTGATGCGCACATCTTTATCCAGACGTACATGCTTCATCTTCAGACCTTTTTCATACTTGCCTGAACAGATCCGCATAAAAGCAATACGGTCACGGTGTTTCGGATCCATATTGGCCTGAATTTTAAAGACAAAACCGGTGAAGCCTTCTTCATCCGCTTCTACAACACGATCTTGGGTCGGATGGGCTTTAGGAGATGGTGCATATTGACTGAAGGCATCCAGAACATGGTCGACACCAAAGTTACCCAAGGCTGTACCGAACAACACAGGCGTTTGACGACCGGCCAGGAATTCTTCACGATCTAAAGGCTCATTGGCCATTTGTACCAGTTCCAGCGATTCTTCAAATGCCGCCCAAGCCAGTTCACCCACTTTCTCACGAAGATCAGGATAGTCATAACCATCTCGCACTTCGATCTCGGTAATGACTGAACCGAAACCGGCTTTATACACGTAGAATTTTTCTTCGATTAAATTGAATACACCTGCAAAATCACGGCCTGTACCGAGCGGCCAGGTGATCGGGACACATTTAATTTTCAGAACGTTTTCGATTTCATCCAGAAGCTCAAGCGGTTCACGGATTTCACGGTCCATTTTGTTGACGAATGAGATGATCGGAGTATCGCGCATTCGACACACTTCCATCAGTTTAATGGTACGGTCTTCGACACCTTTTGCCCCGTCAATCACCATCAGCGCAGAGTCTACTGCGGTTAGGGTACGATAGGTATCTTCCGAGAAGTCTTCATGTCCCGGGGTGTCCAGAAGATTGATCATCTTGTCTTTAAAAGGGAATTGCATTACCGAGGTCGTAATCGAGATACCACGCTCTTTTTCCATTTCCATCCAGTCCGATGTTGCGGCCCGGTCAGATTTACGGCTTTTTACCATCCCGGCAACCTGAATGGCCTGACCCCATAACAGCAATTTTTCTGTCATGGTGGTTTTACCGGCATCGGGGTGGGAAATAATAGCGAACGTACGTCGCTGGGCGACTTGTGCCGCCAGTTCTTGCTTAAAGCTCATGAAATATACCTACTGCTCAATGCACAGCATTCGAGATCAAATTCGATCAATATGAAAAAAATTGGCGATATTGTAGCAGAGTTTCAGGGTGGAGTTCCGTGAGCCATATTGTCTATCCTGACGCTCAATCAATTAGAGCGCTATTAATGGAATTGTAAATTTTCTAAACGTTGTTCATCTACCGGCAAGCCCAGTAAAAAACCTTGTAATTGTTCACAACCGAGCCGGGTTAAAATTTCCGCTTGCGCTTCTGTTTCAACACCTTCCGCGGTCACCACCAATCCCAGTTTTATGGCCAGCTGAATAATGCTTTCCAGAATCATTTCTTCTTTGGAGCCGACTGCCAGATTTTTGATAAATTCCCGGTCAATTTTTAACTCATCTACGGCGAAATTCTTTAAATAGAGAAAACTGGAATGCCCTGTACCAAAATCATCAATGGCTAGACGGATGCCCATTTGTCTTAAGCGCTTAAAGCTGCGCATACTCACATCAATATGATGCATGGCAGTCGATTCAGTAATCTCGATCATTAAATGCTGAGGACTGATTTTATATTGTGCAAATAACTTTTCTAAAGTACTAAACAGATGCTTATGTTCAAATTGTACCGCAGACAAATTGACCGCGATAGGGAAAAATTCAGTATGTGTCCGTTGCCATTTTTGAATCTGCTGACAAGCCAGTTCCAATGCCCAATAGCCCATTTGAATAATCAGTCCGGTTTTTTCAGCTGCATTGATAAACAGATTCGGGCCGAGCAGCCCAAACTGGGGATGGTTCCAGCGAATTAATGCCTCTACCCCACACAAGCTACGATCCTTGGTCCAAAACTTGGGCTGATAAAACAGCACAAACTGCTGTTCTTCCACGGCTTTATATAGATCATTAATCAGGGTACTCTGACTCTTGCTTTCATCCTGATCGGTAGAGTAATTAAAGACTGAATAGGTATTGCGTCCCTGATACTTGGAACTCAGCATCGCGGCATCAGCATTGACCAGCAGATCCTGTAAATTTTTGCCGTGCTCCGGATACATGGCAATACCAATACTGCCCGAGATATGAATACTCTTGCCTTCAATCAGGAAACTTTCCTGAATCAGTTCAAGAATCTGTTCTGACATTTTTGCAGCTTTGGCGACTGAAGTATTTTCCAGTACCAGCAGAAATTCATCCCCACCGATTCTGAGCAGCTTGGAATGATGGCCTAATAACAGATGAATCCGCGTGGTCAATTGAATCAGCAACTGATCGCCGACCAGATGGCCAAACACATCATTGACTGCCTTAAAACGATCCAGATCGATATATAAAAAAGCAATTTCATGCTGCTGTTCGGACTGACCTGAAAACAGCAGATTTGCATATTCAGCCAGATACAAACGGTTAGGTAATTTGGTCAGATTGTCCTGAATGGTCTGATTTTCAATTTGTTGATTGGCCCATGCAAGCTGACGGTTGCGTAATCCCACACGCAGTTCGGACACGATGATACAAATCAGCGTTACCAGCAGCAATCCACTCATCAGTATCATGGCCAGAAATAGCTGATCATGTGCCTGAACTAATTCCGGTGACTGTTGCATATGGGCGGCAGTAAAATTGAATGACATCATGCTAATATAGTGCATGCCAAAGATGCTGAGTGCGATCACACCTAATACGAGAACTGACCGGAAAAATGACCAGGTACTTCTGGTACTTAACCAGAGGATAAACATAGATGCAATGCATATCACCAGAACAGACAGGAGCATCAGGCCCAAATCCATCTCATATTTATTCAGCACAAAACTTGCTGTCAGCCCAATAAAATGGATCAACCATATGAATAGGCCCAATAGCATGGCGGTTAGCATTAAATTGAAGGTTTTAAAGTTTAGCTGTAAAGCGCCTGAAGCAAATTTTTTAATCCGTGCGATGAGATAGCAAGCAACCAATGCAGAAAGAATGGACCCGATGAACAGACCAATATCATGCTGAATATCAATCATAAAAAATGTTCCCCATCGGTGATCATTTTTATTATTCTCTGCACTGATATTTCCATTTTCACCCGGTCAAATTTGAACTCAGTAAAATCTCAAGACTGACTATCCATGCAAGCCAATTGGTCTGCAACAACATCAGTCTTAACTAAAATTTAGAATTTATATTTCTTTCTTTTGAAGTTGAGAATTGCCCCAAAAATAAAACTCAACAGAAATATAAAATACAACTTATATATTAGAAGTGTTTCAAATTTAAGCAAATATTTAGCTTCATTTTTTTAGCTCATTTATTCGATCACCATCACAATTTTTTTCTTTTTATTTAGACAGATGGCACTTCATAGCAAAATTTTATTTGGATTTTTATGCAGATTTGCAAAATAAAAAAATAGCCTGTCGAAACAGGCTATTTTTATCAACGATCAATGAGGCTAAAACTTAGGGTTTTGCCTGTAATTTGGCATAGTCCAGTAACACATTTGCCGCTTCAATCACAAACGCTTCTTCTTCAGGCAGAGCCGGACGTTCTTTGGCCTTCATCTTGGCACGTGTTTCAATCAAGGCATCCAGTGAAGCCTGATAACTTTCCCAGTTTGGATAAGGTTTCAGACCTGTTGCAGCACGACGAGTGTTTTCTGCGTCCAGCGTTTTTTGCTCCATGGCAATCAACTCAGCTTTACGCTGTTGCAAGTCCAGTACCTGACGTTTCTCTTCTTCAGCTTTCTTCATCACGGCTTTACGCTGTTCTAAATACTTGAACTGAGAATCCAGTGTGACCCGTTGCTGAGAAAGTTTAGCCAATTCAGGAACGTATTTCTGTACTGCACCTTCGCGTTTAAATGGTGCCGTTGAAATAGTATCCCACTGCAGGGCATTTTTGGCCTTACGCTCACCAAACTCCTCGTTATAAATATCGACCAGTTTAATGTCCGGAACGACCCCTTTATTCTGGGTACTGCCACCGGTCACACGGTAGAATTTACGCTGCGTCAATGTCGCCTGACCATGCGCCAGACTATCCAATTGTACTTGTGCTGTACCTTTACCGGTGGTAGTACTGCCAATCACAATCCCGCGTTCATAATCCTGAATCGCAGCAGAGTAAATTTCACTGGCCGATGCAGAGGCAAGATTCACCATCACTGCCAGTGGACCTGCATAGGTTTGTGCGCCGCCATCATCATCCTCAAAGACGCTGACATTGCCATTGCCATCACGGATCTGTACCACTGGACCAGACTTGATTACCTGCCCCAACATACGTGCCACTTCTTCCAGTGAACCACCTGGGTTATTCCGCAAATCGACAATAATTCCGGCAACATTCTTCGCTGCCAGCTCTTTCAAGGCTTTGTTGGTATCTTCAGACACCGAACGATAATCCGTACCGGCACGGCGTGCGCGATAGTTCAGGTAGAACGACGGAATTTCGATCACACCATATTGATATTTCTTGCCATCGCGTTGAATGTCGACTACACGTGTACGTACACCGGCATCTTCTTCCTGAATCACGTCACGGGTAATGGTCACATTACGTGCCTGCCCCATGGCAGCACCCGCACCGAGTAAGCGTAAAGTGACTTTAGTGCCACGTTTACCGCGAATCAGACCGACAATTTCATTACTTGGCCAGCCAATGACATCGACCATTTGCTCGCCGTCTTGGGCCACACCAATGATACGATCACCTGATTTCACCTGACCGGATTTGCTGGCTGGACCACCTTCAACGATGGTTTCAATCTTGGTGTAATCTTCATTGCCACGTTCCGGGCGAATCGATACGCCGACGCCTTCCAGCTGTAAAGTCGTCTGACGATTCAGCTCCATCGCATCCACAGGCGGGAAATAATTGCTGTGCGGATCATAAGTCAGCATCATCGCGTTCAGTGTCTTGTCGAGCACATCATCACTTTTGACGCGGCTGAGACGTTCCAGCTGACGGGTATAACGCTTGGTCAAGGTTTGCGCAGGCGTTAGATCTTCAGGACCCGTGAGGTCTTGTCCATTGGCCAGTTCCGGATTGGCTTTCAGGGCTTTCTGCTTGGCCAATTCCTCTTCTTTACTAATGGTCAGATTGATCAACTGAGACACCAGCATTTTTGACCAATGCGCGCGCTGTTCAGCTTCAGTTTTAAAGAACGGTGCTTTTTCACGATCCGTTTCGATATAAACATTCGGCTGATTCAGATTTTGCGGTTTTTTCAGCTCATTCAACATATAGGTGTAGAACTGGTGCAAGCGCTGTTGATATTGCGCATGCATTTCATAAGGACCAGACAAATTGCCAGCTTTCAGATTGGCACCAAAATTGGCACCGTAGCGTTTCTTATAGTTTTCAACTTCTGGGGCCAGAAACAGACTGTGTTCCGGATCAAGACTATCAATATAGAAATCAAAAATACGCTGCGAAGTCTGGGCATCCAGACGCATATTTAAATAATGCTGACGGTCAACCAGGGTTGCCAGCTGACGTGACACCAGCGCCTGCTCTTGAGATGGCTGAATTGCTTTACTGACCACTTCATTACTATTGGCCGCAATCGCATCATTCACTACATGGGTAAAAAAGAATCCACCTGTCGCAATCGCAACTGCGCAAGCTATAGTTTGAAATTTCATAAATAATTCGTACTTCCTTGGCCTAGAGACCAATGTGACCGTGTTGCTTTTCGACCAGAATTTAACGTATTCAGCATCTTAAACAACTTAATATGTTTATGTCGTGTAGTTTTATCATATTCTGTGCTGACAAAGTGTAGCAAATCATTGCAGAATTCAGGTATTGTTTTCTCCGAAAACTCTAAAACGGATTCCGCATATGATTGGCGCATTGATGCTCGACATCGCAGGCACAACCCTCACTCAAGAAGATATTGAACTATTAAGTGCGCCGCAAGTCGGTGGAGTGATTTTATTTGGTCGCAATATTGAATCTCCGGCGCAAGTCCGTGCTTTGACCGATCATATGCGTCAGGTGCATCCTGATATTTTAATTGCGGTAGATCAGGAAGGCGGTCGTGTCCAGCGTTTAAGACAAGGCTTTACCCTGCTGCCTGCCACGGGGAAATTTGGCGAACTTTATACGCGCGATCCACAGCGTGCCCTAGAGCTGGCTGAAAAATGCGGCTGGCTGATGGCGACTGAAGTGCTGGCTGTCGGCATTGATTTCAGCTTTGCCCCAGTACTGGACTTGAATGACATCAGTGATGTGATCGGTGATCGTAGCTTTGCCCAAAATATCCAGGACATTATTCCACTCGCCAGCGCATTTCTAAAAGGTATGAAACGTGCCGGTATGGCTTCAACTGGTAAACATTTCCCCGGTCATGGCTCGGTCAAAGCGGACTCGCATGTTTCTGCAGCAATTGATACGCGCTCTTATACAGAGATTCAGCAAAAAGATATGCAAACATTTATACAACTGCAATCACAACTGGATGCGCTGATGCCGGCTCATGTCATCTATAGCCAAGTTGATCTAAATCCAGCCGGATTCTCTGAATTCTGGATTCAGAAAGTTTTACGTCAGGAGCTTGGTTTTGACGGTGTCCTGTTCTCAGATGATTTAAGCATGCAGGCCGCCTGTGTCGCAGGCGGTGCCGATGCCCGAATTCAGGCCGCCCTTAAAGCTGGTTGTGATATGGGTCTGGTCTGCAATGATCGTGCAGCACAATGTATTGCACTAGAAGGAATTGAAGATTTGCCCCTCCCGAACCAGCAACGCCTGGAACGCATGCGCGGCAACATCCCGAACATCCAGATTGGTGATGAACTGGATCTGGGTGAAGAATGGCGCGAGATCCGTGATGAAATACTGGCATTTAAACAGCAATCCAGCTAAAACTTTTTAAATCCAATCAATATGAAAAAGGGACACGACAAGGTGTTCCTTTTTAATTATAGTAATGAAAAGGTTACACTATTATTCAATCAACTTAAAAATAACAATAAGGTCAGAACAAATATGACAGACTCACTTTCGCAACATCGCCATATTTCTTTTACGGCGCACTATACCGGCTATATCTGGTATCAAATGGGAATCTCACATCCAGCCTTTGCTACATCCAAAGGCAAGTTTCTGGCCAAACTGCTTCATCCCCTTGAATCCTGGGCAGAACGCCATGTCGGCGGTAGCATGCGGACTACACTTAAGCAGCGCCATCAGATGATTGATGAGCATTTGTGTCAACTAATTGAGCAACATCCACAACTTCAGGTTCTTGAAATTGCCTGCGGACTATCTCCACGCAGCTGGAATTTCAGACAGAAATTCCCCGAGATTAATTATCGTGAACTGGACCTGCCGGATATGGCCAAGATCAAGACGCAGGCTTTACAGCAGATCGATCAGTATGCCCCTGAAGTCCTGACTGCCGATATTTTTAGTGAAGAACTGGACTGTATTTTTCAGATGTTTGACCGCAACCAGCCCTTAGTGGTCATTAGCGAAGGACTGATTAATTATTTTGATCAGCAGATGTTAGGTATTCTGATGCAGGGGATTACAGAAAATGCGCAGTATTTCCCGGCAGTTCACTATCTCAGCGATATTTATCCTGAACCGGTGAAAAATAAACTGGCGAACTTTATCTGGAGCAGTAGCCGTCTACTTAAATTCATGTCTCGCAGTGCGTTTACCTTTCATTTTAAATCCCCCCAAGAACTGCAGCACTTTTTTCAAGATGCAGGATTTGACCAGGTTGAGGTACAACAACCACAACGTTATTTTGCCGAGCCTCGTCAACAAAACCCGACTCATGAACAGGATGAACATTTGGGTGATCTGGTCTGGATGATTCATGCCGTGAAAAAAAACAGCGTTTAAGTACGCTGTTTTTTAAAGATGATGTTTTTAAATTGCCGCATCAAATACTTCAGTTTGTGACAGTACTTTTTGCATTTGTACAAAGCGTAATAAGCGTTCTGCGACTTCAAAACTGCCATGTTTGAATAAGGCACGCAGCTGAGTATCATCCTGTTCAAAGATTAGGCATTCAATCTGAAATTCCCCTGTTTCATCTTCCAGATGCAAGGCCAAATCACGTGGATAAGTTGTTGCATGCGCAGCCTGTTCTGCATCTAACTCCAGCAATACTCCGAAGAAATTCATGTCCACAATCTCTGCTTTTAAAATGAGATCAGAATGACGATGACTGAGGAAACGCTGTGAATCTTGCACCTGAATCCTCTCTTCACCGCGACGTTCAAGCTGCTGTATCTGTTCGCGAGTGAATGGAATAATTCCTTCCAGTTGATCCACAGGCTCATCACACAAGAAAGTTGCAAACAGATGCATGGTTTCTTTACGACGTTGTAACTGCGGTACATGATCGGCGCCTGCAATTTGTACATACTGCATATTCGGACATTGCAGGGCAAAATTGGCATTCTCATGTGGCAAGGTAAAACTGTCATATTGCCCACATGCCACCAGCACTTTGCACTGTGGAATCGGCACATTGGTCAGACGTAATAAACGGTTGCAATTGATATAATAACGATCCTGTTCGGTGGCCGTAAATTCCGCCATCTGTTTAAAGAATAAACGCTTTGCAGTCGGTGACATCCGGGTTTCTGTTAAACGTGCATGATTGACCAGATATAAAATCACGGCCTGACCAAATTCATCCATACGCTGTTCTTTCATCAGGTGTAGGGATTCTTCCAGCAGCATTCGCCAGCTTTTACGGGTTTTCTGCATCACACCCATCAGAATCATCCGATCGACCAGTTCAGGACGCTGATCTGCCAGACAGGAAGCCACCACTGACCCCAAGGACATGCCTAGAATTGCCACTTGCGGCAGCTGCATCTGTTCCAGCCAGCGCCCCAGCATCGCAGCAAGGTCTTCAAGCTCCAGTGTTCCGGCAGACAGACCTGTGTCGACATTACTAATCTGCTGGTTGGCCCCCATGGATGGTAGGTCAATCAGAATAATGGGGCCTGCATCAAAAAGCTGTTCTACACAGTATTTGTAGGAATTAAAATTCTGAAAAGCTCCCCCAATAATCACCATGGGTCTTAAATGTAAGGTATCCGGACGGGCGATCGCCATATATTCGATTTTCCAGCCATCCATCCAGGTGGTGCGTGGTGGCTGCTTAAAACTGTGCTTATCATAAAAATCAAAAAAACCATCGTGTCTATGTTGTTCCAATACATGGGCGTCCATGTGGATAATGGAATTCATATTCCTTTTCCTCCGTCCTTGCCTTATTTTTATTGTGCAAGTCATGCTTAACAGATCTTATAATTCAGGCACATTCCGGTGTGCCTGAACACGCATCCTGCTCTTTAATAATTATAAATGACATCAATGTCGCGTGTTTCATTCTATACAGAGCTGCTTTTCACAAGCAACCGCTTCAGTGACCACTTATCTGCTTTTAAACAGAAAACATTTTCAAAATGTTTAGAAGTCTGCGAAAACGGATGATTTTTAACAGATGGGCTTCATTGTGCAGCAGCAGGCTGTTAATATCGAAATGAAATTTCTAAGTGATCAAACCGCTATGCAAGAGTCTATTGAACAATACATGCAAACGGTAGGACAGCAGGCACGCCAAGCGTCTCGCATTTTGGCTCGCGCGTCCACCCAAACTAAAAATAATGCGTTATCCGCTATTTATACGGCTTTGGAAAATAGCCAAGCTGCTATTTTGGTTGCTAACCAGAAAGATATGACTAAGGCGCATAATAACAATCTGGACCCTGCCCTGCTTGATCGCTTAGAACTCAACCCCGCGCGCTTTAAAGGTATGTTACAGGGCCTGAAAGATGTCATTGGCCTGAAAGATCCGATTGGTGAAATTAGTGATATGGCTTATCGCCCATCCGGGATTCAACTGGGCAAGATGCGTGTGCCTTTGGGTGTGGTCGGCATGATCTACGAGTCACGTCCTAACGTCACGTTGGAGGCGGCATCACTCGCGCTCAAATCAGGCAATGCCATTATTTTACGGGGCGGCTCAGAAGCTCTGGAATCGAATCAGGCAATTGCAGTCGCGATTCAGCATGGCCTGAAAGTCGCAGGCTTGCCTGAGGCTGCCGTACAGGTGGTGAATACGACTGACCGCGCTGCAGTGGGCCAGTTGATTACCATGACCGAATATGTGGATGTGATTGTGCCTCGTGGCGGCAAGAGCCTAATCGAACGAATTACCGAGGAAGCACGCGTACCGGTCATTAAACATTTAGATGGCAACTGTCATGTGTATGTGGAAGCTCAAGCGGACTTGTTGAAAGCCTTGCCTATTGCGCTCAATGCCAAAACCCATCGCTATGGTGTATGTAATGCCATGGAAACCCTGCTGGTCGATGAAAAAGTCGCTGAAGAATTCTTGCCACGCATCGCAGAGCTTTACCAAGAGAAAAAAGTCGAACTTCGTGGTTGCCGGGAAACCCAGCGTATTCTTGGAGATGCAGTCATTACGGCCACTGAAGAAGACTGGTATACCGAGTATCTGGGCCCGATTCTGGCGATCAAAGTCGTTTCTGGTATAGAAGAAGCCATTGAGCACATCAACAAATATGGCTCGCATCATACCGATTCCATTATTACTGAAAACTACAGTCTGGCTCGCGAATTTCTGGCGGGTGTAGATTCAAGTTCGGTCATGATCAATGCCTCTACTCGTTTTGCAGATGGTTTTGAATATGGCTTAGGCGCAGAAATCGGGATTTCAACCGATAAAATCCATGCTCGTGGCCCAGTCGGTCTTGAAGGCCTGACGTCGCAGAAATGGATTGTCTTTGGTGATGGTCAGATTCGCCAATAAGTATTCAGATCGCTCATTTAAAACAGCCTCATAAATGAGGCTGTTTTTTATGGACAGAAAAATTGACACTGAAATAGATGGATTAGAACCTTCCGGTTATTTTATTGATGAATCTCTTTATAGAATTGTATGTAAAAACAATATTTGCCTTTTCAGGCGCTAAACTAAAGAATTAATCTGTTCTAAAATTAAATTTAAGCAGAGTTTAGTATTCTTATTGATGATATTTTCATCATCATTTTATTTATAAATGAAAACTATGAACTGATAAATTTTAGTTATTATTGTTAAATCGGTCGATAATGCTTAAGTCTAATCTGCTAAAGTCTATCTAGGACAGAAAAAAAACAAATGTTAAAACATATTCATTGATCTGGATTGCTGCTTCACTGTCCGCAATTGGGTCAAGCAAATGGACGAGAATTTTAATTAAAAATTGGGTAATCAATCGTGTCTAAATCAGTATTAGTTATTAATTGTGGCTCTTCTTCAATCAAGTTTGCATTACTTCTTGAGGAGCAGAATTTCCGTATTCATGGTTTAGCTGAGAACTTAGGCACAGAGAATGCTCGCATTAAAGGTGTGACAGTTGGCAATGAGCCGGTCGATATCCACATTCCATTTGCTGACCACAAAAAAGCACTCGAAGTCGGTCTGGAACGTCTAGCCAACTACCGTCCGGATGCGATCGGTCACCGTGTGGTACATGGGGGCAGCCTGACCAAGGCTGAACTGATCAATGACGAAATTATTGAAAAAATTCGTGAAGCAACACCGCTTGCGCCATTACACAATCCGGCTCATCTGATTGGCATTGAAGCTACCAAACGTTTATTCCCGGAATTACCACAGGTGGCGGTATTTGATACTGCCTTCCACCAAACCATGCCAGCGCATGCTTATCGTTATGCCCTGCCGAAATTCTTATATACCGCTCATGGTGTACGTCGCTATGGTTTCCACGGGACTAGTCATGCCTATGTTTCAGAGCGCGGTTCTGAACTGGCAGGCAGTTTCAAACAAGGTGGCTGGTTAACCGCGCATTTAGGTAATGGTAGCTCGACCTGTGCCGTTTGGAATGGGAAAAGTGTAGATACCTCAATGGGCTTAACCCCGCTTGAAGGCATTGTTATGGGCACACGCAGTGGCGATGTCGACCCAAGCCTGCATAGCTTCCTGGCGAAAAACCTGGGTTGGGATATTTATAAAATTGACAAGATGCTGAATAGCCAAAGTGGTCTTTTGGGCTTGTCTGACCTGTCGAATGACATGCGCACCCTGATTGAAGCCTCAGAGCAAGGCAATGAAGATGCCGCACTGGCGATTGAAGTATTCTGCTACCGTTTAGCTAAGTCTCTGGCAGCGTTGAGCTGTGGTCTGCCACGTCTTAATGGTCTGTTTTTCACTGGTGGCATTGGCGAAAACTCTGCATATATCCGTGAAAAGACCATGACTTACCTGCCTCATTTTGGTTTCAATCTGGATAAAAACGCCAACAATGAATTGAAACGCGGTACCGAAGGCCGAATCGATTCAGGCACAGGCCCACAAATCTGGGTAGTGCCAACAGATGAAGAAGGCCGTATCGCACAAGAAGTTCAAAGTGTTGTTGAACTTGAAGTGGAGCGCAATACTGCAAAAAAGTCTAAAGCTGAGGTAACGCCTGCATAAGCAGGCTTAGCCACTTTTTAACTGATTTTTATTATTCTGCGACTGACATAACTTATGAAAACAATTTTATTGGTTCCCACTGGGGAAGGCGTAGGCTTAACTTCTGCATGTTTGGGCCTGATTTATGCACTGGAATGCCAAGGGGTAAAAGCTGGTTTCCTGAAACCTTTTGCTCAGGAATTGAATGAAATCGAAGACCGCACCACGGCTTTGTATCGTCATATTTCTCAGAGTGAAACTGTTGAACCCATCCGTTATAACAAAGTCTTGCAGCAGATCAATCTGGGGGAACAGGATGAACTACTTGAGGAAGCGGTACGTCTGCATCGTCAAATTGCCAAACAGCATGACCTGATTATTGTCGAAGGTTTGCTGCCAAATACTCAAGACAGTTTTGCCGACGATCTGAATGCTGCATTGGCACAGGCCCTCGATGCCAAAGTTATTGTGGTCAGCAATGCCAATATTCTCAAGCCAAGCCAAACCGCGGATAAAATTGAACATCAGCTTCGTAACTTTGGTGGTGCCAGCTCTACCCGTCTGGCAGGTATCATGTTGATGCGTACCAAGGGCTTGCCTGAAGAATCTGCACAGATTCCTGTCACGCTGAATCCGGATTTACGCCTCAAGACTGAAACTGCAGAATTTATTAAAGCCATTCAGCAGACTCATCCGCATATTGGTTCTGAAAAATTACCAGTGATTGGCTTGGTACCTTTCAGTAAAACCTTAAGCGTACCGCGTATGTCTGATCTTGCTGCATATATTTCTGGTTACTGGATTAATGAAGGCGAAGCCAAGCAGCGCCGTGTACAAAATAGCAGCCTGATTTCAGCCAATATCGAGCATGAACTGCATAAGTTTGTAGCGGGTGAACTGATCATCAGTGCATCCGACCGAATTGATGTGTTACTGGCGAGCAGTCTGGCCAGCAGTAATGGGATTCCTTTGGCAGGTTTGGTGTTAACTGAACAAAAAGCGCCAAGCGCACAAGCTTTAGAATTCTGCCAAGCGGCAATAAAAAATGGCTTGCCAATTTTACATACTAAGTTGAGCACATTTGAAACAGCGCAACAGTTGTTAAACCTTAGCAACGAAATTCCTGTAGATGATACTGAACGAGCAGAACAAGTTACCCGTTTTGTAGCTAGCCACATCAATCAAGAGTGGTTGTCTCATTTAATTAGCGATTCGTACAAACCACGGTTATCGCCTTCTGCATTCCGTCATGAATTGGTGCAAAAATCAATCGCAGCTAAAAAACGTATCGTGCTTCCAGAGGGTGATGAGCCACGTACCGTTCAAGCCGCAGCGATTTGTCAATCACGTGGTATTGCTCACTGCATATTATTAGCAAAACCAGAAGCGGTAGTTGATGTTGCCAAAGCACGTGGTATAGAGCTTCCACACGACTTAGAAATCATTGATCCTGACTTGATTCGTGAAAATTATGTCGAAAAAATGGTGGAAATGCGTAAAGGCAAACTTACTGAAGATCAAGCACGTGAACAACTGCAAGACACCGTCGTATTAGGTACGATGATGTTAGCACTTGATCAGGTTGATGGCTTGGTGTCTGGTGCTGTACATACTACAGCCAATACAGTTCGCCCTGCGTTCCAGCTCATTAAAACTGCACCTGAATATTCATTGGTATCTTCAATATTCTTTATGCTGTTACCTGATGAAGTCTATGTGTACGGTGACTGTGCGATTAACCCAGACCCAGATGCAGAACAATTGGCTGAAATTGCGATTCAGTCTGCAGACTCTGCAAAAGCGTTTGGTATTGACCCACGTATTGCCATGATTTCTTACTCAACGGGTACTTCAGGTGCAGGTGCTGACGTCGAAAAAGTTGCGAAAGCAACTGAAATTGCGAAACAACGTCGTCCGGACTTACTGATTGATGGTCCATTACAGTACGATGCGGCATCAGTTGAAAGTGTTGGTCGCTCTAAAGCACCGAACTCTCCAGTTGCAGGTCGTGCCAATGTATTCATCTTCCCTGACTTAAACACAGGTAATACGACGTATAAAGCAGTACAGCGTTCTGCCAATGTGGTGAGTGTTGGTCCAATGCTACAAGGCTTGAATAAGCCAGTGAATGACTTATCCCGCGGTGCATTGGTAGATGACATTGTGTTTACCATTGCATTGACTGCGATTCAGGCAGAGCAACAAGCGGCTCAATAATTCGTAAACTTAAGTTTTCCAAACCATCTGATTGAAAAATCAGGTGGTTTTTTTATAAAAAAACACTCATAGCTTCAATAAATTCAGCACGCGATCATTATCTCGTTTTAATAAACAATAAAAATGCCAGTCTTTCGAACTGGCATTTTCAACGGTTACTCATAAAGTCTGTGACATAAAAAATTAAGCTGAAGCAGCCCTGCTTTTCAGTCCACTAACTTTAATTTCTTATAAGGTAGTCCACTCTTTACGTACCTCTTCCGCAGTTTTATTGAGCACGACGCTATCGTCTTTGATTTCACTTACCCAACTCAAGGGAATCAGATGATGCTCATTATTTTCATCATCACTTCTTGTTAATTTAATTGAATCCTGACCTTCTAAATGGTCCACCTTCCCGACTTGAGTACCACATGAAGCAATGACTGAAGCATGTTCTTTAATATCACTTGCATTAAAATTGTTCATTCTACTTGCCTGTTTCTAGAAGTTGAGAGAAACAGTCTAAGCAATAAAAAATGCCGCATGTGTAAGGGTTTTCAGGCTTTGAGTTTTTCTGGGTTAAAAATGTAAATGGTCAACATGGCTTGAGTAAGCTATAGGAGAGATGCTTTTTAAATTTGAGTTTTCAAATATTTTTATAACTGGATTTGAAGATTTGAAGATTTGAAGATTTGAAGATTTGAAGATTTGAAGATTTGAAGATTTGAAGATTTGAAGATTTGAAGATTTGAAGATTTGAAGATTTGAAGATTTGAAGATTTGAAGATTTGAAGATTTGAAGATTTGAAGATTTGAAGATTTGAAGATTTGAAGATTTGAAGATTTGAAGATTTGAAGATTTGAAGATTTGAAGATAGGTTAATTTTTTATGTCTTAAAATAAAAAAGAAGATAAAGCTTAGGCTTGATCTTCTTTCTGACCGTACATCCAAGTTGCAGCGATATATACACAAAAACCAGCTGCCATCAAAATACCTGTAACCATTGTTAGGATCTCCCGTTTCAATAGCTGCATTATGTAAAAGTTTTATGACAGTTATATGACAATCTGGTTTTTTGTTAAATTTAAAATAATTAATAAAATTCAATCGCTTAATACGGAATAAGCAAAATTATGCGTATTTTTTATCTGAAATATGACATTGAATATGACAACTTGCTGTCATATTTGACCCATGGAATAGCTAAAGTCCTTGCTCAGATTGCTTAAACTATAAACTTTCGGCCAATGCTCGCCCAAAATGCCCACAACCCGATTCTTTTGTCTTATAATTTAGCCCGCTAGCTATCAGCCCGCTCAAGAGATATTTGTATGACAACTATTATCAAGCAAGATGACTTGATCACATCAGTTAAAGATGCGCTTCAGTTCATTTCTTACTATCACCCACAAGACTTTATCCAAGCGATGAGCCGTGCGTATGATCGTGAAGAGAACAAAGCTGCTAAAGATGCGATCGCACAAATCTTAATTAACTCACGCATGTGTGCAGAAGGCCACCGCCCAATCTGTCAAGATACCGGTATCGTCAACGTATTTGTTGAAGTGGGCATGGACGTTAAATTCGATTTAACCATGAGCCTGGATGATGCAATCAATGAAGGCGTACGTCAGGGTTATTTAGAAAACTCGAACGTGCTTCGCGCATCAGTTCTGGCTGATCCTGCATTTGGTCGTAAGAACACCAAAGACAACACCCCTGCCGTGATTTACCACAAGCTTGTACCTGGTAATAAAGTCGATATCACTGTGGCAGCCAAAGGTGGCGGTTCAGAAAATAAATCTAAACTTGCGATGTTGAATCCTTCTGATTCAATCGTGGATTGGGTACTGAAAACTGTTCCGACCATGGGTGCAGGCTGGTGTCCACCAGGTATGCTGGGGATAGGTATTGGTGGTACTGCTGAAAAAGCCATGATGCTTGCTAAAGAAGCATTGATGGAAGAGATCAACATGGACGAATTGCTTCGTCGTGGTCCACAAAGCAAAATGGAAGAGCTTCGTATCGAAATCTTCGAAAAAGTAAATGCTCTGGGTATTGGTGCACAAGGTCTTGGCGGCTTAACCACTGTTCTAGACATTAAGATCAAAGATTACCCATGTCATGCTGCGGGCAAACCAGTCGGTATGATCCCGAACTGTGCTGCAACTCGTCATGCACACTTCCAGTTAGATGGTACAGGTGTTGCACACATTCAAGCACCTAAACTTGAAGACTACCCTGCTGTGACTTGGGATTCTTCATCTTCTAAACGTGTTGACCTCGACACGATTACCCAAGAAGAAATGAATAGCTGGAAACCAGGCGATACTCTGCTTCTTAACGGTACAATTTACACTGGCCGTGACGCTGCGCATAAACGTATGGTCGACATGCTAAATAACGGTGAAGAACTTCCTGTTGACTTGAAAGGCAAGTTTATCTATTACGTAGGCCCTGTTGATCCAGTCGGTGATGAAGTAGTTGGTCCTGCAGGTCCTACAACTGCAACGCGTATGGACAAATTCACACGTCAAGTTCTTGAAGCGACTGGCATGTTTGGCATGATCGGTAAAGCGGACCGTGGTCCTGCTGCCGTTGAAGCCATTAAAGACAACCAGGCAACTTACCTGATGGCTGTCGGTGGTGCTGCTTACCTAGTATCTAAAGCAATCCGTGAAGCTGAAGTGGTTGCCTTTGCTGACCTGGGTATGGAAGCGATCTACAAGTTTGTTGTGAAAGACATGCCGGTATCTGTAGCTGTTGATGTGAATGGTACTTCTATTCACGCGACTGCACCTAAAATCTGGCAAGCAAAAATTGGTAAGATTCCAGTAGTTGACGCTGCTGCGGGCTAATTTCTATTGCAATAAAAAAGCACCCTGAATGGGTGCTTTTTTATTATATTTTCTCAATAAAATGTCAATTACCAGGTACGTGGATCCCAAAGTTTGAAAGGTGGTTTTAGCTGTACATCTAATGATGGATCATAAGCAGTCGGTTCAATTTTTTGGGCTTTTTTACGAATCTGGCCAGTTTCCTGATCTTGTGCCACAAAGTTAAAACTGTCTGATTTTAGCTGAGTAAAAGCAATTTCATTCAGGCCAACTTTTTCCGGCATCAGCATGAGTGGTCCTGAAACACTCCGGCGTGTACTGATATTCTCTTCATCATATTTAATAAAATAAGACTGTCCCGCTTCGACAGTAAAATCCAGATATTTAGGTTTCTGGAAATGCAGCGCGCCTAGCGGTCGACTGGTACTCAAACGATAGGTCCCTGCAGGCACTTCAATCCAGTAATAATGGTTGTGCAATAAGCTTGGAATATGTTCTTGATTGATAAACAGGCTGGCAGCGACAATTTCCTGACGATTCCATTTAGAATCGGGCCGGTATAAATACACGATGGCGGCTTCATCATGCTGCGGTTTCACCGTCTGAAACTGGTTGCCCTGCTTTTGATTGACCCAACCGCCAATGGTGAACATGCCGATACGATGCTGCTCGACAAAGCCCGGTTTTTTTTCAAGATCGATATTTTTTAAAGTGCTGAGTGGCTGTGTAGGCTCAACGACGGCTTTCTTACCATGACACCCCAGCAATGCCAAACTGCTGATGAGTACAATTGCGACTCCACGCATGCTTATCCCTCACTGCGTCTTTATTCTTTTGTATGCAAGTGCTTTGCGATTTGTTTTTTATAAGTTTTAGGCATCCACGCCTAGTGAATCAGATTAACACCGAGCTTTATTTTTGGAAATAAAAAACGTGCGAAAACACGGAGTTTTCGCACGTTTCGGACGAATAGCAATTAAGCAGATTTGCTATTTACGACCTTTAAATCTATTTTTGTTGCTGTCTCTTGCTGATCATGTGGCTGACGCTCGGCACGGTATTCCGGCTCTGCTTCACCTTTAATCACAGCTTCATTGATGACGACAGTGCCGACATCGCTACGGCTTGGCAAGTCATACATGGTTTCCAGCAATGAATTTTCTAGGATCGAACGTAGACCACGTGCACCTGTATTACGCTCAACTGCTTTCTTAGCCACTGCACGTAATGCCGATTCTTCAAAAACCAGATCCACATCTTCCATATCAAACAGATGTTGATACTGACGGGTTAACGCATTCTTCGGCTCAGTCAGAATCTGCATCAATGCTTCTTCATCCAACTCGTCCAAAGTGGCAATTACTGGCAAACGACCAATAAATTCTGGAATCAAACCAAATTTTACTAGGTCAGTTGCTTCAACTTGACGGAACAAGTCAGACAGCTTCTTGGTTTCATCTTTTTTACGCACTTCTGCAGTAAAGCCGATGCCACCTTTTTCCTGACGCTGCTGTACAATTTTCTCAAGTCCTGAGAATGCACCACCACAGATAAAGAGGATGTTCGAGGTATCAATCTGAATGAATTCCTGCTGCGGATGCTTACGTCCACCTTGTGGCGGAATTGATGCAACCGTGCCTTCAATCATTTTCAATAATGCTTGCTGAACACCTTCACCTGATACATCACGCGTGATGGATGGGTTTTCAGACTTGCGGGTAATCTTGTCGATCTCGTCGATATAGATAATCCCCTTTTGCGCTTTTTCTACATCGTAATCTGCTTTTTGCAAAAGCTTCTGTACGATGTTTTCTACATCTTCACCCACATAACCGGCTTCGGTCAGTGTCGTTGCATCTGCCATGGCAAATGGAACATCCAGAAGACGTGCCAGCGTTTGTGCAAGCAAGGTTTTGCCCGATCCTGTCGGACCAACCAACATAATATTACTTTTTGAAAGCTCGACTGAATCATCAGCTTTCTTGCCATTATTTTGCACTTTCAAGCGCTTGTAATGGTTATAAACCGCAACTGACAAGGTTTTTTTCGCGACGTCCTGACCAATCACATATTGATCCAAGGCCGCACGAATTTCATGCGGTTTCGGCAAAGGACGATTGGCCCAGTCATTGGTTTCCACCTGCTGACTGGTTTGAACCAAATCTAAGCATACGTCCACACATTCGTTACAAATGTATGCGTCCTCGCCTGCAATCAGCTTCCCGACTTCAGACTGCGTTTTACCGCAAAATGAACAATGCTTTTGTCCTTGAGGATGTTCGGACATATTTACTCCACTATCTCAATCTTTAAAACTTATGGACGTTTAGTTAAAACTTCGTCCACAAGACCGTATTCTTTCGCTTGCTGAGCAGTCATAAAGTTGTCACGGTCTGTATCACGTGCAACTTTCTCGTAATCCTGACCGCTGTGTTCAGCCATTAAACGGTTTAAACGTTCTTTAATAAACAGGATTTCACGTGCATGAATTTCAATATCTGAAGCCTGACCACGGAAACCACCCAATGGCTGGTGAATCATGACACGGGCATTTTCAAGGCAATAACGCTTGCCTTTGGTACCGGCATTCAGCAGGAACGCACCCATTGATGCTGCCTGACCCATGCAGTACGTTACGACATCAGGTTTGATAAACTGCATGGTGTCATAAATCGCCATACCCGCAGTTACCGAACCGCCTGGTGAATTGATATATAGATGAATATCTTTATCTGGATTTTCCGCCTCTAAAAACAACATTTGCGCAACGATCAGGTTCGCCATGTTGTCTTCAACTTCGCCCGTCATAAAAATTACACGTTCACGCAAAAGGCGTGAATAAATATCAAAAGAACGCTCACCACGAGAGGATTGTTCTACCACCATTGGCACTAAAGCGTTTTCAATCGTTGGAACATACATACGTTTATTTATTCCTAAATTTTTTGTGACCTAACCCATAATCACAATATGAGGGATAATCACTGAAATTGCAAAAAATTCGCCAACAAATCCATTATATTTTTTGCATTAGTTTTGTGAAAAACAGAAATGCTTTTTTCAGGCATCAATATGAAAAAAAGGCGCATTAAGCGCCTTTTTTATCGAAAGCTAAATTAGCCTTGTTGACGAGCTTGCTGCTCTTTCAATAAGTCTTCATAGCTTACAGTCGCATCAGTTACTTTAGCAGAAGCCAAAATGTAATCAACAACTTGGTCTTCTAGTACAACTGCTTCGATTTGGGCACGTTGTTGCGCATCGTTTTTGAAGTATTCAATTACTTCGTTTGGATCTTCATAAGAAGAAGCCATGTCTTCGATGTACGCTTCAACGCGTGCAGCATCTACTTCAATTTTCGCATCAGCTAAAACACGGCTTACAAGTACGCCAAGTTTTACAGATTTTTCAGCTTGTTCTTTGAACAATTCGTCTGGAAGCATGCTTGAATCAAATGCTTTCGCACCTTGAGCACCAAACTGCTGTGTGAACTGCTGGATCATTTGTTGACGTTGACGGTCAATTTCTTGAGCAAGCATAGCAGCTGGAAGTTCAACTTCGTTTGCAGCTACAAGTGCATCGAAAGTCGCGCCTTTAACCTGGTTGCGAAGGCCATTCTTCACTTCACGTTCCATGTTTTTACGAACGTCAGCTTTTAACTTCTCAACGCCTTCTTCTTCAGATACACCGAAGATTTTCAGGAATTCAGCATCGATTTCTGGAAGTTTTTGTTTTTCAACAAGCTTCACAGTGATTTTGAATTGAGCTTGTTTACCAGCAAGGTTTTCAGCTTGGTAGTCTTCAGGGAAAGTTACATCAATCACTTTCTCTTCGCCTTTCTTCATACCAACGATACCGTCTTCGAAGCCAGGGATCATACGACCAGAACCTAGAACAAGTTTGAAGTCTTCCGCAGAACCACCTTCAAATTTTTCGCCGTCGATTGAACCTTCGAAATCAAAAGTGACTTGCATGTCTTTTTTAGCCATGCCTTTTGTTTCAGCCCAAGCAGCACGTTGTTTTTGAAGATTTTCAATCATCTTCTCAACATCTTTGTCATTTACTTCAGCTGCTTTACGCTCAACTTCCAAGCCGTCGAATTTCACTTCGATTTCTGGATAAACTTCAACAGTCGCTGTATATACCAGCGCGTCGTCTTTCATTTCAGTTTTTTCGATGTTTGGCATGCCCACAGCATTGATTTTTTCTTGCTGGATCGCTTCGAAAACTGTGTCACGAATAATATCGTTTACTACTTCTTGGTAGATACCCGCGCCGTATTCACGACGAACTACGTTTACAGGCACTTTACCTGGACGGAAGCCGTTGATCTTCGCAGTTTTAGCAGTGCGTTTTAAACGAGCTTCAAATTGCTCATTAATACGGCTCGTCGGTACAGAAACATTTAAACGACGGGCAACGCCCGAAACCGCTTCAGAAGTTACTTGCATGGCTTCCTCTATATATTAGGTTATAACAGGTTTATAAAAATGTGCCACATTATATGACAACATTTAAGGATATACAAAAAATACGCGCGAGTTCCAGTTTTTAAGCCCTTTTTTTATTTGAATTGCCATCTTTCCAGATGCCCAGTCAACCCAATTTAAATGGAGAAAATGTATATTTTTATTGCAAATGATAAATACTATCATTAATATCCAGTTTCTTATTTGAGCAACAATACTAATTTATTCTTCGGTTCGGGAATTTGGTCATGCATAGTTTTAGTCTTCGTCCACTTACATTGGCAATTCTTGGAGTTACAGCAACATCTGCTTTCGCAGAGACTGTGAACGAGACAGCGACTCCTACAACAACACATCAAATGTCTACGATTGTGGTTTCAGCGGCGGGATATGAACAGAAAATTAAAGATGCTCCAGCATCTATTACAGTTCTAACAGAAGAAGATTTTAAAACTAAACGCATTACTTCTATCGCTGATGCTCTTGCTGATGTAGAGGGTGTCGATGTTTCACCAGAAGCAGGTAAGACTGGCGGTTTAAATATTCGTATCCGTGGTATGAGTCCAGAATATACTTTAATTCTTATTGATGGACGTCGCCAAAATAGTACCGGCGATATTTCACCAAACGGTTTTGGTGAGACAAATAATAATTTTATTCCACCTATTTCTGCAATTGAACGGATTGAAGTGATTAAAGGCCCAGCTTCTACACTTTATGGTTCAGATGCTATGGGGGGTGTAGTCAATATCATTACTAAAAAAGTGGCTGATACTTGGACAGGTTCTGTAACTTTAGATGGAACGCTCAATCCAAATTATTCAGACTTCGGCAACCAACGTAGCATTGATTTTTATGGTTCTGGCCCTTTGATAAAAGACTTATTGGGTCTTCAGATTAGAGCTAAACATTGGGAACGTGACGAGTCTTCAATTACTCAAAATATTGACGAGGGAGAGTCTTTAAGTGGTGGCCAAAGCCCTGCCGAAGGTAAGATGGACACTATCGGCGCACGTCTAACCTTAACGCCTACAAGTGATCATGATATTTCTTTAGATATTGAATCTCAACGCCAAACATATGAAAACCCAAGTATTTCTTCTGGTTTCCAGTTAGGCACTGTAGGTGCAAATGGTGGTTATGCAGACACCATGGAATTCAATCGTGACAAGTATGTTGCTGCACATCAATGGCGCAATACGATTGGTACTCTAGATAACAGTTTAACTTACAATACTAGTGAAACTGTAGGACGTTTAATTCCGTCGCGTGCTCAAGCAGGCTCTTTAGAAGAAAATCCTCGTTTATTAGAAAGTGAAGATTTAATTTTCGATACTAAATTCACAACTCAAGCTATTGATGGACATAATATTACCCTAGGTGGTCAATGGTGGGATGCAAGTATTAAAGATGGTTTACGTGTCAACAAAGAAGTGAGTTTTGACCAACTCGGCTTATTTGCAGAAGATACTTGGGCACTTAATGATTCGTTAGCACTTACACTTGGTTTACGCTTTGACGAACATAGTACTTTTGGTGACTTTTGGACACCACGTGCTTACTTAGTGTGGAACGCAAATGAAAATTGGACATTCAAAGGTGGTTATAGTGAAGGTTATAAAGCCCCACGTCTAGAACGTCTTACTGATGGTATTTACAACGTAAGTGGGCAAGGTCGAACACCTACCTTTGGTAATCCAAATTTAAAACCTGAAACAAGTAACAACTTTGAAATTGGTACGTATTTTTCTAGTAATACTAACTTTGATTTTAATATCACAGCTTTCTACAGTGAAATTGAAAATAAAATTATTACAGGCTTACCTGAATTCCGTTGCGATGCCAATATAAATAAAGCTGATTGTGAAGCATTTATGGCAAGTGTCGGTACACCTTGGTTAATGCAAAGTGGTGATACAGGTACTCGTGGCTGGAATGTTGCTCGTCCAGTAAATGCTCAAAAAGCAGAAATGTATGGTATCGAAACGGGTTTCAACTGGGATTTTGCCCCGGATTGGAAACTTAATGCCAACTATACTTGGACAGAAACTGAGATTAAAGATTCTGAACTAGGTAATCCATCATTTACAGATACACCTAAACATATTGCAAATGCCACTTTAAGATGGCAAGCCGCTGATCAACTGCAATTATGGGCACGTGGTGAGTATCGTAGTGAACGTGACCGTTATCCTGGGCAAGTTTATGACAACTTAAGCGCTACCGATCAAGAAGTATTCAATACTTTAGGAGACTTTAAAGGTTATGCCTTAATGCACCTTGGTACAAATTATACGGTAAATGATAATTGGGATTTAGGCGTAGCTTTATATAACG
Organism: Acinetobacter lwoffii; assembly: GCF_049367455.1. Taxonomy (GTDB): domain Bacteria; phylum Pseudomonadota; class Gammaproteobacteria; order Pseudomonadales; family Moraxellaceae; genus Acinetobacter; species Acinetobacter lwoffii_W. The sequence goes on from NZ_JBMPXW010000001.1 coordinate 1,009,630, forward strand.
TTTTCGATAAAGACTTTAATAAATATATGTCAATTGCAGACGGTGCATATAATGAATATGTAAACACCCAAGAAGGTCGCCGTGTTCAACTCAGCACTACTTTTAAATTCTAATTAAACTATTAAATTAAACCCTGCCCTGGCAGGGTTTTTTCTTATCGTGCGATCAATACTTTCCAAAACATTATTAATTTATGCCCCTCTATAGACATCATTATTCTCAATAAAAATTTAACAATCAGATTGATTTACCAATATTTATTAAAAACATAAACTTAACTATTTATTGTTATAATATTACATTTATAAACTCATTTAATATTTTCTTAAAGATCATGAATTCCCATGATAAAAAGATAAAAATAAAAACAAGAATCATTATTATTCGCATACATTTTTAGCATTCATTTATTAGGTTTAACATGACCTTCATTAAAACACGTAAAAAAATCGTTTCTTCTGCAATTGTTTCATCTTTATCAATGGTAGCTGCATCTGCGATGGCAGAAGAACAGGTGATCCAGTTAGAGACGATTCATCAAGAAGTCAAAGCTGAACAAACACCCAGCTTAAAAGTAGATCAATCTGCGAATAGCAAATTTGTTGCGCCTTTACTCGATACCCCAAAGTCAGTTTCAGTGATTTCAAAACAGCTGATTGCAGATACACAAGTGACGACTTTAGCTGATGCACTGCGTACAGTTCCGGGGATTACCTTGGGTGCAGGTGAAGGTGGTAATCCGAATGGTGACCGTCCATTTATTCGCGGTTATAACTCTGAAAGCTCGATGTATGTAGACGGCGTTCGTAATGCCACTTCACAAAACCGTGAAATGTTTGCGGTAGAACAAGTTGAAGTGACCAAAGGTTCTGCTTCTGCCATGGGCGGTGCAGGCACCACTGGCGGTAGCATTAATATGATTTCTAAAGTCGCTAAAGCAGGCGATTTTCTAGAAGGCTCGGTCGCTGGCGGCACTGACAATTACCAACGTATTACTTTAGATGGCAACAAAGATTTTGGTAACGGCATTGCTGCACGTGTTGCCGTCATGGGACATCAAAACGAAAAAGCAGGCCAGAAAGACGGTGCAGAATATAAACGTGCTGGGATTGCACCGAGTATTAGCTTTGGTCTGGACACCTCTACTCGCGCGACTTTAAGTTATTACTACTTAAAAACCGATGACACACCAGATTCAGGTATTCCCTATAATAACCCATTTGGTGCTCCAAGAACTGCAACAGCAACAGACTATCGTCCATTAAATGGCAACGGCAAGCCAATTGACGTTAAACAAGGTCAATATTACGGCTGGAAAGATCGTGACTTCCAGAAACAGGAAAATCAGATCGGAACCATCAAATTAGAACATGATTTAACTGATAATCTAACCATTAGCAATACTGCTGTGTATGGCAACTCTAAAAATGATTACCTGTGGACCAATCCAGATGACTCTCAGGGTAACTTTTACAACAAAGCAGGTTTTACAAGTGAATTAACAGGAAATGTCTGGGCGCGTGCCAACTCACGTGTGGCAAATACTGATGCTTTTACCGACCAACTTGCTTTAACCGGTAAATTTAATACCGGTATGCTTAAACATAGTTTTAATCTGGGTGCCGAATATTCAGACCAAGAAACTGACCGTACCCAATACATTATCGATGGTGTTAACGCTACAGGTAATGTACACAATGCCTGTAACCCTGGTGATATTACTTCAGGCTGGTGTACTTCGGTACAAAACCCAAACCGTGGGCCATGGACAGGTACATTAAGTACCAATGGTGCCGACCAGTACAATATTCAAAGCAAATCAAAGTCTGTTTATTTCCTGGATAGTATTGAATTCACCCCTCAGTGGCTTTTAGATTTAGGCGTACGTTGGGATGACTACTCAACTGAGCAAACCATGCTTGCAGGTCGTTTTAATACTACGACTCCAGCAGGAACAATTGTTAAACTTGAAAATGATAAAGACTTTATCAACTATCAAGCTGGCCTGACCTTTAAACCTGTTGAAAATGGCAGTATCTATGCAAGTTATGCGACTTCCTCTAATCCAGTCGGTGTAGATGGTGGCGATGGTTCTGAAGGGATTACAGCTGCAATTAACAACCTAAAGCCTGAAGAAGTCCGGACCATGGAGTTAGGAACCAAATGGGATGTCTTGAATGATAAGCTCAACCTGACTGCAGCTATTTTCCGCACGGAAAAAACCAATACTCGTGCGACCGGAGATGATGGCACCACAAGTAATATTGGTGAAACTCGTGTCGATGGTATTGAGCTAGGCGTAAACGGTAATATCACGGATAAATGGGCAGTTTCTGCTGGTTATACTTATTTAGACAGTGAGTTAGTTGATGGTGGTTATGAAAATATTGGCACTACAGCAGCTCCAATCTACATTTCCAATAGAAGTAATGGTAATCAGGTTCAAAACGTCGCGAAAAACAGTGCAACCCTTTGGACTACTTATGCAGTAACTCCTGCTTTAACCCTAGGTGCTGGTGCCGTCGCAATGGACAAAGTCTATGGCAATGCTACTAATACCAAGTTTGTACCAGGCTATGTTCGCTATGATGCCATGGCACGGTATAACGTGAATGAAAACGTTGACTTGCAATTGAACGTCAACAACCTGTCTGATGAACGTTACTTCACAAAAGCCTATTCATCTCATTATGCGACCGAAGCAGAAGGCCGTAGTGCAGTGTTAGCAGTCAACTTTAAATATTAATTCAATGCAACCGCATAGCCTCCTGATGGGGGCTATGTTATTTTTAAAAGACGATTATTCAGGGGTTTCTCGTGCTGCATCATATTCCAAATGTACTGAGCAAAGAACAGGTGCAATATTTCCGTGAGGAGATGAATAAGATTGAGTGGGTCAATGGCAAGGTTACCGCGGGTACGCTCTCTGCCACAGTGAAACAGAATCAGCAATTACCTGAAGATCATCCCCTGACCCAGCATTTAAGCACAATCATTCTTGAGTCTCTGGGACAGCATGCTCTGTTTTTATCGGCGGCGATTCCACTGGATATTATTCCCCCGCTTTTTAACCGCTATGAAAATAATGAATCTTTCGGCTTTCATGTCGACAATTCGATTCGTCGTATTCGCGGCAGCAATGAACGCCTCAGAACGGATTTATCCTGTACGGTTTTTTTAAGTGAGCCGGACGAATATGTCGGTGGTGAACTGGTAGTCGAAGACACTTACGGTTATCACGAAGTAAAATTGCCTGCCGGCGATATGATTTTGTATCCATCGACCAGCTTGCATGAAGTCACGCCAATCACTGCCGGTTGTCGAATTGCTTCATTTTTTTGGGTACAAAGCATGATCCGTGATGATGCAGAGCGGCATATGCTGTTTAATCTGGATCAGAGTATTCAAAACCTGAGAATGCAGCTGGGCGATCAGCATGCAGAGGTCATGAAACTGACCAATCTGTATCATAATTTAATGCGTAAATGGGCGGAACTTTAAAAGATGCCCTGAGGTCAATGATCTTTGAAAATCATTGGATTTATTGTTTATCAAAATATACTGCGTTGTGGCACAATTGAACGTAATAAATAACGCATTATGTCCAAATTAAGAAAATATAAAATACAATATTTAGAATAAGTGAAAATATTTTTCAATTCTTAAAGTTTATAAGAAAATCTTTATTACCATACGACTAAAATCCATAAAAATAGCAAAAACTTTTCGGGATAAGTGGATTAAACTTTAAATTATAAGTAAGGCATTTAGTGCATTTGGTGAAGCTAAACCACCAATATTTAGACCATATTTCAGGTTTGAACCAGACTGTCACTAAAACCCAATGAATAGACAAAATCTATGCCGCTGACCCACGCACCGCTTTAACCAAGATTACGGTACCCAAGTTAGCATAAGGAGCTCTCTCATGATGTTGGCTGATCCAAGTAAAAAATACCGTCGCATGTATCAACGTGTGGACTTACCAGACCGTCAATGGCCGAACAATGAAATCAACAAAGCGCCAATCTGGATGAGTACTGACCTGCGTGATGGTAACCAGGCGATCTTCGAGCCAATGAACATGGAGCAAAAATTCAAGATGTTCCAGATGTTGGTGAAAATCGGTTTCAAGCATATTGAAATTGGTTTCCCTTCAGCATCGCAAATTGACTTTGATTTCACTCGTAAATTGATTGAAGAAGATCATATTCCTGAAGATGTTTATATCGAAGTTTTGGTTCAAGCTCGTGATCATTTAATTGCTCGTACCTTTGAATCTTTACAGGGTGCAAAACGTGCCATTGTGCATATCTACAACTCCAATTCACCGACTTTCCGCGAGAAAGTCTTAAATGTAGATGTAGCGGGCGCAAAACAATTAGCCGTCAATGCAGCACAAAAAGTCAAAGAATATGCCGCAAAACAGCCTGAAACTGAATTTGTCTTCCAGTACAGCCCGGAATGTTTCACTGCGACTGAATTAGAAGTTGCAAAAGATGTCTGTGATGCTGTGACTGAAATCTGGGAAGCATCACCGACCAATAAAGTGATCTTGAACTTGCCAGCAACGGTAGAAGTTTCAGGTCCACACATCTATGCCGATCAAATCGAATGGATGCACCGCAACATTCAGCGTCGTGACGGCGTGATTATTTCAGTGCACTGTCATAATGACCGTGGTTGCGGCATCGCGGCATCTGAATTGGCGATTATGGCTGGTGCCGATCGTGTTGAAGGTTGTGTGTTTGGGAACGGTGAGCGTACCGGTAATGTCGATGTGGCAGCAATCGCATTGAACATGTATACCCAAGGTGTTGCGCCAAACCTGGATTTCTCCAACATCAATGAAATCATTGCGACTGTAGAAGAATGTACCGGTTTGCCAGTACATCCACGTCATCCATACGCAGGTGATTTGGTCTTTACTGCATTCTCCGGCTCACATCAGGATGCGATCAAAAAAGGTTTCGAATTCCAGAAAGACCAAGAAATGTGGGATATGCCATATTTACCAATCGACCCGAAAGATTTGGGCCGTGACTATGACGCAGTAATTCGTGTCAATTCACAATCAGGTAAAGGCGGTATTGCCTACTTGTTAGAATCGAACTACAACGTGATCTTGCCGCGTCGTTTACAGATTGAATTCTCTCAGATCGTACAAAAACGTACCGATGAGCAAGGCACTGAAATCAGCGCGACCGAAATCTGGAAATTGTTCAAGGAAACCTATGTGGATGCTAAAAACGTTCACTATTCTGCGAAAAACTACAAATTGTCAGATGATAATGGCAATCAGGTGATTGAGCTTGATCTTGAAATTGATGGCCAGTCACGTCGTGTTCGTGGTGAAGGCAATGGTCCAATTTCTGCGATTTTGGATGCACTTCAGTTGCCGATTGACGTGGTGAACTATGAAGAGCGCAGCATCAGTTCAGGTGCTCATGCCAAAGCCTTGGCCTTGATCGAACTTCAAGTGAAAGGTACTGGTAAATCTGCCTTTGGTGCCGGGGTACATGACAACATCGTGACCTCTTCCATCGAAGCAATTATTGCCTCGACCAACCGTCTGATTGATCAGGGTGTTTTAAGCACTGATCAGGTGATTGCTGCTGCGGTCTAAACGGCTGTATTAGAATTAGCAATAATTCATAGCACTAAAATGACTTTAGAAGGATACCGGCAAATGGTATCCTTTTATTATTCATACTAAAGATTTAAGGCGAATCCTCCCCGTGTCTTTTCCAGCTGACTCAGTGGGCATTGTTGTCCCACAAAAGTTCCAATTTGAAGAGCCGTTAGAGCTTGAATGCGGTCGCATCCTCCCACGTTTTGAACTGATGGTTGAAACTTATGGCGAACTCAATGCCGATAAGTCCAATGCCATTCTGATTTGTCATGCCCTTTCCGGTCATCACCATGCCGCAGGCTATCATCATGCAGATGATAAAAAAGCCGGCTGGTGGGATTCATGTATTGGCCCCGGCAAAGCCATTGATACTTCAAAATTCTTTGTGGTTTCACTGAATAATATTGGTGGCTGTAGCGGTTCTACCGGCCCGATCTCGCCAAACCCTGAAAATGACAACCGTCCTTATGGCCCGGATTTCCCACTGGTTACGGTCCGCGATTGGGTCAAAACCCAAGCCCTGCTCTCTGATCGTTTAGGGATTGATACTTGGGATGCCATCATTGGTGGTTCACTGGGTGGCATGCAGGCATTGCAATGGTCAGTGGATTATCCAAACCGTTTAAGAAAATGCGTGATTATTGCCAGCGCGCCAAAGCTTTCAGCACAAAATATTGCCTTTAACGAAGTGGCACGTCAGTCGATTTTGTCAGACCCAGATTTCCATAATGGCCGTTATCTGGAAAATGACAGCTATCCTAAACGTGGCCTGATTCTGGCACGTATGGTCGGCCATATTACCTACCTGTCCGAAGAAGCCATGAAGCAGAAGTTTGGCCGCGATTTGAAATCAGGCAAATTTATGTATGGTTTCGATGTCGAATTTCAGGTCGAAAGCTATTTGCGTTATCAGGGTGAACAGTTCAGCCGTAACTTCGATGCCAATACCTATCTGATCATGACCAAGGCACTGGATTACTTTGATCCGTCGCGTGAATATGAACAGTCGCTCAAAAAAGCCATGGCCAATACCCAGTGCAAGTTCCTGGTGGTGTCATTCACCACTGACTGGCGTTTTACTCCTGCCCGCTCGCAAGAAATCGTGGATGCTTTAATTAGCAACCATAAACCTGTGAGCTATCTGGATATTGATGCCGAACAGGGTCATGACTCTTTCCTGTTCCCTATTCCGCTCTATGTAAAATCTTTGCGTGCATTCCTGGGTGGTGAAGAACACCTGAAAGCAACACCAAAGGAGGCCGTATAATGCGTATCGATCAACAACTCGCTGAAAAGTGGATCAAGCCCGGTTCTAGCGTACTCGACCTCGGGTGTGGCGACGGTGAACTGCTGGCACAAATGAGTAAAAAGCACGATATTCGTGCATACGGATTAGAAATTGATCAGGAAAAGATTGCAATTGCGGTCAGTCGCGGGTTAAATATCATCCAGCAGGACTTAAACCTCGGTTTAAGCCGTTTTGCCGACCAGTCTTTTGACAATGTGGTCATGGCACAAGCTTTGCAGGCTGTAGATGCACCTGACGTATTATTGCGTGATATGGTGCGTGTGGGGAAACAGGCCATTATTACCTTTCCGAACTTTGCACATTGGAAGACCCGGTCTTTCTTGGCAATCAAAGGGAGAATGCCGGTTTCTGAAGCCTTGCCGTATATGTGGTATAACACCCCGAATATCCACTTATGTACATTTCGTGATTTTGAAGCACTTTGTGCGGAAAATAATATCAAAATTATTAATCGACTCGCTGTGAACGGGAATCAAGAAGATAGTTTGCTGAGCAAGCATCTCCCTAATCTATTTGGTGAAGTCGCAATTTATCGAGTGAGCGCGCTATGAAAAAATTATTATTAAGTACGACGCTACTGGCGGGACTTTTTGGCATGCAAGCCCATGCAGATTATGTTGCACCTAGTCCATCTGTTGCCAGTCAAGCGGCTCAGTATTCCATCATGGATATCAACAGTCTGACCAAAGCAGCGAAAGCTGGTCAGGCCGGTGCACAGTTTTATTTGGCCACCAAATACCAGTATGGTAAAGATATTCAAAAAGATGAACGACAGGCCTTTGCCTGGTATAAAGCTGCTGCGGATCAGGGTCTAGCGGTTGCCCAGCTGAATGTCGGCCGTATGCTGGCAGATGGCATGGGCACCCGAAAAGATGAAGCGCTGGCGCGTCAGTATTTTGAAAAAGCCGCCAGCCGTGGCGATAACCGTGCCAGTTTTAATCTTGCCATGATGGAAGAGAAAAAGAAAAACTATATGGGCGCTTACCAGTGGTATGAACTATCTACCCGTGATGGCATGCTCGACAATAAAGTGATTACTTTATCTGAAGGCAAGAAAACTGCTTTGGCGGCCAACCTGACCCAAGAACAGATCCGTCAGGCGCGTGACCGTGCCGACAGATGGATTCAGGCACAATAAGCTGAATGGTATAAATAGCACCTTCGGGTGCTTTTTTATTGCCGCAAATTCTTCATCCATTGCTAAAATAGCGCTCATTCTTTATCTAATAATGAGTTTTTGACATGGCTGCAACTGACTGGTTATCCCAAGGCACACTGGTATTGGCGAGTAATAACAAAGGTAAAATTGCCGAGTTTGAAAAACTGTTTGCCGAGCTACAACTGCCGGTTGAAGTCGTGGCTCAAGGCAAATTGAATATCGAAGATGCGATCGAAGACGGTCTAAGCTTTGTCGAAAATGCCATTATTAAGGCTCGCCATGCTTCTAAAATTTCCGGAAAACCTGCTATTGCAGATGATTCAGGCATTTGTGTGCCGGTTCTTGGAGGCGCTCCCGGCATTTACTCGGCTCGTTATGCTGGCGAACATGGCAACGATGCCGCCAATAATGAAAAACTGCTGGCCGATCTCAAACCGCTTCGTCAAGATGGTGAAGCGATTGAAGGGATGTTTGTTTGCGTACTGGCACTGGTCCAACATGCCGAAGACCCCTTACCGCAAGTCTTTCAGGGTGTCTGGCACGGGGAAATTCTGGAAGCTGCACGTGGTGAAAATGGTTTTGGCTATGACCCGTTGTTCTGGTTACCTGAACTGGGTATTGCTAGTGCTGAAATGAGTAAGGAACAGAAAAACAAAATCAGTCATCGTGGACAAGCGATGCAGTTTTTTAAGGCGAGTTTGGCGAAGTAAGTTCCGCCTCCCATTACCCCTCTCCCTTTGGGAGAGGGCTGGGGTGAGGGATTTTTAAAATACACCTCTCCCCTTGCGAAACAGCGTTTCTCATCTCCTAAAAAGAGAGGGAATCTATAGTGTAGGCATCAATACATGCACGACTGCCCCATATAGGGCAATCAAGATCGCACTGGCCAAAGTTCCCGAGGCAATATATTTGGCGGAATGGCCCGTTCCCTGATAATGGGTTTCCAGTGCCACAATATTGGCTGCAGGCGGCAATAAAAAGAACATCAGCATTACCGCATAAGTCAGCATCTGCTGCGGAATAGGTAAATAATAATAAGCGGCAATACACAGCAAAACCGCAAACAGCCCTCTATAAAAAATCAGTTGCAGACTGCGCATTAAATCGAAGCGGCTGATCCGCACGTTGCTCAGCCACATTCCCAGCACACACATGCCGCTAAAAGTCACCAACACTTTATTGGCCTGATACAGCATCTCTATCCCGGGTACTTGCTGCCAGTGGCTCAAATCCCAAAATGATAATAGCGCTGCCACCGACAGTGCCACCACAGGTGGTGAGAGCAGTACATTCTTTAAAATATAGCCACTATCTTGTCTGGCTTCACTGACTGCCATCACCGCACAGATACTGCCAAACAAGGAACCACCGATGTACAGGGCAACTACGGTACTGGTTGCTTGCGGGCCAAAGACTGCCAGGGCAAAAGGAATCCCCAGCCATGCCCCGTTTAAATAGCTCAAACATAAAGCACGCAGTTTATTTTTCAGGGTGAAATAAAATAAGGCAAAGAACACACAGGAACAGAAAAAGCTAAAGGCAATTAACCACAAACTGCCCTCTTGGTAAAACACCATATTGTAAATAATCAGTACCGGAATCAGGACCCTTGCCAATAAAGCTGCCAAGAGAGGTCGAACCGGTTTTAAATATTGCACACCCCAATAACCGATCAGAAAAGACAGGAGGGGAAGAATCAAGGCCATGACAATGCTGCTGAGATTTCCATATCAGGCTGTATGCTAGCACAGCATACTTTTCATTGAATTATGAAATTTTTATATGAGTGATTCATTCCCCTGCTGCCGTGTCGGCAAACTGTCATCAAAGCGTCACCGCGCTGTCATACAAGCCTGCTGAGATAGGTGCATGAAATATAGAGGATAAAATAATGGCAGGATTATCAATTTGGCATGTGCTGATTTTCGCAATTGTGGTGATTTTATTGTTCGGTACATCGAAACTTAAAAATTTGGGTAAAGACGTCGGCGGCGCGATTAAAGACTTTAAAAAATCAGTAAAGGATGAAGAGGTTGAACAGGCCAAGCTTGCAGAGCCACGCACCATTGATGCCCAGGTCAAAACGCCTGAACATTCGGTTAAAAGTTAAGAGTTCGCTATGCTCAATATTGGAATGACCGAGCTGCTGATTTTCGGGATTATTGCGCTTTTGGTTCTTGGGCCAGATAAGCTTCCGGAAGCAGTCCGTTTTGTCGGAACATGGTACGGTAAGATCAAGCGTATGGTGAGCAATGTTCAGAATGATCTTGATCGTGAATTGCGCCTGTCCGAGCTACGTGAACAGATGCAGGCTGAAATGCAACGGATTCAGGAACTGGAAGCCAAGATGCAGGCACAAATGACAGATTTGCAGCAACCGATGGCAACCGATGAAGTAAAAATAAAATCGCAAGCTGTTCAGCCCTTGCTCAGCTATCAGCCGGTGATACAGCCTGTATCACCCGTGTATTTACCCAAGCCTACAGCAATTCAAACCGTGATTTCCGAACAACGCTATACAGAAATGAAGGTGGCCGTATGACATCCTTGCCGACCACACCAGCCTCCAATGATGCTGCAGCGCTGAACCTCGAACAGATGCCGATTACCCAGCATTTGATCATCTTAAGAAAGCATCTGTTTAAAGTGGTTGCTGTCCTGATTGGCCTGTTTTTCTGCTTATTACCCTTTGCCAATCAGACTTATCAATGGTTGTCTGAACCCTTGCGTGCACAGCTACCTACCAGCTCAACTATGATTGCCACAGATGTCACTGCAACCTTCATGGCACCGTTTAAGCTGAACTTCTTTGTCGCGCTGATGATTGCGATGCCGTTTATCCTGTATCAGCTCTGGACCTTTATTAAGCCTGCGCTGTATGCCAAAGAAAAGAGCCTGGCCTTGCCGCTTCTGATCGGCAGTATCGTACTTTTTTATACCGGCATCAGCTTTGCCTACTTTGTGGCATTGCCCTCGATTCTGCATTTTTTTATCAGTGTTTCGCCTGAAACTGTAGCCCCGATGACCGACATCAACAGTTATCTTAGCTTCTGTTTAAAGCTGTTTCTGGTCTTTGGTTTTACTTTTGAGATTCCCATTATTACCCTGGTTCTGATCTTGATTGGTGCAGTTTCGACACAGACTCTGATCGAGAAACGGCGCTTTATTATTGTGGGTTGCTTCTTTGTGGCAATGTTCGTCACACCTCCGGATGCCCTGTCGATGATCATGCTGGCTGTCCCGATGTGGCTGCTGTTTGAACTGGGTTTACTGGCAGGGAAACTGATTGAAAAACGTCGGTTAAAGACTGAATAACAATAACTATCCAAAACAACAAAAATATCGACTTACTCAGGCAGCTCTGGCTGTCTTTTTGTTTCTTAAATTTTAATAAAATACTGATTTATTTAACTTTAATGAAATATTTTCTTAAGATTACTGTCATATCCCAAGCTTAAGGTATTGAAAACTTCTACACCACCAAGCACTTATTTTTTAATTGGGACTTTAAAATGAAAAATGAAGACATGATACCTTGCCAGGATCTGGTTGAAGACAGTAACAACTCAAATAACACGCACTTCCAAACGATTCTGGATCAATATACTAGCCGCCGCAGCTTTATTGCGAAAACTACAAGTGGGGCAATGGCATTAGCATTTGCAGCAACAGTAAGTGGCTGTTCAGATGATGATAATGATTCTGGTACTCCTGACGGTAATCCAACTACACCACCAGACACCACTAGCCCAGATCAACATGCATGGAGTGATCTAAAAGCACGTCCGAATAAATTAGCCTTTGAGCCGGTTCGCAAGAATACCCAAAACTTCTTTAGTGTTCCCGAAGGTTATGAGCTTAAAGTATTGTATGCAGTAGGCGATCCAATCAACCCTGCGTATCCAGAAAAGACCGATGCAACCTTAGCTTCTGGTGCTTCTTACCAGTTCCGTTCAGGCGATAACCATGATGGTATGAGCTTCTTCGGTATGCATCCAACCAACAAAAATTATGCTGCCAAAGAATCAACACAAGGTTTACTTGTTTTAAACCACGAATATCTACAACAATCTCAGCTCCATACACCAGAAGGTACAATTACCATCGATGGTGTACGTCCAGAAGATCAGGTACTCCGTGAAGTGAATGCGCATGGTGTTTCTGTTATTGAGATCAGCAAAGATGCAAATACACAAGACGTTAAAATCAACTTAAATTCTAATTTTAACCGTCGTATCACTGCAGCAACCGAGATGGAAATTAATGGGCCAGCGCGTGGTTCTGACTTAGTCAAAACTATTTTCTCACCAGATGGGACGTTAACTCGCGGTACCTTTGCCAATTGTGGTAATGGTTATACGCCATGGGGAACTTACTTAACGGCTGAAGAAAACTGGAGTGGTTATTTCGCTCGTCAAGCCAATGACACCCGCGCTATTGCAAAAGAAGAAATTTCATTATCACGTTATGGTCGTGGTGGTACTGATGCCCGTTCATCTCAATACCGCTGGAATACCCCTGTTGCTGAATTAACCGGTGATAAAGGACTTTATGATCGTTGGGATATTTCAGTTAAAGGCACAAATGCTTTAGCAGATTATCGTAATGTCATGAATACGTGTGGCTTCATTGTAGAGATTGATCCATTTAGCGCGACTACACGTCCAGTTAAACGTACTGCACTGGGTCGTTTTGCACACGAGGACTGCCGATGTAGTAACCCTATTCCGGGTCAGCCATTAGCTTTCTATATGGGTGATGACGCGACCGGCGAATATATCTATAAATTTGTTTCTGAAGCAGTCTGGGATCCAAAAGACATTAATGGTGGTTATACCGCTGGTGATAAATACATGGATAAAGGGACATTATATGTCGCTAAATTCAATGATGACGGTACAGGTGAATGGCTAGAACTGACTCATGGCAAAAATGGTTTAACTGCTGCCAATGAAATCTATCCGTTTGCAGGCCAAGATGACATCGTCATCAATGCCCGTCTTGCTGCTGACCATGTAGGTGCGACCAAAATGGACCGTCCAGAATGGGTTGCCGTGAATCCTGAAAATGGCGAAGTGTATGTAACCTTAACCAACAACAGCAACCGTGGTCGTGCATATGAAACTGATGCTGCCAACCCACGTAGCTACATCGACTTTAAAGGTTCAAGCGCCAGCAATTCAGGCAATATGAATGGTCATATCATTCGTTTCAGTGAAGCTAAAAATACAGTGACAGCGACAAGTTTTGCTTGGGATATTTTCCTGTTCGGTGCAGAAGCACGTGCTGCTTCTAACATCAACCTGTCAGGTCTGGATGATTTAAATGACTTCTCCAGCCCGGACGGCATGTGGTTCGATCCGCGCGGGATTCTGTGGATTCAGACCGATGATGGTCAGTACACCGATGAAACCAACTGTATGATGCTGGCAGCACTTCCGGGTACTGTGGGTGATGGTGCTAAAGTGATTGCCGCCAGTACCAAGGCAGAAGGACAGGAAACCTTTGTTGGTGCCAAACTCAGTAATGATCGTGTTCGTCGCTTTTTGACTGGTCCATCGGGTTGTGAAATTACCGGCGTGACTATTACCCCGGACTACAAAGCGATCTTTGTCAACGTTCAGCATCCAGGGGGTGCATGGCCAGCCAACCAAAGCGAGCGTTATAGCCGTTTAGGCAAAGTACCTCGCTCTGCGACTGTGGTCATTACCCGTAAAGATGGCGGTGCCATTGCGGGTGAAGCTTTGGAACAAGCGACCGTATAAAAAGCTGTTATTCAAAAATGCCGACATCTGTCGGCATTTTTTATATCCGGTGATTATTTTAGGCTAATTATTTTCTCAATAGTTTGACCTGCGGTTGTACCTTGTTGTGACTTCTCGATCCAGTGCCATTGTCCCTGCTGCATTCTCAAAAAATTTGAGCAGCGGGTGCCATAGGCCGGACTCTGGATAAAAGTCGAAGACAGCAGCTGTTCCATTTCCACGGAGATACCTGTGTCTGGCAGCAGCTCCGGAATCACCTTGCGTTCATCTTCCAGAATATCCCAGACTGCATGACACAAATCTGCTTCTGCGATCTCCTGGTATTGCAGCATCGGTAAAAATTCCTGGGTAAAGCGTTTACGTAAATGGCGGGTCTTGTACCAGTCTTCGCTCATCAGGCCATTCGAAACCACATAGACGCCATGCGCCAGTACTTGTGGTGCTTCACCGCGATTGCTCATATACACCGCCTGATCCTGATCCCCCATAAAAAGATTAAAGCCGGCATAGTCACACTGGCGTTGTTCCAGATCTTGGGCAAATCGGATCGGTGTTAAGTCAGAATCTAAAAAGTTCTGGATGATATGTCCACGTGAAGTCGGATAATGCCCTTTGTCCTGTCCATCACGAAAATTGGTAATTACTGCCCAGCGACCGGAAGCCGTAATCCCCATCCAGGTACCGCCCGACTGTAGATCCTGCCCGGCAATTATCGGACTATTCTCCCATTCATGCAGCTCCTGCGTAGGACGCTGATAGAACTCATCCCGATTTGAAATCAGACATAATGGGCTCTGATCCAGAACCTGCCAAGCCAATGCCACGATACACATAATTTACGCTCTCGATCTTTACACATTGAATGTACAACATTTTTCTTTGCTTTAAGCTAAAATCTGTGCAAAACAGAATCACAAGGAACAGGAATGCTCACCTATCCCAATATTGATCCCGTCGCGATTTCGCTCGGGCCCTTACAAGTCCACTGGTATGGATTGATGTACTTACTGGCATTTTTATTTGCCTGGGGATTGGCGACGTTTCGCGCCAAACAACGTGGCTGGACACCGGATATGGTGTCTGATCTGATTTTCTTCGGTGCTCTCGGTGTGATCATCGGTGGCCGTGTCGGTTATGTCTTCTTCTACGGTTTTTCCCAGTTCCTCGCCGATCCTTTATGGCTGTTCCAGATCTGGACCGGTGGCATGAGTTTCCACGGCGGTTTCCTCGGGGTCATTCTGGCCATGTTGTGGTGGTGCAAGAAATATAAGATGACCTGGTTCCAGACTCTGGATTTTATCGCACCTTGCGTACCGACAGGCTTGATGTTTGGCCGAATTGGTAACTTTATTGGTGGCGAACTGTATGGCCGTCAGGTCACCGACCCAAACTTTGCCTGGGGCATGATCTTTCCGACCGATCCGCTGCAACTGGTTCGTCATCCATCTCAACTCTATCAGGCACTATGTGAAGGCCTGATCCTGTTTATTATACTGTGGTGGTTCAGCTCGAAGCCACGTCCACGTATGGCAGTTTCTGCGCTGTTCCTGATCGGTTATGGCCTGGCACGTTTTGTAGTTGAATTCTTCCGTGAGCCGGACAATGGCCAGCTGTTTATTGGCTGGATGAGCAAAGGACAATTCCTGAGCCTGCCAATGATCCTGATTGGCTTGTGGATGATGTGGTATGCCTACCAGAAGAAAACATATGACTGGGGTCCACAAAAAAATAGCTGAGAAAATCGCGTAATTTAGCGAGGCAAAGGCCTCGCTTTTTTATACTCAAAATATGCTAAAGTGCCGATTATCTCTTCTATTCTTTCATCATTATGCTTGAGTTCTGGTTTAATCCGCAGGTATCTGTTCTCAAAAAACTGTTGATCTTTATTGTGATTGCAGCGACAGCTGCAGGCTTGTACTGGATGGAACCACTGCCCTTAGATTCGATTCTGATGTTTGTCGGTACCGGCATTGTTTTTCTGATCTGCCGTTACTGCAAAATCCACTTTGCTAACAAAAACCCGACCGGTTTGCTGTATAGATTACTGACCTGGATTCCAATTGCCTTATTGATTGCTTTAGTTTTTATGAATATGCAACAGGGTGAAATCCTGATTCCGGGTGCACAAGGTATTGCCTTTATGGCACTGGCGATTTGCCTGTTTTCACCATTGTCGCTGCTCAATCAGAACAAATCAGATGCGGGTTCACCCCATGCTTGAGTTCTGGTATTCCGAACGCTGTAGCCGTCAAATCAAGCTGATAGTCATTATTGCGACCTGTATTTTGATTTATACAGCATCGACTGTGGCCCAGTTAGATCCGGTATTTGTGGGGGTGAGTTTAGCGATTGGAATTGTCGTGCATTTACTGCACCATTTCCGCCTGAAAATCTCAAAATCCAATCCCTATGCAAATGGCTTTAGCGCCTTGAGCCGGGTCATTCCCATCATTGCCTTAATTACCCTGTTTGGCTATTTACCAGAACAGCACCAGCAATGGGGCAAATTTGCCTTGGGTCTGCAATGTCTTGGCTTTGCCGCGATTGGATTATTTATCGTTTCAATCTATGAAAGCCGTGCGAAGCGTTTTGAGGACTGATCACTTCGCAGTGTTTTCTTAGAAGTAAGTTTCCAGACGATAGTAACTATAAGTCACGTTTTTATTGCGATAAACCGCATGATCTCGCTGTTTAAAATCCGATACCCAGGCACTACCTGAATAAGCCGCGATATGTCCATATTTATGTCCCTGAGTACGGTCAATAATATAGATATCGCCTTTTTTCGGCCGATCAAAAGAAGCATTAATTTTCTTATAACCCAGCTGCATCAGGGTACTTCCCCAATCTGCTGCTGCGACCGGATGATTCACAATTTTCGCACCAGAAGATTGCAGACCGACACGAATACTGCGCGCACATTTCTGTGTACTGGTATTTCGGGTAATGCCTTGCAGATAACTGGTAAATTTCTCGATATTGATACGATGGCCATTGCTTACGCCTGAAGCGTTACGGACAGTGGCTTTTTGGGATGACTTTTTAGGTCTTTGCTCCGATTGGGAACGCACCATGATATTCGCTTGGACAGGAGCATATACTTCGCTCATGTTTACTTGATGATCATAGATCATGCCTTACCAACCGCTCCTCGCCTGTAATTTAGGCTTTCATATTGTTAACAAGCCGAGAATACTAGTCGTTTAAATGTTATCTTTCACATTAAAAATGTAAATAAATTTGTCTATTTTTCCGGCATTCAAATTAAGCCGTTCTTTCTAATACAGTTACAAAACCCATTATCTTTGCAAAAAAATGTAAAGCAAAGCTAACTTCGACGCCTTGCAAAGCCTTTTCAGCCTGAAATAGAGAAAATGAGCCGTTATTTTATTCTACTCAAACCCTATGGATTTAATCTGTAACTCGGCCATTTTCAGACAACATTTCACTACATGATTACATCATTTTGAGCTTTGCACCCTGTATTACACTGATGCGGCATTTTTAAATATTGAACTAAACGGAGAAGAAAAATGAGTCAGACTTTAAGTGCCGTTTCAAATTTTAATTTAGAACAATATTTAGGCACCTGGTATGAAATTGCACGCTTGCCGATGAAACATCAACCTGAAGACAGCACCGATATTTCTGCGGTATATAGCTTGAATGAAAATGGCAAGGTTCGGATTCAAAACCGTTGTCTGGATGGCGATGGTAAACTGGATGAAGCTATTGCTGAAGCGACCATTGTCGATGCAGAGCATGCCAAGCTTGAAGTCAGCTTTTTACCTGAAGGCCTGCGATGGATTCCGTTTACCAAGGGCGATTACTGGGTATTAAAAATCGACCCCGATTATCAAACTGCGCTTGTAGGCGAGCCGAATAAAGAATATTTATGGTTATTGCATCGCGGTACCAGTCTGGACGAAGCGACTCAACGCGAATATTTAAGTTATGCAGAATCCTTGGGTTATGATCTGTCTGATCTGATTCATACAGTCCATACTGGCCATAAAACCGCTTAAACTGCAATCAGAAGACCTCCATCAGGAGGTCTTTTTTATTCTCAATTTGGGCGATGAAAGCTCATCAAAAAATGCTATGATGTGCGCAATTTAAATTGTCCCTTTCGACAGAAAAGTGATTATAAAATAATCCATTCTGCTGTTAAAACGGCGATTTTCAACAGATTCAAATAGAGAGAACTATGCGCCAATATCTTGACCTTTTACAACATATCCTCGACAACGGCGGCGATAAAGGCGACCGTACCGGTACAGGTACACGTTCGGTATTTGGTCATCAGATGCGCTTTGATCTTTCCCAAGGTTTCCCTTTACTCACCACCAAAAAAGTTCATTTCCGTTCTATCGTGATTGAATTGTTATGGTTTCTGAAAGGTGATACCAATGTTCAGTATTTAAAAGACAATAAAGTCTCGATTTGGGATGAATGGGCGACCGCAGAACAGACTGCGCGTTTTGGCCGTCCTGAAGGCGAATTAGGCCCAGTTTACGGCCATCAATGGCGTAATTTTGGGGCCAGCAAGAATGCAGACAATAGCTATAATCAGGACGGTTTTGACCAGATCAAATGGTTGATCAATGAAATTAAAACTAATCCGAATTCGCGTCGTCTGATCGTGTCCGGCTGGAACCCGAATGAAGCGGGTCAGGTCGCCTTACCCCCTTGCCATACCCTGTTCCAGTTTTTTGTGCACAATGGCAAATTGTCTTGTCAGTTGTATCAGCGCAGTGCCGATGTATTTCTGGGTGTACCATTTAATATTGCCAGCTATGCTTTGTTGACGCATATGATCGCGCAAGTCTGTGATCTGGAGGTTGGTGACTTTGTCTGGACTGGTGGCGATACCCACTTGTACAGCAATCATTTTGAACAGGCACAATTACAGCTCAGCCGTGAGCCACTCGGCCTTTGTCAATTAAAACTAAATCCCGAGATTAAAGACCTGTTCGATTTCAAATTTGAAGATATCGAAATTGTCGGTTATGAATCTCATCCAGGAATTAAAGCCCCTGTCGCTGTTTAATTTTCTTTATTATAAAGTTCCCCCTCCTCCTAGGAGAGGGCTAGGAAGAGGTTTTTTACCACGCGTGAATCGCCACCTCCTTTCAAAATATATTCCTAGCCCTAAAGCATGAAGGCAATCAATATAGATTTTTAACCTTTCTTTCGTACCAGTAAAAAATTACACGAAGGACTTTGGGCTTGATAAGAAGGATTCAATACATGTCATTTCAAGATTTAGAAGTTGTACACGTCGTTGCCATGGATCAGCAGCGTTGTATCGGCAAGGGCAATGACCTACCTTGGCATATCTCTGCCGACCTGAAACACTTCAAGGAAATCACCCAAGGCGGTGTGGTGGTGATGGGTCGCAAGACACTAGAATCGATGGGACGTACCTTGCCTAAACGGGTGAATTGGGTCATTACCCGTGATCCAGACTGGGCATTTGCAGGCACCAAAGTCGCTTATAGCATTGAAGATGCGCTGAGTCAGGCCGTTGCAGATGTAAAGGCTTCAGAAAAACCCGAAACCATTTTCATCATTGGTGGCGGTGAAATCTTTAAACAGACCATGAATATTACAGACCGTCTAGAACTGACGCATGTCGAACTGGATGTACAGGGCGATGCCTATTATCCAGAGATTCCAGCGGAATTTAAAAAGGTCGCCGCCGAGCAACATATCGACGACAAAACCGGCATTGCTTTTGAGTTCGCAACCTACAGAAAATAAAACCTATTTCTCATGAAAAAGTGATGATGCAGGGACGCGAATATATTTCCAGGCACTGGAGTCTGTGGCTGCTGGGCAGTCTGTTTACTTTATTCGTCATTCTGTCGAGTTTGTGGCTCAGCCTGATGCTTTGGGTGCATCAACCTATTGGAAAAATCGGCAGCTTGATGCTGATTGGACTCTGGCTGACCTTTGCACTGGTCGTTCTCGGGATTTATTTCACCCGGCATCTGATCTCCCGCCAAGTGGATAGCGTTCTTTATCTTCTGGCCTTTTTATTCTGTCTGCTGGGATATTTCAGTCTGGAAGCGCGTCAGGATCGAGAGTGGAATCCTGAGGTTTCCCAGCTTCTGCATTATGAGCAGCAAGGCGATCAGGTTACCTTACACAATATCCGCAACTTTGACTGGCAGGCCGATGGTCGCTATATCGAACGCTGGGAAAGCCGCAGTTTTGATCTGAATCAGATTACTGGCGTGAACATCATTACTTCCTACTGGATGGGGCCTAAAATTGCCCATACCCTGGTCAGCTTCGATTTTGCCAATCAAAAGCCACTCACCTTCTCGATTGAAATTCGCAAGGAAAAGAATGAAGAGTTTTCAGCGATTGGTGGCTTTTTCCGAAAATATGAACTGAGTCTGGTCGCATCGGATGAAAAGGATATTGTCTATACCCGTAGCAATGTCCGTGGTGAACAGGTCTATTTTTTCCCAGTCAAAATGCCGCAAGCTCAGGCTAAAGCGCTATTCAAGGAATATCTGCGTCAGGCCGATGAACTGGCCCAAAAGCCAAAATGGTACAATACCCTGACCAGTAATTGCACCACACTAGTCTTTGATATGGTTCAGGCGATATCGCAACAACAGCTACCCTCAGATTACCGGTTGCTTGCCTCCGGCTATTTACCGAATTATCTCTATGATCTTAAAGTACTGGAACAGTCTTGGGATATGCACACCTGGTATCAACGGGCACATGTCAATCCACGGGTAGAACGCACCGCTAATCTCTCCAGTCAGGACTATTCACGCCTGATCCGGCAGGGCCTACCAAAACCCGACATGCAATAACTGTGTAGCAAATCCACTTCAATAAAGATACAAAATCAACTGGAACCTTGATCATTTTTTTGTTTATATACAAACAGCTAGTCAATGATCAGAGTATCTCTCATGCTAAAAAAATTAACTGCAATCGCGATTCTAGGCTCGGTTTTAACGGTCATGGGCTGCGAAACTGTACCCAATACAGCCACGACACAAACCGCGAATCATTTACAACTTTTGCAAAATCGTATCTGGATTGCAACCCAGATTGGCAATACTGAAATCAAGACGGTGCCAACCGCACGCAATGTTCCGAGTCTGCAATTTGATGCCAGTACCCAGCGCGTTTCAGGTTCAGATAGCTGTAACCGGATTATGGGCAGCTACACAGCAGCAAAAGACACGCTGACCCTGAGCCAGATGGCCACTACCCGTATGGCCTGTATGAACAACGATCAGCTTGATCAGAAATTTAATGAAGCTTTAGCCAAAGTGACTCATTATCAAGTGTTTGGTAAAACCTTAAAATTACTGGATCGCCATGGAAATCTCTTGATCCAGCTGGAAAGTGCTGTTCAGCCGCGTTAATACTTCCCTACAAAAAGCCTGTATGGACAGGCTTTTTTATCTTTCATACTGATGAGCTGGAATTTAACCATCAGCCCGATTGAGTTATTTAATTGAATGAGGAATCAACCATGCAACAGGCACTTTTCGGTGGGGGATGCTTTTGGTGTACTGAAGCCGTATTTTTACAGATCCAGGGGGTTCAGCAGGTCGTCAGCGGTTACGCAGGTGGGCACACAACTCAGCCAAACTATGATGATGTCTGTGGTGGCAATACCGGCCATGCCGAAGTCATTCTGATCGATTTCGATGAAAACCAGATTAACTATACCCAGTTGCTCGATGTATTTTTTGCGACCCATGATCCAACTACATTAAACCGTCAGGGCAATGATGTCGGCACCCAGTACCGTTCTGTGATTTATTATCTGAATGATGAGCAGCAGCAACAGGCGCAGCAGGCGATGGATGCCCTGAAAGCCGATGGCATCAATGTGGTAACTGAACTGAGCCCTGCCCCGACTTTCTATCCGGCGGAAGACTATCATCAAAACTTCTTTGCCAAGAACCCGACCCAGGGCTATTGCAATTTTGCCATTCCGCCAAAATTGAATAAATTACGCAGCAAATTTACGACCCTATTAAAAACCCATTAAGATTCACGAAAAATGGGCATAAAAAAAGCGACTGCAATCAGTCGCTTTTTTTATTATCTAAATCTTAGTTATCGGTTGCAAAAGCAATATCGCTGAGT
Source organism: Acinetobacter lwoffii (assembly GCF_049367455.1). Taxonomy (GTDB): domain Bacteria; phylum Pseudomonadota; class Gammaproteobacteria; order Pseudomonadales; family Moraxellaceae; genus Acinetobacter; species Acinetobacter lwoffii_W. Next base: position 1,031,628 of record NZ_JBMPXW010000001.1, read on the forward strand.
CCGGCTCCACTCGCACGCGACATGACTTGCGCCACCGAGTCATAACGTGATTCTTTATCCGCTTTCAACACAATAGTCGGCTGACGTTCAGCTTGGCCCGCTTCATTAAAACGGGTTTCAAGCTGCTCTAGCGTCAGTACATCGCCATTCCAAGCAATGTCACCTTCGGCATTGATGCTGATCGTGACATTTTCAGGCGGCAGATCGATAATCTCCGCAGTAGTTTGTGGCAAGGTTAATGGAATTGATGGGTTCGCAACGGTCGCTGTCACCAGAAAGATGATCATCAATACCAACATAATGTCGATGAGGGGAATGAGGTTCATCTCATTCATGCCTACATCGTTGTCTTCACCCAGTTGAAAAGCCATTAAGCTTGACCTCCCACGAAACTCTGTTGTGTTACTTTTTCATCAGACTTTTTTGCAGCAGATTCCTGTTGCAGCATAGTATCAATCAGCAGACCATGTGCCTGATCTTGTAACTCGTGTGCCAAACCACGATTAGCACGGACACAGATGTTATAAGCCAGTACCGCAGGAATCGCGACTGCCAGACCTAAGCCAGTCATAATCAATGCTTCACCGACTGGGGTTGCCACTTGTGCCAGACCAGCCTGACCACTTTTACCAACAGCAACCAACGCATGGAAGATGCCCCATACTGTACCGAACAAACCGACAAATGGTGAAATTGAGGCAATCGTACCCAGAACTGATACACCTTTTTCGGCATTGGCTTTTTCTGCTGAAATCTGGCGTAACAGTGCCTGTTCTGCCACTGCCTTACGCTGTTCAAAGCCCAAAGGAGCCAGTTTGGTTTTCAGTTGTTCCAATGCTTTAGATAACTGAGCATAGGCAATCTGTTTCAGCTGGCGAGTGCCCATCAAACGCAGCACAAAAATGGTCCATGTCGCGATCGACATTGCCAATAACACGAAATACAGCGTTTTACTGACTGCATCAGCGTGTTGCCAATAAACTGAAAAGTTCATATTCGAACTCCTAATGGGTGAGCCGTTATTTAACCTGAAAATCGAAAGGCTGTTCCACGCGTGTTGGATAAGCCACACCATTTTCAACATATTTGGTGAGTTGTGCACGACGTACCGCTGCTTCTACTTTGCGCGTTACCGCCGGGCTACAACTTGAATTTCGTGCAGTTGCAGAGACTACTTTACCCTGCTCATTCGCTGAAACATCTACTACCAGTGAACAGGCTGATTTTAATTCACCTGCAGAGAGTGAGACTTTTGGTGAACGCTGCCAGGACACGCCCCCACCAATCGATACACTTTTCGGGGATGGCGGCGCAGCAGGTGCTGGCGGTGTCACAGGCGCAGGTGGCGCGACCGGAGCAGGTGCCGGTTTAATTTTAGTTTCAGTGACCACTGTCGGTACAACCGGACTTGGGGTTGGTTTTGCTTCAACTGGTGGTGCTTTAACCACTTTTGGCGCTTCAGCCTTTTTCACCTGCTCGATTTTTTCTACTTTTTTCGGTGGTGGTGGCAGCGGTTTATCGACAATTTTGACTTCTTTAGGCTTAGGCGGCTCTTTTTGTGGCTCGGCCTTCGGCTTTGACGGTAAAGGTTTTGGCGCTTCCTGGAGTTTTACAAAGCGCACTTTTAAGGGTTGCTTATCAATGGGTGTCAGCTCAGGTGCTTTCATCTGGCTGATCGCATATAACACACCCACATGCCCAATCAGTACAGCCGCCACGATAGAGATGACTTTCTTTTTCATCTGATTCGGCGGTGTAGGCATTTGGGGCGCAGCAACTTGACTCATTAAATCTATTACCTTGAGGAGATGATGTGGAACAAACTATCAAGCTCATCGGTTAGCACAATTAAAGTATGCCAATAATAAATGAGAAGTGTTTTCATTTGCAACCGCTAATCCTACCTTTAACTGACTTTTTTGCATCAAAACAAAAAAGGCACACTAAAAGTATGCCTTTTTAAAACTCAATGCAAGTCTTATTGGAACACGACAGTCTTGTTGCCATCGACAATAATACGGTCTTCCAAATGCCATTTTACCGCACGGGCCAATACATTACGTTCCACGTCCTGACCGAGTTCACGTAACTGCTCAACGGTAAAGTCATGGTTCACACGCTCCACATCCTGCTCGATGATCGGACCTTGATCCAGATCCGCAGTGACATAGTGCGCAGTTGCACCGATCAGCTTCACGCCTTTTTCATAGGCCTGTTTGTACGGATTGGCACCTACGAAAGCTGGCAGGAAAGAATGGTGAATGTTGATCACTTTCATTTCCCACTTGCTGACAAATTCTTCATCCAGAATCTGCATATAACGCGCCAGCACCAACAGGTCATTGCCCTGCATCAACTGGTCGATTTCTGCATAAGCTTCAGGTTTGTTATCTTTGGTCACCGGCACGACTTCGAATGGAATACCAAAGTTTTCAACTGCTTCGCGTAAAGTCTCGTGATTCGACACCACTTTGGTAATTTCACAAGGCAAACCACCACGCGCATGACGCCATAACAGCTCAAGCAAGGCATGATCGACTTTAGACACCAGAATACCGACTTTTTTCACATCACTGACCAGAGCCAGACGCCATTGCATGCCATAGCGTTCTGCCACATTCGCTGCAAAAGTCTGGATAATACTTTCTTTACGACTTTGAAGATTATCTAATTCAAATTCAACGCGCATGAAGTAACGTCCGCCCTGCGCTGCTGTCGCATATTGGTCAAGCGCAGTAATGTTGGCACCTTGATGATACAAGAAGCTCGAAACAGCCTGCACGATGCCCGGCTTGTCTTCACAAGTAATCAATAAACGTGCGGTGTTAGCAGTCGTCATATTCATGTTGGTTTAAGTCACTAATCAGTTAAATTAAAAATAAGCCGAGTATTCTAGCGCGTTTCTTGGATATTCTGAATAGTTTGTTCAGATTCAGAATCTTTAGATGACGACAGGCTGGCAAAAAGTTCCGAAGAGCCCAAACTACTCAATAAACCTTCATAGGTTTGACGACTTTCACCACGCAAATACGCCCCTTCCAGGAATACCATCTGGCGCAGTGCCTGCCAGACCCATTTTTCTTCCAGGGTATTGGAATCGGTCAGATGACCTGACATATACAGGAAGTTGGTCCAGTTGGTCAGTACAATCCACAGGTTAATGATCAGTGCTTCAATTTCTGAATCGGTCATGTCCATCAGGCCTGCATTAACAAAGCCCTTATAGATTTTCTGGCCCTGCTGCATCACCTGTCCGGCAAAGCGTGGATACATCTTGCGAAAATCTTCGTTATTTTCTACCAGATGATAGACATCACGATGCAGGAAACGGTAAGCCCAGAGCTGGCTGCTCAGTACCTGAAAATAATGCACCTTGTCATTGGCATCCAGCGCACGGTCATCCGGAAGCGCCAGCATTTCCAGGGTCTGATGCTGGTACTGTTCCATCAATTCTTTAATAATTTCATTTTTATTGCGGAAATGATAATACAGGTTACCCGGGCTCATGCCGAGTTCAGCCGCAATGTGATTGGTGGTTACCGATCGTTCGCCACGCTCGTTAAACAGCTGCAAACTGAGCTGCAAGATACGCTCTTTAGTTTTTAAGGTTTTGGTTTGGGACATCCTAAAATAACCATTCAGTTCATGCATTAGCAGGCTAACACACAAAGTCACTTGACTAATTAGAGTATTTGCTCTAAAAATTAATTAATCGATTTTTGAATAATGGTAGTGCGGCATGAACAGTCACACAAAAACAACATCAATGACACCACATTTTTTTGATAGCCAATATCTGAATGAAGTCTTGGCGCAACAAAAACACGCTTACTTACACTACCCTCTGCCGACTGCAAAGGAACGTATCGATCGTTTAGCTCGACTTAAGCGTATCTTAGTTAAGTATCAAGATCAATTTGCTGATGCAATTAATCAGGACTATGGTAACCGTTCAATCGGGGAAACCAAGATTGGTGAACTGCTCACCTGTCTGGAACATATCAAATATTACAGCAAAAACCTGACCCGGTGGATGAAACCCTCCAAGCGTCATGTCGGCATTATTCATCAGCCGGCTAAAGCCTGGGTACAATATCAGCCTTTAGGCGTGGTTGGGATTATCGCACCATGGAACTATCCGCTGTTGTTGTCGATTGGCCCCCTGATTTGCGCACTGGCGGCCGGCAACCATGCCATGATCAAAATTTCCAGTGCATCCGCTGCCTTTGGTGAAGTTTTAGAAAAAGCTTTGGCTGAAGCCTTCCCTAAAGAATTGGTCGCTGTGGTGAATGGTGGCGGTGTGATTTCAGATGCTTTCTGTCGTTTGCCTTTCGATAAACTGATTTTCACCGGCTCAACTGCAGTCGGTAAAACCGTCATGGCAGCCGCTGCCGAAAATCTGGTGCCGGTGATTCTGGAACTGGGCGGTAAATCGCCAGTACTGGTGCATCCATCGATTGATCTGCGCGATGTCGCGCAGCGGATTGCGGTGGGCAAACTCTGGAATGCCGGTCAGACCTGTGTAGCGCCAGACTATATGTTCCTGCCTCTCGGAAAAACTGCCGAGTTCATTGATCACTTTAAAGCCTGTGTCGAAAGCATGTATCCGGATATCACCCATAATCAGGATTACACCTCGATTATTAATGTCAAACAATATAACCGTCTGCAAGGCTATCTGGATGATGCGCGTGAACAGGGTGCGCAAGTCATTGAAATTAATCCGCGTAGTGAAAACTCGGCTGATCTGCGCAAGATTGCACCGACCATCGTGACCAATGTCACCCCGATGATGCAGATCATGCAGCATGAAATCTTTGGCCCACTGTTACCGATCATGGAATATGATCAAATCGACGATGTCATCGACTTTATTAATAGCCGTCCGCGTCCACTTGCTTTATACTACTTCGACTTTGATCAGGCGCGTGCCGATTATGTCGCACAGCGTACCCATTCAGGGCATTTCGGGCAAAATACGGTACTGACCCATGTTGCGCAGGACGATCTACCATTTGGGGGTGTCGGTGCATCAGGTATGGGTAAATACCATGGCCCAGAAGGTTTCTTCAGTTTGTCGCATGAACGCTCGGTAATGTCGAATCCAAAGCTGTACAGCTTGAAATACATTCTGCCGCCGTTCAATAAACCGATTCACAAGCTGATTTCGAAGACACTTCTCCGCTAAATGATCAAGGCATGAGCTATCGATATAGTTCGTGCCGCGTTTTGACGAAAATCGCTTGTCTTTTAAGCGCATTTTTGATATAAAACGCCCCTTGAATGATTTCAATCCGTTTATTTTTGACTGGCCATACAGATTTGCTGTTGGCTAAATCAATGGAGTTACACCATGTCTAAGGTTTGCCAAGTTACCGGCAAGCGTCCAGTCGTTGGTAACAACGTCTCACACGCCAACAACAAAACTAAGCGCCGGTTCGAGCCGAACCTGCATCACCACCGTTTCTGGTTAGAAAGCGAAAAACGTTTTGTACGTCTTCGTTTAACCACTAAAGGTATGCGTATTATCGACAAATTGGGCATTGAAAAGGTTGTTGCTGACCTACGTGCTCAAGGTCAAAAGATCTAAGGAGTCTGAACCATGCGTGATAAAATTCGCTTAGTTTCTTCAGCTGGTACAGGTTATTTCTATACCACGACTAAGAACAAACGTACTATGCCGGAAAAAATGGAAATCAAAAAATTTGATCCAAAAATCCGTCAACACGTAATCTTCAAAGAAGCTAAAATCAAATAATTTTAGTTTCTTTAAAAAAACGACCTTCGCGGGTCGTTTTTTTTGCACTTTTTTTATCCGGCTTGATAAACTTTCTGCATGTTTTGGCACTTTTTGTGCTTATTTCCCAGCAAACCTAGCTAAAGGAGTATTTAGTGCCACATGACGTAGAGCTCATTATATTACTGGCTGTTGGTTTTGGCTTAGCTTTGGTCTTTGGCTATCTCGCTGCACGGCTACGTCTCCCCCCTTTGATCGGCTATCTCATTGCCGGCATTCTGATTAGTCCCCACACGCCCGGTGTGGTCGGTGATATTCATCTGGCCAACCAGTTGGCAGAATTAGGCGTCATGTTCCTGATGTTTGGCGTCGGAATGCATTTTTCCCTAAACGATCTGATGCAGGTACGCCGGATTGCCCTGCCTGGTGCGATTTTACAGATTGCAGTTGCCACCTTGCTCGGGGTTGGAGTTTCGATGCTGTGGGGCTGGAGCTTTGGCTCAGCACTGGTCTTCGGCCTAAGCCTGTCTTGTGCCAGTACCGTGGTTCTACTCAAAGCCCTTGGTGATCGTGGCTTACTGGATTCAATCAATGGCCGAATTGCTGTTGGCTGGTTGCTGGTCGAAGATCTGGTCATGGTCTTGGCGCTGGTACTGTTACCTGCCACTGCGGTGCTTTTAGGTGGGCAGGCGCTGGAAGGCGCAAGCGATGAGAATATCTGGCTTACCTTAGGGATTACCTTACTTAAAGTCGCAGGCTTTATTGCCTTCATGCTGATTATTGGTAAACGCTTGATTCCGATGATCATACAGGTGGTGGCACGTCTGGGTTCACGTGAGCTGTTTACCTTAACAGTGGTGGCTGCTGCCGTCTCGATTGCCTTTGGTGCTTATAAGATCTTTGGCGTGTCGATGGCACTGGGTGCTTTCTTTGCCGGGATGGTGGTGAAAGAATCTGATTTCAGTCATCGTGCCGAAGAAGAAACCTTGCCACTGCGTGAAATTTTCTCGATTTTATTCTTTGTCTCCGTCGGCATGCTGTTTGATCCGCGCATCCTGCTGGAACAGCCTTTACATGTACTGGCCGTGGTCGGGATTATCATGATTGGTAAAACTATTGCCGCGATGGCACTGGTGCTGTTCTTCCGTTATCCGATCAATACCGCTTTGACCGTCGGTGCTTCTCTGGCACAGATTGGTGAGTTCTCCTTTATTTTGGCTGCACTCGGTGTTTCGCTCAATCTGCTTTCGCTGGAAGGTCAAAACCTGATTCTGGCAGGTGCCTTAATTTCGATTACGCTTAACTCCTTTATCTTTTCCGCGATTGAGCCGGTACAGAAATGGATTCGGGAACGCTCGACTCTGGCCCGCTTACTGGAACGCAGTGGTGACCCTTTGGCAATGTTGCCGGATGAAGTCTCACAGGATTACCTGCGCGATCAGGTGGTCATTATTGGCCATGGTGAGGTGGGACGTCGCATTACCCGCTCATTGATGGAAGAAAACATTAAGGTGGTGATTGCCGAAGAAAACCGTGACATCGTCGAAAACCTACGTGAAAAAGGCATTGCTGCAGTGTCTGGTGTAGCCACTGAAGCCGGAGTACTGATTCAAGCACATATTCAACATGCGCGCTTACTGGTTATCTCTCCTATGGATATTATCGATATTCATAAAATCGTGGACATTGCCAAGACCTTGAATCCACAAATTCAGGTACTGGTCTGTGCGGAAAGCAAGGAAGAAGCTGAAGCCATTCGTCGGGATAATGTCGGTGCGGTTTATTATGCCAAAGAAGAAATGGCAAAAAATATGAGCAATCATATTTTGAACCAGATTGAGATCGCGCATCAGCATACGCCTTCTCATTAAAGTTTTTCTTTGAATAAACGCCAAATAAAAAAGTTGCCGGATCTGGCAACTTTTTTTTATGGACATCAATATATCTCTGAGCCAAAGATTTTATTAACACACTGGCTTCAGACTGCTCACGACTTAAATTTTAAAATACTGATTTTTCATCTTCATTTCAAATGAACGTTTTTATGGTACTTAAAATCTGCCTAATTTAATAACCTATAAAACTCAAAAAGCACACCGATAGTGTGCTTTCTAAATAAATTTCAACGATTAACTCATATACTTTGGTTCTTCATCCACAACTTCAGCCTGCCATTCATTGACCTGCTGTTCCAGCAAACCATAGAGTGCTGCCTGAATCATCTGTTGCGCAATCACGGGCGTCTGCTCTCCAAGTAAAGCTTTCACCTCATCATTAAATTGAATCATGACCAAAGGCTGTTTATGTGAGCCTGCATTGCGTAGAGCCAACGCGCCACCTTCAAGTTGAACGAGTTCTAAAATCGCGTCTTGATTACCAAATAAATCTTTCAACTGTTCTATAGACATATATCCTCCATGTTCAACATGGTGGCAAAGCGCCGGGTGCACTTTGCATCATTAGAGTAATTGATATAGGGTTAAAAATTGCATTTTCAAGTACAGCCGATCCGATTAAAATTCAATCATCTCATTACGAAAACCATCAATTAATTGGGTCAGTTCACGATGCCACTCTCTCAATATAGCAGTATCAGGTAACCATGCTTGTGGAGACTGTGTGACTTTAATGATGAGATTTGAGGAAGTTTCGTCTTCAGGTTCTGGGGTACTTGGTTCGGGCGCATACTGGCACAGACGGTAAGCACGTTTCAGTTCAGCAATGAAACCGCTCTTGGATAAATGTTGCAGCACCGCCACTTCCGGCGAAATCTGGCCTTTGGCCGCCATCAGTTCTTCGATCGATTTTAGCGTCGGATGAGGATCATTCAGGCGATAGTAACGCACCAGTTCCTGTAAAAATGCTAACAAAGCACCATGCAAATGAAACACAGTTGCTTCACGTTGTGCCTGAGCCTGTTGTACATGTTCGGTTTGCTCTGCTTGCTGGCAGGAAAGGCGGGCAAAATACAGTTTTTGATTGGTACGGTCCGCATGATAGCGAGCAACACGAGTCATCGAGATTTCCTAAGGGTTAAAACAAATTTTGGCTTTTATAAAGTAAAAGGTTCGCCCGCATTTCGCAATCAAAAGATGTTTAGACTGAATCCATCCAGCACTGAAATTCAGAGCATTGAGCTCACTAATTAAGTACAGCGATAATAAATTTCAGCCATAAAAAAGGAGCCTATCAAGTGCTCCTTTTTTGAGTTTAAGCCTGAGGCTTATCTTCTGCTGCTTTCACGCGGATCCCATGTCCGTGCAGGCGTAAAGTGTTCAGGCCTTTAATGGCTTTGACTGCTTCACGGCCATGTGGCATTTCTACAAAAGCAAAACCTTTTGATTTGCCTGTTGCTGCATCAAGCACCAAAGTACAGGTCTCCACTGTGCCATATTCCTGGAACAGTTTCAGTAACTCGGCTTCTGTGACCGTACGTTCTAAATTACGAACTAAAATTTTCATCTTATAACCTTAAGAAGATAGGCAAAAAATATCAAAAAGCACGCGCCTACTCTACTTTTTGCATGAAACAACTTTGCTATAGTTTAATCGAGATCAATCCCAAAATCTAAATTAATCGACTTGCGTTCAATCAGGGCACTTTTTACCGTTTGCTGCCGGGTCTTGTAATGGGTTTCTGTGGTGCATAACTGCCGAGTGAGATCATTCAGGAAATAGCTTTCGACTTTACGCCCCTGCTCATCGACCGTTTCCCGCGCCCAATGATTCAGGTTCTGTTTGGTCAGAATTAATTCATTTTTTGCCCGGGTCAGCGCCACATACAGCACACGACGCTCTTCTTCGACATCATCAAAATCACCTTGGGCACGTGCGTGCGGGTAATTACCGGGGGTGACATTGGCCACATAACAGACATTTTGCTCGGTGCCTTTTGCCGAGTGAATGGTGATTAAGGTCACCACATCATGATCCGACTGACGTTCGATTTCCGAAATCGACACCGGATCCAGTACATATTCCTCTAAAAATTCACTCAGCTGCGAATGTTTGGAGGCCAGCTGTTTCACCAGTTCAAAATCACTCTGGCGACGTGGCCAATCCTTTTTATAGTTTTCCGCCAGTTGAGATTCAATCGCCTGAATCGCAAGACCGACGCAAGCTTGCACTTCGCCTTTGAGCACACTCATCTGCTGCATGATCAGAATAGTCTCTAGCGGAATCTTGCCAAATTTTTCCAGCTTATCTGCAATCGCTCCCATTTCCGGTTCAGCCAATAACTGCTGCGACAGTTTACTGGCACCGACATCACCGACGCCATTCCATAGGGTTAAGAAACGCATCCAGGCGATATCATCCAATGGATTGGCCACCACGCGCAGCATGCTGAGCAAATCTTTGACATGCGCCGTTTCCAGCAGCTTCATGCCACCAATAAAGCGATACGGTACATTGGCTGCGATAAAGGCCGCTTCAATATGCCGCGCAGAAAAACTGGAGCGTACCAAGACCATATGCTCGCCCCATTTGCTGCCTTGCAGATAATGGCGTTCTTTAATATCAATCGCGATCCATTTGGCTTCATCAAACTCATTCGGGAAAATATGCATGCGCGGCTTAACACCTTCTCCGCGATACGCTTCCAGACGTTTATCGTATTTGATTTCAGACTGATCAAGCAGCCAGTTGGACAGATCCAGAATTTCCTGGGTCGAGCGGTAGCTTTTTTCTAATTTGAAAATCTGCGCATCTGGCACACGCTCTTTGAAATGGTGAATATTTTCAAAGTCTGCACCACGAAAGCCATAAATCGACTGCGCATCATCACCGACACAGAACAGGCCGATCCGGTCTTTGAGTGGCTCCAGCAAAGCCCATTGCAAAGGATTGGTATCCTGCATTTCATCGACTAGCATATGCCGGCAAATCGAAGCGACATAGTCGGCCAGACCTTCGGACTGTGCCAGTGCTGTAGCAACTACCGCTAGAATATCGTCATAATCCAGAAAACTGCGTGCCTGCTTGCGTGCTTCATATTCTTTCATGATTTCGGCAACCTGGTCTTTGAGAGCCAGATATTCTGGCATCTGTTTTTCTAATGCCAGACTGAGTTTTTGCCGGGTATTCCTTGCAAAAGAATACAGGTCACATAGTTCCTGAGGCTTAGGCAGATGGTTGGGATTTTTCTTGTCATCACGACCGCGAATCAGGCGGAACATCATCAGCTGATCATCACGATCAATAATCGAAAACTGTTCCAGACCAAAGGCTTTGGGAATACGGCGTAGCAGATACATACAGAAGGTATGAAAGGTCGAGGCTCGCAAACCTTTAGCTTGCTCGCCGAGTGCCAGTTCGACACGCGCCACAATTTCACTGGCAGCCCGGCGGGTAAAGGTCAGAATCTGAATCTGGTTGGCAGGCACGCCCTGCTCAATCAAGTAAGCAGCACGTGCCACGATGGTTTTGGTTTTGCCACAACCTGCCCCGGCCAGCACCAAACTATGTTTTGCTTCTGTGGTCGCTGCTTGCTTTTGTTGGGGATTTAATTCATCAATCAGGGTGGCTAAACTCATTTTCACTCATCATTTTGTGGATGTATGTAGTTTAACAGATCGCTTTCAGAATTATGGCTTTTCAGTTGCCCTGAAACTGTCTCCAATTTTATTTTCTTGATTTGATATTAGCTGACGACAGGGCGTGCTGGATTGCAGCAGAGAGAAATACTTTCACTCTGTCAAAAGATTTTTGACTATCTCAGCGACAGCTTTCTCCAAGTTCATTTCCGCATTTTTTAAGGCTTCCTCTAAAGGACAATCTGGTGGATTAATACCAATAATCTGGCTAAATCCTGATTCAAACAGATCCTTAATCCCTTCACCGACTAAACCCGCAAAAGCAATTACCGGTTTATTGAAGTGTTTTGCAACCTGCGCTACACCAAACGGCGTTTTGCCAAATTTGGTTTGAAAATCAATTTTACCTTCACCGGTAAATACATAATCTGCTTGCGCTATTTTCTCGTTGAGTTGAACCTGTTCAATCATCAGCTCTACACCTGATCGAATGGAAGCAGCAGTGAATGCCATTAAACCAAAACCCAATCCACCGGCAGCGCCCGCACCTGCCACATGACGATAATCACGGCCAATCTGCCGAGCAACCACATCAGCAAAATGTCCAAGGTTTTGATCCAGTTGCTTGATCATTTCAGGCGTTGCACCTTTCTGTGGTCCAAATATATAAGAGGCACCATGTGGTCCACACAATGGATTATTGACATCTGATGCAATGATTATTTCAGTATCTGCTAAACGCGAATCTAGTCCAGATAAATCCATTGATTTGACCTGATCTAAGTTCCCACCACGGACCTGAATTGATTCACCCGCATGATTTAGAAACCGCACACCCAGTGCTTGCGCCATCCCTGCACCACCATCATTGGTAATACTGCCCCCCAGTCCAATGATGATTTTTTTCACACCCAAGTCCAATGCCTGTTTGATCATTTCTCCTGTCCCATAAGTCGAAGTTAGCATCGGATTACGCTGTGAAGGCTTCAATAAATGAATGCCATTGACTTTGGCCATTTCAATCACGGCAGTCTGGCTTGCATCAACCAAACCCCAATAGGTCTGAATACGTTGCTCAGATAATGGCCCGGTCACTTCACATGCAATACTTTCCCCCTTTAAGCTTGAAATCAGTGCATCAACCGTGCCTTCACCACCATCAGCCATTGGCACATGAATGATGTGGGCATCCGGAATGACGTTCTGGATACCGCGTTGCATGGCCTGACAAGCCTGTGCAGCAGACATACTTTCTTTAAACGAGTCAGGAGCAAGCACAAAGGTGAGCGGCATGGTGTGATCTTTTATCCACAAATGAAGTCTAAATTGTGGATAAATCCAGCACTATCCACAAGTCTTTATTTCCAGCCCAGTTCAATTGCAGTTATCTCATTAACTAAGGTTTGATTTAAAGATTCTGGCATTTTACTGGTGGTTTGAGAAACCGGAATATATCCTGCCATCAGCTCCGCCCTGGCTTGCGGAAATAAGGGTTGCTGATCTGGAAATGCATAACCCAGCGGATAAATCGGTTGGCCTGTCGCTAAATCATATTTATCCGAGGCGCCAAAGGCATGCAGTAATTCATGCACCAATACAATTTTATTCTGTTCAGTCTGTTGCTTGGATGCAAATAGATTTACCGAACCAATTCGGCCTTTTTGCAAGGCGGTTGAATGCTTTAATTGCTTGGTCTGCGCAGGATCATAGTAATTTAAAAATAAAGTCACATTGGCTGAAGGATCTGAACTCTGTTGTTGTTTCCAGGCATAGAACCGGAATTTTAAACTCCATAAAACTGTATTGATGAGCGAAGCCTGCTCAGGGACTTTGGGTGGTAGAACTTGAAGCTCACGGCCTAAATTAAAATAAAAATAAGTCGGCTGTCCGCGATACTGCTGAGCTGTTTTTTCCAGATATTCCCTTGCTCCATTCAAGTCCTGCCTCGACAGTTGCTGGATATATTGCTGTGTGGTCGGTAATCCATCGGCATTAATCGGATGCAGCAAAACAATAATTGGCTTTGACCAGTTCTGGTTTTGATCACGATAGGCATTAACTGCGACAATCAATAAGATGATTAATAAAATCAGAATCCGAATCTTTTTCCACATGGTTATTAAACGCCTATCGAACTGTTGAGCATCAAACTATGACTTTGTTAACTTTGATAAATTTCATTTCACCATCCTGTTTAAAATCAAGCCACCCTGAATGAATTGAATCAATAGCTTCTTCGTAGTTTCTAATATTCAAATCAGTTTGCTTTAAATATTTGATAACGTCTTTAACCTCAACCCAATCATTAGTCTCCGAGTAATGATAAATAGCTTTTTGAATAAGCCTGATAAACGAGCTAAAACTACTCTTTCTTAAATACATTTGGCTACCTTGCATTTTTGTTTCAAATACTCCCAAGGCTTTTACTAAGCCAGATAGCTTGTCAAATCCGTAATTTCGAGTATCAAAATCTGGCTTTACTGTATTTATATATGTTCCGACTAAGCCAAGATATGCCCATCCATTTTCATCTGCGTTATCTTTTACGGCTTTATAAATCAGATTCAGCGTAGCTCGATCCATCGTTTCAGGAAGATTCGAATTTTCCTTAGGCTGAGGCAAAATTTTATGATCAAGAGATTTGTCAGAGCTTAATACTTTCTTTTGGGAAACATTAGAAAGTTCATCATCTTCCTGTTGCTTGATTTCACTATCTACAAGTAAATTTTCGATATAAATGAACTTGTCACAGGCTTTCTTAAATGCTTCAGGCGTAGCTTTTTTGCCAAAGCCATACACAGTTAGACCATTTTCACGAATACGTGAAGCTAAGGGCGTGAAATCACTATCACTGGATACAATACAAAATCCATCTAATGCACCTGCATAAAGTAAATCCATAGCATCAATGATCAGGATCATATCCGTCGCATCTTTACCCTTGGTATAAGCGAATTGTTGTACCGGAGTGATGGCATGAGGAAGGAGTACATCTCGCCATTTCTTTAAAGTTTCGCTGCTCCAGTCCCCATACACACGTTTGACACTGGCAATTCCATATTTCGCAACTTCTTCCAATACCGATGAAATCGCGTTGATAGAAGAATTATCCGCATCGATTAATACAGCGAACTTTTTTGTCTGAATATCCACATCCACCCCAAGATATTATTTTTAATTTTTTATATACATGATTCTGACATAAAAAATGCCGACTTTCGTCAGCATTTTTTTGAATCTTAGAGTTTAGGCTTCAACCCATTTTCCGTCCTGATAAACCAGAGACCATTTGGTTTGCTTGCCTTCTGCAGTTTCCGAACCAATATATTGTGACTGGTTCTTACGGCTAAATTTTACCAGAGTTGGATTCCCTTCCGGGTCCACATCAGGTGCCTGCAAGATAAACTGATACTTTGGATCAAGCTGGTCGGCAACAGAACGAATCTCGGCCACTTTCGGTGCACGGGTTTCACGCACTTTCGGGAACTTGCTTGCCGCCAGGAATAAACCGGCTGCACCGTCACGCAGTACAAAGAAATCGTCATGCTTGGCAGAACGTAAATGCTCCATCTTGATCGGATCCACACGTGGAGGCGCAGGCTGACCGCTCTTTAAGACTTTACGGGTATTGTCACAGCTGGTACAGGCAAAATACGGACCAAAACGACCCGTCTTCAGCTGCATTTCACCATCACACTTGTCGCATGGGATACTCGGGCCATCATAGCCTTTAATTTTGAACTCACCTTCTTCAAGTTCAAAACCACTACAGTCCGGGTTATTCCCACAGATATGCAGTTTACGGCCGCCATCAATCACATAGCTGTCCATGGCAGTTTCACAGATCGGACAACGCTTCTTCGACATCAGGTCAGCAGTTTCCGCAGCCTCATCATCAGATAATGCAGCCAGAGACTCAACTGGTGTCAGGTTCAAGGTTCCCTTACAACGCTCTTTCGGCGGTAGGTTATAGCCTGAACAACCCAAGAATACGCCTGTGGTTCCGGTACGAATCTGCATTGGACGGTCACATTCTTTACAGTGTACTGCATCCACTTCTACAGGCTGATTGCGGCGCATACCGTTCTCACCCTGCGCCGTAGTCAAACGTTGCTTAAAATCGCCATAGAAGCTGTCTAATAACTCTTTCCAGTTACGCTCACCATCTGCTACTTTATCCAGCTGACCTTCAAGATCTGCGGTAAAGGCATAGTTCATCAGATTACTAAAATTTTCATCCAGACGATCGGTGACGATCTCACCCATCTTCTCGGCATAGAGACGACGGTTATCCAGCTTCACATAACCACGATCCTGAATGGTCGAGATAATCGCAGCATAGGTCGATGGACGGCCAATGCCTTTTTTCTCGAGTTCTTTGACCAATGAGGCTTCGGTAAAACGTGCCGGTGGTTTGGTGAAATGTTGAGATGGGTCAAGTTTCTCAAGTTTGAGGACTTCACCGACTTTGACCGCAGGCAATAAAATATCGTCATCGGCTTTATTGGCACCACGCACGCGGGTAAAGCCATCAAAGACCAAGGTACGGCCTTTGGCTTTCAGTTCTACGCCATTGGCATCCACCAAAATGGTAGAAGACAGATATTCTGCCGGAGTCATCTGACAAGCAACAAACTGGCGCCAGATCAGGTCATACAGACGCTGTGCATCACGCTCAACACCCACCAGACTGTCGCCTTTTAAGCCAACCATAGATGGACGAATCGCCTCATGCGCTTCTTGCGCACCGGCTTTATTGCCATAACGGTTCGGCTTGGCAGGCAAATACTTCTCGCCAAACTCGGATTCGATATGACCACGCACCATATTCACCGCATCATCACTCAAGAAGGTCGAGTCGGTACGCATATAGGTAATGAAGCCGGCTTCATACAGACGCTGCGCCAGCATCATGGTTTTCTTCACAGAAAAACCGAGACGGGTACTGGCTGCCTGTTGTAGCGTTGACGTGATATACGGCGCACTTGGATTAACCTTGGTTGGCTTATCTTCACGTGCAGAAACCGTATAATCCGCATCTTTGATCAGGTTTAATAAGGCATCAGTTTCGGCTTTGTTGCGCAGCTTGAGCGTCTTGCCATTTTGCTTGACCGCTTCGAGACGAATATCATCTTTTTTCGATTTGGTATCGGCAAACACCTGCCAGTATTCTTCAGGAATGAAGGCACGAATTTCACGTTCACGCTCGACCACTAGCTTCACCGCAACCGACTGTACACGACCGGCTGACAGACCACGCGCAATCTTTTCCCAAAGCAATGGCGAAATCATAAAGCCCACGACACGATCCAGGAAACGGCGTGCCTGCTGCGCATTGACTTTATTGGTATCCAGACGTGACGGATGCTTAAAGGCATCCTGAATCGCATTTTTGGTAATTTCATTAAAGACCACACGCTGATAACGCGAATCATCACCGCCGATGACTTCTTTTAAATGCCAGGCAATCGCCTCTCCTTCCCTGTCCATATCCGTTGCCAGATAGACTTCATCGACTTGCGATGCCAGTTTTTTCAGTTCGGCAACCACATATTCTTTGCCAGGAAGGACTTCGTATTTGGCTTTCCAGTCATGTTCCGGATCGACACCCATGCGGTTAATCAACGCATTCTGTGATTTTTCAGCTTTTTCTGCATCCGTCAGTTTGGTACGTGTCGCTGGTTTTTTCTCTGTCGATTTTGCAGAACCGCCAGTCGGTAAGTCACGCACATGACCCACCGATGATTTTACGATGTAGTTCGGACCAAGGTACTTATTGATTGTTTTCGCTTTTGCAGGCGACTCCACAATCACTAGGGCACGCTTGCTTCCAGCGTCGGGAGACTTCACTGTGCTGCTTTTTGATGTGGACCGAGGAGCGTTCGCCATAATTAACCGTTAATCCTGTTTATTTCTAAATTAAAGTTCAGCCAAAGCGTGTAACAGTGCTTTGATGTCGTCGAGTTGGGTCGCTCTTAAATCAGCTTCTTCATCCCAGTACATGCCGACACAGTTGGCCTGCATATCAATAGCATAAATGCCTTTTAATGCAATGGGAAAATCTTTAAATTTCTCATCACCCTGCACGATTTCGAGTTTATTATCGACAACACGGGCGCGCATCAAGGGCAAACGCGCATCTGGCATCAGCACACTGTAGTACGCGACCATACTGGCACGACTTTCAGTCGCCTTCGGGATTTTGGTCCAGTCCGGTGCCACCACCAGACGTGGATGCAAACCCATTTTACGGGCTTTGTCACGCATCAGGCCCAAGGCTTTTTCTCGGGGGCTCACGCGCAACCCGAAAATCGACCCTATGACGAAAATGATGATGACCACCGTCACCCAGATTCCAGTGTTTTCCATAGTTCAACCTTTATGTTCTATTATTAGAGTTGCATAAGCACAATATAAAACGCAAGTTTGCACGATAAAATTAATTCAGGAACATTTCATGACTATATAAAATTTCGTGACCATTCCAGTAAATATAACCTTTCTCGATCAACTCCTTCAGCAGCAAGCGGATGTCCGATTTTGGAAATAACTGTTCCAGTAAATCACGCAGCTCATAAATGTCTTTGGGTTTATCGCCCTGCAATTCACGCAGTTTACGCGCCACTTCGAGTTGTACCGGATCGATCCGGCCAAAGTTCTTGAACAGGTCTTGCTGTGCCGACTGGATCGGTGACTTGAGTGTTTCAGATTCAACTGGAGCTTCATCTGCTTTCAGTTGGGAAATGACCTGATCCAGTTTCGGATTTTCAACCGGGCTTTGTTCATCCAGATTGAGCTGCAGCCATTGTTTCAGGACTTTTTTTCGGAAGCTGATTTGCTCGTCATAGCGTTTGACGATTTTCAGGTTAATCAACATGCCGACCACATGCTGAGCTTTTACCGGCATCACTTGCAGAATATTCGCCACTGAGTTTTTTAGGGTTTCCACCGTATTCGGTTTGCCGCTCATTTTCCCTAATGCATCACAGTATTTTTTCACCAGCTGCAAGGCGGGTTTGTTCTTGATGGTATCCAGACTGGGAAGATGATTTTTAGGTTGATCTGTTGGAATGTGTGTCTCATCAGGCTGAATCTGAATCAGGTGACACGGAATATCAGAAGCCTGCAGCATCTGCTGCAACATCTCGCAGGTGTCCATCGCCGAGATCAATTCAACCTCGGTTTCCGGCTCCAGTAGCGCCATAAGCTGACCGACAATAACCGCATATTCATATTCTTTTTGTGGCGATTCAGGCGTATCCAGTACCACCACCTGACCACTGCTAACCCAGCCGGCAAGCTCGGTTAAATCCTCTAAGGAGAATTCAAATTTTCCAGCACAGCTAAACAGATATAAAGTCGAATAATGCGCCACAATCTCACGCATTAACTTGGCTGTGGGGAAATTATTTTCGAGGTCGAGTAGAACAACTTTTGGGTGCATGGGACGCAATTCCGGAATGTACCTGAGAGCCGGTATTAGAGTAGGAAGTGAGTGAAAGGTCAAATAATTTTACGACTGAATGGGTGCAGGCCTGTTTCGGCAGAGGGCCAAACTGCATTTTATGAAATGCCTGAAAGAAATCTGTTTACGAGCGCGAATGTTTGTTTTCAGCAGAAAAACTCTTTTAAACTTGATGATCGCGCTGCGCTTGATTACTTTTATATGCGGATTTAAGGCAATTTAAAAGCCAATTCAAAAAAATAATATTTCTCTTTTTAACATCTTATCGATTGGCTCATTTTTATTTTTCAATAAAAAACCCTTAGATCAGCTAAGGGTTGTTGTTGATTAAATCATTGGTTGCAAATTAATAATGCGGTGGGCGATCTGCAACCGGATCAAATTCTGCAATGCCTTCAGACAGATCTGAAGACTCAACACGTTGATATAACAGCGTCATTTGCTTTTTCAGATCAGCAATTTCCAGGGTCTGTTTGGCCACCTGATCATTCAACTGTTCAACTAAATCGTCTAAAAATGCAATTCGCACTTGCAAATCTTCAATGGGTGCGGAAAATGACGCCTGATCATTTAGATTTTGTTGTTTAGTCATTTAAAGTCCTCATTGGGGATTTCAGGAAACATTATGGCCTATATTACCCTTAGGGATGTCCAACTTGCGTTTGGTGGACCCGCCCTGCTCGACGGCGCGAATTTTAACTTGGAACGCGGCGAACGAGTGTGTTTGATTGGCCGTAATGGTGAGGGTAAGTCTACCTTACTTAAGCTGATTGAAGGAAGTTTACTGCCTGACAACGGCGAAGTTTCATTACAAAACGGTATTACTATTTCCATGCTGGCGCAAGATGTACCGATGGATTCAGGCAAAGTGGCTGATATCGTGGCAGATGGCGCTGGTGAAGCGTCGGAAGTGTTGCGTGCTTATCATGCTGCCAGTGAAGCCTGTGTACTCGGTGACATGGACGCCTGTGATCGTATGGGCAACCTGCAACACAAAATGGATCAGCTGGATGGCTGGGCGCTGGAAACCAAAGTCAATTCGATTTTAAGCAAAATGGGCCTGGACCCGGATGCAGATCTTGCCGATTTATCTGGTGGTCGTAAGCGTCGTGTACTACTGGCACGTGCTTTACTTACCCAACCCGATGTGCTGTTACTGGACGAACCGACGAACCATTTAGACGTTGAAAGTATCGAATGGCTGGAAAAATTCCTGCTCGATCAAAACAATTTGACCCTGCTGTTCATTTCGCATGACCGTGCCTTTGTCGATAGCATTGCCACCCGTATTGTCGAGCTGGATCGTGGTCAACTACGTAGCTATGAAGGTAACTATTCACGTTATCTAGACCTGAAAGCCCAGCAGATGGAAGCTGAAGAAAAGCAAAATGCGCTCTTCGATAAAAAGCTGGCTGAAGAAGAAGTCTGGATCCGTCAGGGCATCAAAGCACGCCGTACCCGTAACGAAGGTCGTGTTCGCGCTCTAAAAGCACTGCGTGAAGAATCCAAAGCGCGCCGTTCGCAACAAGGTAAAGTGGCGATGGCGACTCAGGATGCCAACCGTTCCGGCAAACTGGTCTTTGAGATTGAGAACCTGAGTGTGAAATTCGGTGACAATGCACCGATCATTAACAACTTCTCGGCACTGGTTTTACGCGGTGACCGTATCGGTCTGGTCGGTGATAACGGTGTCGGTAAAACCACACTGATTAAAGCCATTCTGGGCGAGCTTGAGCATGGCGGCACGGTGAAAACCGGTACACAGCTGGAAGTAGCCTATTTCGACCAACTGCGTAATGCACTGGATCTGGAAAAATCTGTGAAAGATAACGTATCAGAAGGTTCTGACCATGTGGATGTGAATGGCAACCGCCGTCATATCTATAGCTACCTGCAAGACTTCCTGTTTTCGCCAGAACGTGCCCGTACCCCAGTCAAAGCTTTGTCAGGTGGTGAGCGCAACCGTATCCTGCTAGCGAAACTGTTGCTGAAACCATCGAACCTGATTGTGATGGATGAGCCAACCAACGACCTGGACATGGTGACTTTAGAGTTATTGGAAGAAATGCTCGGTGGCTACAAAGGCACTCTGCTGTTGATCTCGCATGACCGTGCCTTTATGGACAACGTGGTGACATCAACTTGGGTCTTTGATGGTAAGGGCAATATCGACGAATATGTCGGCGGTTATCAGGATTATCTTGAACAGCGTCCGGATCAAACGGTCGTTGATCAAAAAAGTGCCGTGAAAAAAGCCATGGCCAAAGCAGAAGCTGAGACTGCACCGGTCGCTGCCAAAAAAGTTAAACTCAGTTATAAAGACCAGCGCGCACTCGAGCAACTTCCTGCTGAAATGGAAGCACTGGAAAAAGAGCAGGCCGAGATCAATACACAACTGGCTGATGGCTCTTTATTTGTCACTGATTCTGATAAAGCACTGAAACTTTCTAACCGTTTATCCGAAATTGATGAGCTGTTACTGGAAAAATTAGAGCGCTGGGAAGAGCTGGACAATCTAAGTAACGGCTAAATATTCCCCGAGCTTTTACTCAAGCATCTGTATTCGTACAGATGCTTTTTTATTTCAATAATCTTCTCTGTTAGACTGCATTTAATCTTTTGGCCCTAAATTGTTTTATGAGTACTCAGCCTGCATATCAACCCGGTGAATTTCAATGGTCATTCCTGTTACCTCAATACTGGGGCAAATGGCTAGGCATTATTTTCCTGATGATTCTGGCGATCTTACCTTGGGCCATTCAGCATCGTCTGGCGTCCCTGCTGGGCCACCTTTCTTTTAAATACTTGAAATCACGCCGTGAAACCACGCTGCGTAATCTGGAAGTCTGCTTTCCCGAATGGTCTGAAAAGCAGGTACAGGACAATGCCCGTCAGGTATTTATCGATCAAATGCTGGGGGTGTTTGAGACGCTGAATGCCTGGTACAGTCCGAAATGGTTTCAGGGCCGCGTCAGTATTGAAGGCTTGGAACATATTCAGAAGGCACAAGCCGCAGGCCAAGGCATGCTGTTATTAGGCACGCATTCAACTTTGCTGGATGCAGGTGGCTACCTGTGCGCACAATATTTTGAACCGGATGTGGTCTATCGTCCGCAGAATAATCCACTTTTGGACATGCTGATTTACCGTTGTCGCGCCACAATTTATGCCAATCAGATTGACCATGATGATATGCGCGGTCTGGTACGTAACCTGAAAAATGGCCATGCGATCTGGTACAGTCCGGATCAGGATTATGGTTTAAAACAAGGCGTGATGGCACCTTTTTTTGGCGTGCCTGCGGCGACTGTAACCGCACATCGCCGTTTACTGAAAATGACCAAAGCGGCTGCAATTCCTTTATATTTCTACCGTCATGGCGATATTAACAATCCGCGCTACCATGTGCTCATTGAACCGGCACTGGAAAACTTCCCTAGTGAGAATGAAGTTGAAGATGCCACTCGCGTGAACCGGGTGATTGAGCAGCAGTTGCGCATCGCACCGACCCAATATATGTGGTTCCACCGCCGTTTTAAGACTCGCCCTGAAGGTTATAAATCAATTTACTAAATCGATTTGATCACGGAATTTGAAGGGCTATAGCTTAAAATCATGTTTAAGTAATTGAAATAATTTAACCCGAGCTCTACATCCTGTAAAACTCGGGTTAATGAGGTTGTGCTTTCACATATTATAATTCGTTCTGCTTTTTTGTGATTTCCCTTTCAGCATCATATCCATGATGTTTTCATTCAGCTTCGTCTTCCTTATGAGAATATCCTTTCTCGACTCCCTGTGCTGATAAACCTAGAATACCCAGATTCCCAACCCCTGCCCATTCGCAAGAAGCGTAAACTGTTGTAAGCAATATCGTACACTTTTCTTCTAAAAAGCTAAGAGATTTTGCCCCCTTCTTTATATGCCAGAGCAACTTCATCAGTGACTATTTTTTCCTCTTTCTCTGCTTTCTGAATACCTTCTTCAATAGCTTTTTGTGCTTCCTGCTCATCTTCATCAGTTTGTTCTAATTCTTCCTGAATATGCTCGAATATCCGACCTGTTTGCAAAACCAGAAAGACCGGAAAATGGTCAGAACCTACATGTGGTAAACGCTCCATATGTACCAAGGCAAAATCGGTACTGTGAAAGACGTGATCAAGCGACCAGCGGAAAAAAGGATAATCTGCGTGAAAAGTATTCACATAATGACGTCCTACCCGCGGATCCAGCAACCCACTAATGCGTTGAAACAGGCGTGTGGTACGTGACCAGGCCACGTCATTCAGATCGCCCATCACGATACAGCTTTCATCCAGATCTTTAATCTGATCACCGACAATCAGCAGTTCAGCATCACGTAAGGTGGAATCCTTGGCCTCGGTCGGACTGGGTGGTTTGGGATGCAGACAGTAGAGCTGTACCGGTTGTCCTGAGCGTAAGATCACCGTGGTATGAATGGAGGGAATCTCATCACTCAGAATAAATTTAACCTCGGTTTCACTGAGTTCAAGCTTGCTATATAGATGCATGCCATACAGATTATCTAAAGGCACAGGCACGCGATAAGGATAATCAGCTTCAATCACCGAGAGTGCATTTTGCCAGGCTTGATCGGTTTCCAGGGTTAAAACCAGATCTGGCTGATGAATCTGGATCTGCTCGATCAGTAAATGATATTTGCTATTGGTGGTCAGAACATTGCAGACCATCAATGAGATTTGCCGCTGCGGATCTAATTGATCCTGCTTAACCTGTTTGACCTGTTTTTTCCAGATAAAGGTATAAGGCAATACCATTTTCAGCTGATAGGCCAAAGCCGCCATCAGCCCTATAAAAAGTAGCTGATTCAACCAGTTCCAGGGATGCTCCAGAACCAAGAACAGCACAAAGGCGATAAAGCCTAATACCAGAATTTGTAAGCGTGGAAAATCCGCACCCCGAATCCACCATTCATCGCGTGGTATCAGTGACCAAAAACTTAACCAAATGACAATGATTGCCAGAATTTGGATAACCCATATCATAAACTGCGCTCTTAATTAAGTTATTATTTTTTCTAAAAGAAAAATGACGTTATCAATTTTGTATGTATCATAAAGCAGATATTTCGCTCAAGAATATTGATGTTTTGATTGTGTAGCTCTTGCAGTTGAGTCCCTTTTTGGTACACTCGAATCCCTTTTGATTTTTTAACGCACCGAGGCAAAGTGACATGAAAGTAGGTCTGGTCGGTTGGCGCGGGATGGTCGGTTCCGTCCTTATGCAACGTATGGTTGAAGAGAATGATTTTGCTCATTTTGAGCCATTCTATTTCTCTACCAGTAATGCAGGCGGTGAAGCGCCGGCATTTGGCGGTAAGACTGCCCCAGCACTTATGGATGCATCAGACATTAACAGTCTGAAGCAAATGGATGTCATTATTACCTGTCAAGGTGGCGACTATACCTCTGAAGTTTTCCCGAAACTGAAAGCTGAAGGCTGGAACGGTTACTGGATTGATGCAGCATCGACCTTACGTATGGATGATGAAGCCATCATCGTACTTGATCCGGTCAACATGCATGTGATCAAAGATGGTCTGGTCAAAGGCACCAAGACTTTTGTCGGCGGTAACTGTACAGTTTCCTTGATGCTGATGGGCCTGGGCGGTCTGTTCCAGAACAATCTGGTGGAATGGGCAACATCAATGACCTATCAGGCCGCTTCTGGTGCTGGCGCGCAGAACATGCGTGAACTGATCAATGGTATGGGTTATTTATATAACAATACCAAAGAGTTGTTAGATGATCCGCGTTCTCCAATTCTGGATATCGACTCTAGAATTGCTGAACTACAACGTGGTGAAGGCTTCCCGTCTGCAAACTTTGGCGTTCCTTTGGCTGGTTCACTCATTCCTTATATCGACAAGCAACTGGAAAGCGGCCAGTCGAAAGAAGAATGGAAAGGTCAGGTTGAAACCAACAAGATTCTGGGCAACCAGCAGATCGTGCCAATTGATGGTCACTGCGTGCGTATTGGTGCCATGCGTTGTCACTCTCAGGCATTAACCCTGAAATTGAAAAAAGATGTACCTTTGGATGAAATCGAAGACATCATTGCACGTGCCAATGACTGGTCTAAAGTGGTTCCAAATACTCGTGAAGCATCCATGACTGATCTGACGCCTGTTGCTGTAACAGGTACTTTAAGCGTTCCAGTCGGCCGTCTGCGCAAGCTGAATATGGGTAAAGAATATCTGGGTGCGTTCACTGTAGGTGACCAGTTGCTTTGGGGTGCGGCCGAGCCGTTACGCCGTATGCTGCGTATTCTGATTGATTATAAAAATGCCTAATATCCTTTGGATATAAAGCCCACAGCCGATCTTTATTGATCGGCTTTTTTATGTAACTATTGCGTAAGTATTTTACAAAAAACAAACATCCCGTTAATCTATAATTTTCGCTATGCGATAATGACTGAGCTCACGATTAAGATGACTGTATATAACAAATTAAAGCTTGCCATTTTAGCCATTGTCGCTTCACAAAACATTTATGCGATTAATGTAGATCCGGTTCAGATTCAGTCTGCCCCTGGGGAATTACTCTATGCAGAAATGACTTTTCGGCAGTCTAATATCAATTTGCCGATTGAAGTCAGTCTGGCTTCACCTGAAGATTTAATGTCAATTGGTGCATCGCATCAGCCGCCTGGTCATCTAAACTTTTTTACTCGGCGTAGCAATAATGGCACCGGGGTCATTACTATTACTTCTTCTCGACCAATGACAGAGCGCGAGCTGAATATTATTGTCAAAATCAAGGAAGGCAATGCCGCACGGCTGCAACATATTCGTACGCCCTTACAAGCTAAAACCGATTTATTAAAAGCCAGTCTCAAACAGAATGAACGCCCGCTTGCACCAGTTGTCGTCGTCAGTGAAAAAGATATTGCACTCAACTTACCCGTAAGTAGTCATTACAGTACAACAGCTTCCACAGCCTTAAATAAGCCACCGGCTCTAGAAAAGCCGTTGGCATTGCAACGTACAGCACCACCAACATTATCGAACACTTCTATTCCTAAAACTGCATTTGTGCCAGCTGTAATGACATCAAGTCCAGCGATTCAGGCTCAAGCGATTGCGCCCGTAGTTAAAAGCGAAGCTGTAACTGCACCCAATACTCAAGCCCCAGTTAAAACTGCAGCGACGCTTTCAGACTCAGTAAAGACCTCACAAGCAACTCTTGCATCGCCGGCTCCTGCAGTAGCTTCGACTACAAACAAACCAGCTAGTACGATGCCAGCAAATCAAAGCGCGTCAGCACCAAATAAAGCAGATGTGCAGGAAGCTGTGGAGTCCCGTTCTGATCACCAGACAGCCTCCAGTGATCCATTGGTGAAGAAATTTGCTGAGGAGCAAGCCAGAAAATCAACTGGATCAGCTAATCCGGTGAAAACTCCAGCTCCAGTTACTACAAAAGCTTCACCAGTCAAAGCAACTCCGAATCAGACTCAACCTACTTATGTAGTTCAATCCAATGAGTCACTGTGGGGAATTGCCTCACGAATTGCTCAACAGCAGCAGCGCCCGGTCAATGAAGTCATGCAACAAATTAAAAAAGACAATGAGCATGCTTTTATTGGAGGAAATGCCAATCGTCTACGTAAAGGTGCTGCATTGAACTTAAATACGACTCATCCTACACCTGCGCCTATTAAAGTCACTGCGGCAAAGCAAACCGAGCTACCGTCTAAGCCTACTGGCAAGACTAAATACCGCCTGAATCAGGCAGAAATGAGCCTAGTGGCTGAGAACCAGCGCGATTCCGGGCAAGTTTCTGCAAACCAGAACACAGAACGCAATCAAACATCAAAGGAATTGTCATTAAAAGTTATGACAGCCCGAGAAAAAACCGTTAAATTACAGAGAAACGTAACTGAATTAGAATTGGCACTCAATCAGAAGGATCACAGAATTCAGTTATTAAATGCGCGTCTGGCCCAGCTACAACAACAGCTCAAAGCCCAACAAGCAGATAAGAAGCCAATTAATTAAAAAGTTACACATGACGATTTATTGGGATAGGCGAACTTAAACTACTCTATCCCCAAGGGGTAAAACATGCTGATTTATGTGATTCCATTAGTGATATTGATCATCGTATTAATTGTCTTTAAAAAACGACAAGATGCTCAAGAATCAGATAAAGCAAAAACTAAAACGGTAAAAGCGAAAAAACCTGGCTCTGCTTCAAAAGCTGCTCCACAAAGAACCAAAGTAGTGGAGCCAGTCGGGGTCACAAAAAAATCAGCAACACCATTATCGGCAGAAACACGCAAGAAAATTGAAGGCCTAATTCAGGAACGTAATTTTTTTGCCGCCGAAGCGCAGATTAATCAGGCGCTGAATCGTGACAATTCCCAACACGAACTTTATCTGTTGCTGTTAGATATTCATATCTTGCAGAAAGATGATTTTGCGATTACGCAACTCATTAATCATATTCGTGCACTCAACATTGACGATGTACTCAGCCCAGCTGAAGAAAAGAGAACGGCTTACGAAAAAACAAAAGCTACAGAATCGACTCAGACTGCTACACCTGCCACGCCCGTATCCAATAACACCGCCTTTGATGCCTTAAATCAAGCTACGCTGCCTGCGGATACTAAAACGGAATTGGCATTCGAGCAATTACAACAGGAAATCGCTCCAGCGAAAGAAGAACCATCACCTCTTGAGTTTAACTTTACGCCTAGTTCTGCACCTGCTGCACCAGTCACAACGAAGACTGAGCCTGTCGAGAATAAGAGTTTAGATTTTAATACCGCACCTAGTATTCCTCAGGCTGAACCGACTGAAACACCAGCTAAAAACAGTAATGAAATTCAATTTGACTTCGATTCTTTTAAAGTAGAGACCACTACAACTGAAGTTTCACCCTCTGCA
Source organism: Acinetobacter lwoffii (assembly GCF_049367455.1). Taxonomy (GTDB): domain Bacteria; phylum Pseudomonadota; class Gammaproteobacteria; order Pseudomonadales; family Moraxellaceae; genus Acinetobacter; species Acinetobacter lwoffii_W. Next base: position 1,059,299 of record NZ_JBMPXW010000001.1, read on the forward strand.
GCTCGTGACACTCTAGAGCCAAATTTTGAAAAGAAAATAAGCGGCAATGAAATTGCTGACTTTGATCTCAAGTTAGAAAGTAACCATCCACAAACAGCTGCTGCCACTGAAGAAATCAAACCTCTAGATTTTTCTTTCTCGCTTGACACGCCAGTACCAGCAGCTGAGAAAACTGCAGTGCCAGCGACTGAGTTTGACCTGTCTAGCTTGACAGCTGCAGCACCTGTGGCAGAACCAGCGTCACAAACCAATCTATCAGGCATGGATTTCAAATTAGATCATTTAGAAACCACGCCAGAAGCGCCTGCTGCGACAGCGATGAGTTTCGATCTTCCTGCTACACCAGCTCAGGCAACGATAGATCAGCATGATCCGCTGGTGCAATCTTTCCCGGAATTACTGGATGTTAATGAAGCAGGTCTCAACCTGGATCTTGCGCAGCAATATATTCAACTCGGTGCCTATGCCGCTGCCCGTGAAGTCATTGCGGAGCGAGAAGCTGAATATACTCCTGAGCAACAACAACGCGCCGAGCAATTACTGAATCAAATCGCATCTTGATGCATTTCGATTTACACTAAAGCAGTCAATAATTGGCTGCTTTTTTTATGATAAAAAATATTGCATTAATTTATATGGGCGGCACATTCGGCTGCGTGGGGGATCCTCTCGCACCGATGCCTGCTGATTTATTTATTCCAAAGCTCGAACAGATACTTGCAGAGCAGTATTTTGTAGAATGCCACCATGCACCCGCCATTAAGGACAGTAGTGCCTGCACAGCAACCGACTGGTTGCAACTGGTACAGTTTATTCAGCAATTGCAATCGCGGCAAATCCAGCATTTTGTGATTATTCACGGTACAGATACGCTGAGTTATGCCAGTGCAGTACTGGCACATTTTATTGGAAACTCGGCGCATGTGGTGCTGACCGGTAGCCAATATCCGTTGCTGAATGCTCAAGGCAATGAACAGCGTGAATTTAGTGATGCCCTGGATAACCTGAAATTTGCACTAGATTCCATCAGCGAATGTAGCGCTGGAGTCTATCTGGCATTCCATCATCAGCTGCTACATGCGCAAACTGCACTGAAACAGCATACTACCGAGTTAAATGCCTTTGCAGGTCTTGAAGCCAATATCGCAATCCAAACCAGTCAAGCGTGTTATCAGATCGAAGCTAAAGATATTGTGAAAGCGGCTAAATTCAACTGTATGAGCATCATGATGCAGCCGGTTGATCTGACCCAGCAGCTGAATAACCTGAACAACCTCTTGGCTCGACCACCGCATTTTTTATTTCTGCAAGGTTTTGGCACTGGCAACCTGGCGGTCAATGACGCCATGATTGCGCTCATTGATCAACTCTATGAGCAGGGCTGTATTTGCGTCTTAACCACCCAAGTGCCTTTTGGTGCGACGGATCAGCGCTATGCCATTGCCGAATGGGTGAATCACTGCAAAATTTTGCTGAATGAAAGTTATGGACATGCGGATCTGTATGCAAAAGCCCTGAAAATGTATTTACAATACGACACTGTAGAGCAATGGCATCGTCATTGGTACGATCAATAAGGTTTTGAGGTCATTATGCAGCGTTTTGCGGTGGGAATTGAGTTTTGTGGGATGCATTATCGGGGATGGCAGACTCAACAGCCGGGAGTTGCAAGCGTACAGGAAACCATTGAAAAGGTCCTGAGCAAAGTTGCCGATCAACCGATTAGCCTGCATGGTGCCGGCCGCACGGATGCCGGGGTACATGCGACCAATATGGTGGCGCATTTTGATACGGATGCCGTGCGTTCTGAACGTGGCTGGCTAATGGGCTGCAATAGCCAACTCCCTAAAGACATCTCGATTCAGTGGATCAAAGAAATGGATCACAGCTTCCATGCCCGTTTTAAGGCACAGGCGCGCCGCTACCGATATGTGGTCTATAACCACCCTGTGCGCCCGGCATTGCTGCATAAACAGGTCACCCATGTCTATGCACCGCTTGATGTTGAACAGATGATATACGCCGCGAAAAAGTTTGAAGGCACGCATAACTTTGAAAGCTTCCGCGCCGCAGCCTGTCAGTCCAATCAGCCCGTTCGTCATGTCAGCCATTGCCGCTTGATTCAGCATGGTCAGTATCTGGTACTGGATATTCAGGCCGATGGCTTTCTGCACCATATGGTGCGCAATATCATGGGATGTTTATTGGAAATTGGTCAGGGCATGTATGCTGCCGATCATATTGATAATATTTTCGCGGCAGAAGACCGTAAAGCTGCTGGTGTGACTGCGCCAGCAGATGGTTTGTATTTTATTCATGCTGATTATCCGGCGCAGTTTGAATTACCTGAATTACCCTTAGGTCCGCACTGGCTGAATATGCCGGAATAGTTTTTAAATTTTTTAGAATATTTACCTCCCCTAACCCCTCCTAAAAGGAGGGGAATTCCCACTGCTGTCCCATAGTTTGATTTAAATAAAAAACCTGAGTCCAAATCGTTAAAATATGAGTGCAAACAAACACTTTAACGACCAGGATTCAGGTTTTGTCACATCAGAATACCGTATTTCATCAGCTTATTAAACCCGTCGTGCGACAGGATTTTGAGCAACTTGCTAAAGTACACCATGTGGGACAGAAATTTAGAGCGGCTTCAAGATGGGATCAGTTTATTGCCATCTTGATGTCTCAACTTTCCTGCAGGCAAAGTCTGAGAGATATTCAATCCAATCTGGAGTGCCAACAGGACAAACTGAGTCATTTCGGAGCAAAGTCTATTCCCCGAAGTACACTGGCACGAATCAATGAGCAGCAGCCTGCTGCCTTGTATCAACAGCTCTTTTACAAGTTGCTTAAATAACCTGAGTTCGATGAAATCCACTTAACCTTTTAGCATATTTTGGAAAGTTGGCTTATTGGGGTTCAAACAATAAGCCACTACAGCAGCCATGATATTCACCATGAAATTATTTACCGAACGATGACGTGAATGTTCAAGTTGATGTAAATTTTTTAATTGATCATTCACTGTTTCGATCAATCCTCTTCTGCAAAGTAATTGTTTTTCTTCTTCAGTTTGGATGGGTTTATTTTTCATATTCCGACGTGATGGGGTCAATATTTTCAGTCCTCTTGCTGCTAAAGCTTCGGCTTTTGCTTTGCTCAAATAGCCTTTGTCTCCGAGTAGGATCCCTTTTAATTCTTGAGTTAAAGATTCTAATATAGCAACATCATGAACATTTCCCGATGTCAGCTTGAGATTAATAATTTCACCTAAATTATTGATAACGAGATGTAATTTAAAACCATAAAACCAACCCGTACTACTTTTTCCACGACCGGCCAAGCCTTTAAATACACGATGCCTTTTAATCCGAAGATTATGGCAAACTACCAATTTAGTGGAGTCAATGATACTGATTCCCGTATCTTTTCCTTTCACCTGATGGAAGAAACTACTCAGAGCTTGCAAACAACGGGGCATGATTTCAATAAATCGGTTGTAGCTAAGCAGTTTAGGAAAAGCAGATTTCCAGAATGGAACGATCATTTGGCAATAAAAATATTTGAAGAATCTAAAACCGGATTGATGAAATAAAATGACAATGGTCATTGCTTCAGACAAGCTTAAAGCTGACTTTTTCAACCTGGTTTTTTGATTAGAAATTAAAGCTTTCTCTAAAGATTCATTAAATTTTTTGCAGAAATCATCCAAAATACAAAATAATTCGGTAATATGATCCATTGAGAAGCCTTGTTTTATAACATTTTGTCTTGAGAACCAATATGTTACAAAAACAGGGCTTTTTTTCTACTCTTTTTTTATATCGAACTCAGGTTTAAATACTATGAACACTCAAAAGTAGCCCATAAATTTCGCTTTAAGACTCCATTATATTCCCTGGATGCCAGTCATATTGACCTGTCGCTTTCCTTATGTGAATGGGCCAAAGTTCACGACTCAAAAGCCAGCATGAAACTCAGCATAGGATTGAATCACAGCAATGATATTCCTGAGTTTATTGCAGTTGAAAATGGTAAAGAAAATGACATGTTACAAGGCCGAAAATTCCAGTTTCCCGCTGGCAGCATTGTGGTCTTTGATAAAGGCTATGTCGATTATCAATGGTATGCGAATCTAAGCGCTCAAAACGTTAGCTTTGTGACACGTTTTAGACCTAAATCGGTGTATCAGGTGATCCAGCAACATCCAGTGCTTGAATCCAAAGGCATTCTAAAAGATGAAACCATTCAGCTAAATAGCGCACATGCCCTAAAAAGAAAAGCCCCCGTATTAAGAAGAATTGAATATAGAGATCAGCAAAGTGGCAAGCACTTTAGCTTTCTCAGCAATAACTTTCATCTAGCTGCCTCTACCATTGCAGCGATTTACAAAGACCGCTGGAAAGTTGAATTGTTCTTTAAAGCGATTAAACAGAACCTGAAATTAAAAGCCTTTTTAGGCCGAAGCAAGAACGCCATTCAGACGCAAATCTGGATTGCGATGATCGCCTATTTACTGGTAAGTTTCGCTCAACATTTAGGGAAAAAAGGCTGGACAGTTCAGCGCTTACTCAGAATAATTCAAGTGAATTTATTTGAAATAAAAACCTTAAAAGCGTTATTTTCACCCGATAAAGTCCCCATCAAACAAGAGGAAGCTTAAATGAGCTTCCTCTTGTAAAAATTGTGGGACAGCAGTGGGGGAATTCCTCCCTTTTTTAAAGAGAGGTTAGGAGGGATTTTTAACGCTGCTTCCGCTTCCGATATTCCACTGGCGTTTCATTGGTCCAGCGTTTAAAGGCACGATAGAAGGTACTTGGCTCGGAAAAACCGGTCAGATAGACAATCCGCTCGACGCTCTCATTGGTACTCGCCAGCAAACGCTTGGCCAGACGACAGCGATAATCCGAGAGAATCTGCTGAAAGCTGGTATGTGCCTCACTCAGTTGTGTTCTCAAACGGCGTGGCGTGATGTTCAGCTGGGCTGCCACAGTTTCTAGCGTGGTTTCGCCACTCTCCAAAGTAGAGCCGATTGCACGACGTACTTCACCGACCAGATCATATCTTGCCAGTTCCTGTAGCTTTTCAATCGCCAGTTGCTCATGCAGCTGCAACAGCTCAGGTTCAGCCTGCCACAGCGGATATTCCAGGATAGTCGGATCGAAATACAAACGGGTTTCTTTCTGACCTAGACTGACCGGACACTCATAAACCCGGAAGTATTCATCATCAGGTGCCCCTTTATAAAAATTAAAATCGATATAAATCGGCTCAAAATGCCCTTCGGTAATAAATTTAAAGAAACGCAGTACACCTGACATAGCACATTCAGTAAAATGACGATTGACCAGACTCTCAGCAAAAGGCTGTTCACCATTGGTTAAATAGCAGCGATCATCTTCAATCACTAATTTGGCAGCAAAGGCATCACTGATCAGTCGCTGATAAGCCAAAGCACGTTTCAGTCCCTCACCAAAATTTTCAGATGAAACAAACAGGTGTTCAATGACCTGACCACGATAAAGTGGCAGGTGCTCACCCAGATGCAATCCAATATCCGGATCCTTGCTGACTTCCTCTGCCGCCACCCAAAAGGCATACTGGGCACTCAGCGGCGTACGGTCATTGGCCTCTACCTGATTTAAAGCCACTCCTGCTTTGGTCAAAAGTTCTTCTGTCGGCAACCCCGCACGACGAATCGCCTGATAGCCTAAACGCAATACGACTGATGCATCCGTTAGCTGACTCACTCAAAAGCCTTCCTTGTATGTACTTCATTTATACTTAAAAAGATTAATTTTAGATTAACTGTGATTGACCAAACTGACAACAGAAACAGGTGTCTTTTTAGTTAAAAAAATTATCGTGACAGTTCGCCTATTTTACTGGCAGATGATCAGTCTAACGCCCGTTTCGTCTTGTATTTTGCAAAAAAATTGACTATAATTTGCGCCTTTCCAATTTATTCATTCAGGTAGGCTATGGCCAATAAAGAGGAACTCATCGAGTTCGAAGGCGTTGTCACCGAGACGCTTCCTAATACTATGTTCCGTGTACGTTTAGAGAACGGTCACGAAGTGATTGCCCACATCTCTGGTAAAATGCGTAAACACTATATCCGTATTTTAACTGGCGACAGTGTGAAGGTTGAAATGACACCTTATGATTTGACTAAAGGTCGTATCACATATCGTGCACGCTAAGTTTTAGCGTAAGCAAAAGCCACTTTTAGTGGCTTTTTTATTACTTGAATTATTTATCAATCAATAAAATAATTTGACACAGCCTTATAAATTCACGACTATTCATTGAATTAAAAATAACATGTATAAAAACAATGAATATGAAATGCTTATCCCTACTTTCCAGCTTGTTTCTCGTTGCATGCGCTACCGGCGGCAATCAGCATCTGCATCAGTCTCTACAACCTTATGTAGGTCAAACTGCCGCACAGGTTCGTAGCCAGCTTGATCTTCGTGCCATTGGATTCAAGACCTCCCAGCAACCGATTCAAACCACAGAATTTCTCAGCTACACTATTTTTCGGGATATGAATATTCCAATGGGAACGCCGAATATTAGTCAGAGCATTCCGATCGGCGCACCAATGCCGATGCCCTCAAATGGTGGTTATAACATTGAGATGAAATGCCAAATCTGGTTTGACTTGAAAGATGAAATTGTTCAGGCGATTCGCTTTACCGGTAGAGCTTGCTGAGCTGTACTCATCGAGTTCAAAGCCTGTATCGGATTAAATCAGGGATCAACCTCACCACGCTAAACTTCTACCGTGTATCAAATCACAACAGTATTTTTGCATGGAATGCGCTTACACTCATTTTATTTGGTGTGAGGACAGCTCATGAAGTTCACACTGATTTTAGTATGCTGTACAGCATTCAGTTTGCTTAATGCATGCAGCACCACCTCATCAACAACTGCGCAGCGTGATGCCTATTTACAACAGTTCATTGGGCAGAGCAGCCAACTGATCGATCAAACTCTGGATCTAAAACGTTTAGGTTACCAGCAGATCAGTGAGCCTGAACGCAGCGCAAAACAATTAAGCTATGTGGTACAACGCCCCATTACCATTCCTTTGCCTGTAGTGCAGTTTCCTGCCACAGGAACAGGCACTGTACCGATTCCTGTGTCAGTAAGCCCTGCCGGCGGCTATGACGTCAAATTACAATGTAAAATCACCTTCTTACTCAAAGATAATCTTGCCATCGCGGTACGCACCACAGGCCGAACCTGTTAAGCCGTTTAAGCTTCGAAATTTCCATCATAAAAAACGCAGCTCAAGGCTGCGTTTTTTTGAATCGAAGCAGGCTTAGTTCAATGCAGCAACGACTGCTTGACCCATTTCAACCGTACCGACTTTTTGCATGCCTTCAGACATGATATCCGCCGTACGCAAGCCTTGATCCAAGACCTGGCCTACTGCATCTTCAATCGCTTTAGCAGCGGCTTCTTCACGGAAGGTATAACGCAGCATCATTGCAACGGAAAGAATGGTCGCCAATGGATTTGCCAGGTTTTGACCGGCGATATCTGGTGCAGAACCATGACAAGGCTCATACATGCCCTTGCCATTTTCATCCAGAGACGCCGATGGCAACATACCGATTGAACCGGTCAACATCGCTGCTTCATCCGACAAGATGTCACCAAACAGGTTCGAGGTGACAATCACGTCAAACTGCTTCGGTGCACGCACCAGCTGCATCGCAGCATTGTCGACATACATGTGCGATAAATTAATTTCAGGATATTCGGCATCTTTCAGCGCAGTCACTGTCTGTTTCCACAGCTCAGTTACTTCAAGCACGTTAGCTTTATCCACTGAACACACTTTACCACCGCGCAAGTTGGCCATTTCAAAAGCGACTTTGGCGATACGCTTGATTTCAGACTCTGAATAAACGTCGGTGTTGTAGCCTTGCTTCTCACCATTTTCCAGTTCACGGATACCACGTGGCTGACCGAAGTAAATACCACCCGTTAATTCACGCACAATCAGAATATCCAGACCCGCCACGATTTCAGGTTTTAAGCTTGAAGCATCAGCCAGTTGCGGATAAAGAATCGCTGGGCGCAAGTTAGCAAACAGGTTCAGTTCGCTACGCAATTTCAATAAACCACGTTCTGGACGGATTGAACGCTCAATCGTATCCCATTTTGGACCACCCACGGCACCGAGTAGAATCGCATCGGCTTTTTTGGCCTGTTCAGAAGTCACTTCAGGATACGGTGAACCATGAGCATCAATGGCTGCACCACCGAGTAAGCCCTGTTCCCATGTCAAATCAAGATTAAATTTTTCATTTACGCGTGTGAGTACTTGCTCTGCGGCTTTTACAATTTCAGGGCCGATGCCGTCACCAGCTAAAATCAAAATTTGTTTAGACATGAGATTTTCCGTTTAAAACGTCAGATTCAGACCTGACAGAGGTTAAATTTTCTTTTCTACAAACTCTGCAATCCCGGTGACTGCATTATAGGGTTTGCAAAAACGACGAATGGTTTTTTGCTCTTGTACCAGATCTACGCAAAGCGGATCCGGCGCCGAAGAATTTAATAAACTGCTGCTACGCGCACTACGGTCACGAAACATTTTTAAGCTATAGCGGTTATTGGCCTGAAAACGATGGAATATATGTAAAGTTTCCGCTTTATCCTTACTGATCGGATAAAAACGCACGACCAGTTCATGCTGTCCTGCCGGCACAGATAAATAAATCGAATTGGCCTGATTTAAATTTTTGGCCTGCAAGCGCACCAGTTTCTGCTTCAGCGCCTCATCACTGATGCGGCCATTGTCGGCGTTGACAATAATGGTCTGATTGAAGCGTTCGAACTGACAATCTGGCGTCCCTGTACAGTAGATCAGGGCATTGCTTTTGCTCTCAGTATTTTCTTTGGCATGTTTGAGTTTCATCGTGTCGATGCTTTGACATGCAGTCAACAGCACCGATACTGAACTTAAAGCAAGCCACTGTTTCCAATAATTCGCCATAATGTCTGTCTTACCCAATCAAAAAACTCAATAATCTTCCGATATTAGCAAGGGCATCGCAGTGATGCCATGACAATTTTTACTGATTTATCCATGAATTTCGGCAAATACCCAAGGACGCGATTGTTTGGTTTTTTCTTCATAGGCACGAATATCATCCGCCACCTGCAAAGTTAAGCCAATATCATCCAGACCATTTAACAGGCAATGCTTGCGAAATGGATCGACTTCAAACTTAAAGCTTTCACCCGTAGGGGTACGAACTTCTTGTGCCTGCAAGTCAATGGTCAGTTGATAGCCTTCATCTGCCGCACATTCCTTAAATAACTGCTCAACAATATCTTCAGCCAAAATCACGGGCAACATACCGTTTTTAAAACAGTTATTAAAGAAAATATCGGCAAAGCTTGGCGCAATAACAGTACGGAAACCGTATTCACTCAAAGCCCACGGCGCATGTTCACGGCTAGAACCACATCCAAAGTTGGCACGTGAAATTAAAATAGACGCACCCTGATAACGTGGCTGGTTCAAGACAAAGTCCGGATTGATCGGACGAACTGAATTGTCCTGACCTGGATAACCTTCATCCAAGTAACGCAATTCATCAAATAAATTTTCACCAAAACCGGTACGTTTGATCGATTTCAAAAACTGTTTTGGAATAATTAAATCTGTATCGACATTGGCACGGTCTAAAGGTGCAACGATACCTTGTTCAACGGTATAAGCTTTCATATTTATTTCCCAATGAATCCGTAACCTCTCCCTAGCCCTCACTTGCGCTTCGTTTTAAAGCAGTGCTTAAAACTCACTCAGGAGAGGGAACCCCTTCTCTTGCGCCATTTGGCTCATGGAGAAGGTCAGGATGAGGGCTTAAACTAGAATGAACGAACATCAACAAAGTGACCGGCTATCGCAGCAGCAGCTGCCATGGCTGGACTCACCAGATGGGTACGACCGCCATTGCCCTGACGACCTTCAAAGTTACGGTTCGAGGTCGAGGCACAATGCTCGCCCGGCTGTAATTTGTCGGCATTCATGGCCAAGCACATTGAACAGCCTGGTTCACGCCATTCGAAGCCCGCTTCGACAAATACCTTGTCCAAGCCTTCCGCTTCTGCCTGAGCTTTGACCAGACCAGAACCTGGAACTACCATCGCCTGTTTAATTGAGGCGGCAACTTTACGACCTTTGATCACTTCGGCTGCAGCACGAATATCTTCAATACGCGAATTGGTACATGAACCGATAAATACGCGATCCAGCTGAATCTCAGCCAAGGCCTGACCGGCATTTAAGCCCATATATTGATAAGCACGGTTCCAGTCATTGCGTTGTACCTCGTCTTTGGCTTGTTCCAAAGTCGGTACTGCCTGAGACACTGGAATAACCATCTCAGGAGAGGTCCCCCAAGACACTTGCGGCTCGATCTCTTCACCTTGCAACACGACTACTGTATCAAAATGTGCATCTTCATCCGAATGTAAGGTATTCCAATATGTAACCGCTTGATCCCACTGTTCTGCAGTCGGCGCATAAGGACGGCCTTTAACATATTCAATAGTCTTGTCATCGACAGCGACCATACCCACGCGTGCACCGGCTTCAATCGCCATATTACACACGGTCATACGACCTTCGATTGACATGTCACGGAACACCTGCCCACCAAATTCAATCGCGTGGCCTGTACCACCTGCGGTACCAATCTTGCCAATAATCGCCAAGACTACATCTTTTGGTGTCACACCTTGACCTAATTTGCCGTCAACGCGCACTAACATGTTTCTCATCTTCTTTTGAACCAGACATTGGGTCGCCAATACATGTTCAACTTCTGATGTACCGATACCGTGCGCCAAGCAGCCAAAAGCACCATGGGTTGCTGTATGCGAATCACCACAGACCACAGTCATGCCCGGCAAGGTCAAGCCTTGCTCCGGCCCGACCACATGCGCGATGCCCTGACGGATATCATTAATATCAAATTCAACAATATTAAAGGTCTTGCAGTTATCATCCAAAGTTTGTACCTGGATGCGCGAGGTTTCATCTTCAATTCCGGCAACACCCTGTTCACGCTCTTTTTTCGAGGTCGGTACGTTATGATCCGGTGTGGCAATATTCGCGCTTAAACGCCATGGCTTGCGCCCGGCCAATTGCAAACCTTCAAAGGCCTGTGGAGAAGTCACTTCATGTAATAAGTGACGATCGATGTACAGTAAGGCAGAACCATCATCACGTTGCGTTACTAAATGGTCGTCCCACAATTTATCATATAATGTTTTTGCTGTTTGGGTTGCGCCTGCCATGTCGATGTACTCCACTGGACTGGGTAAATTCTTTCTCTGATTTTGATTATATCGCTGCAATCACATAAATCTAATTTATCATTTTTATCAGTTAAAAAACTTTTTGGAATCTTTTAAAAGCTGAATCAAATCATGCTTTAGTTTTATTTTTATAAATCTAGTTTTCCGATTAATTTATAAAAAATATTCGTTTTTACAAATTAAATGAGAATTATTATTATTTCTTCATCGGCAGAGATGATGATTTTGAGGAACTTCGACATGGCACATATTCAACGCTTTGTAGACAACAACCAACGCATGTTCAAAAAGACCTTCAGCTACTACATTATGCACATTACTGTGGCGATGATTGTGGGATACTTGGTAACCGGCAGTTTGACGATGGCCATTGCCTTAAGTTTATTAGAGCCAACGGTACAAGCAGTGGCTTTCTTCTTTCATGAAAAAATCTGGGAGGGTAATAATCAACAGCAGAATGAGGACATTACCGTCTAAGAATCTTCTGTCGAGGTTCCTGATGAAAGACTGCCTGCATAGGTGGTCTTTTTTAGTTTTTAAAATGCCAAAGCTTTGAAAATATATAGTAATTCAACACTGCAACATCAATGAGCTAATTTTACTTTGATTTATTCTTAAAATATAACAATAATAGATTTACACATAAAAATTCTTTATAGGTGATTAAGATGAATCTCGCAGCCTTTGAAGCCTTCGTGAAAGTCATGGAAACCGGTTCGATTTCTCTGGCCGCAGATCAGCTCTTCATTACCCAGCCTGCTGTTACCAAACGTATTCATAGTCTCGAAGAATACTTTGGGGTCAAGCTGTTTGAATCTGCCGGACGTGGCGTACAGGCCACCCATGCGGCGCACTCCCTGTTGCCTAAAGTGAAAAACTGGCTGAATGAACTCGGGGATATTCATTATACTTTGAGCCATGAACAGGGTCAGGTACAGGGCAAACTGAAAATTGGTACCAGTCATCATATTGGCCTGCATCATCTGCCGAGTCATTTGCGCCGTTATGTCCAGGAATATCCGGACGTGACCCTGGATGTGCATTTTGTTGATTCCGAGCAAGCACATGAACAGGTGATTGCCGGCGATCTGGAGCTAGCATTTTTAACCTTGCCGCCCCGTGGTGATGCGCGTCTAAATTACGTGACTATCTGGAATGATCCTCTGGTCTTTGTGGTGGCACCGTTTCATCCGCTGACGCAGCAAAAAAATCTGTGTCTGGAAGATTTGCTCGACTACCCGAGTCTATTGCCCTCATCACAGACCTATACCTCGCAAATCACCTTGGCCGAATTTGAGAAACAGGGCATCAAACCGAAAGTCAGTATGAGTAACAATCCGCTGGAATCGATCCGGATGCTGGTATCGATTGGCTTAGGCTGGTCGGTACTGCCAAAAACTTTGGTCAATCATGACCTGCACCAGCTGGATATTAATCTGGAAATGAACCGTCGCTTGGGTATGGTCTGGCATCCGGGTCGTACGCAGTCCAAAGCGGCACAGGCTTTGGTTCAGCTCATGCAAGGCGCCTCCCTGTCTATTTAAATTTTTTCTCAACATGCTGCATCCAAAACGGTGCAGCATTTTGTTACCTAAATACACCCCATCTGGCGATATCTTTCGAGTATTTTTAAGACAATTCCATTCTTTTGCAGTGCAGAGGAATGCTTAAAACTATTCGATGGAGCCTGACGGATGCAGCTCGATTCTCCCCTAAAATCCCACTCTCAAGATAAAACCAATACAAGCAGCCTATGGCTTTCGGCCAAACCGATGCTGCTGCCCACGCCGGCACTTGATTTTGCCGACGAACAGACTGCCCGGCACTGCCTGCGCGAATATTTCCTGAATACCTTTGACACTTATGAGCAGCTGTTTGAATGCCTCAAGCATGAAGATGCTTTTTTCATCAAACCAATTACTTTACGTCATCCGCTAATTTTTTATTTTGCGCATACCGCCACTTTTTTTGTCAATAAACTACTGCTCAGCAAGCTAATTAGCGAACGCGTAAATCCGCATTTTGAAAGTATCTTCGCGATCGGTGTAGACGAGATGAGCTGGGACGATCTGGATGAAGTGCACTATGACTGGCCTACCGTGCAGGAAGTCCGTGATTATCGGCATCAAGTGCGTGCCCTGATCCTGAACATCCTTGAACATGCTCCGCTGACTCTGCCCTTAAACTGGCAAAACCCCTGGTGGACCATCATCATGGGCATTGAGCATGAACGGATTCATCTGGAAACTTCTTCCGTGCTGATCCGCCAGCATGCTCTGGAACATGTACGCCAGCATCCGCAGTGGCGCGCCAATATCATTACTGGCATGGCTCCGGATAATAGTTTGCTGGATGTGCCTGAAGGTAAGGTGCATCTACAGAAAGATTTTAACCATCCATTTTATGGCTGGGACAACGAATACGGCCTGCATCAAGCCGAGGTTGCAGCTTTTGCAGCCTCCAAATATCTGGTATCGAATCAGGAATTTCTGGCCTTTGTCGAAGCTGATGGCTATCAGACCGAACACTACTGGAGTGAAGAAGGTCTAGGCTGGCTGCAATTTTCACAAGCTGCTCATCCCTGTTTCTGGCGCAAAACTGTATTGGGTTGGTCACTGCGACTGATGCTGGAAGAAGTGCCGATGCCTTGGGATTGGCCGGTAGAAGTGAATTATCATGAAGCCAAGGCCTTTTGTCAGTGGAAATCGCAACAGCTTGGAAAAACCATTCGCTTGCCGACTGAAGATGAATGGTATCGCCTGTATGCCGTTTCAGACCTGGATCCAGATTTACAAAGTCCTGAACAGGCCAATATCGAGTTGAAATACGGCACCAGCTCCTGTCCGGTGGATCATTTCAAGCAGGGTGATTTTTACGATATTCAAGGCAATGTCTGGCAGTGGACTGAAACCCCGATCTATCCATTTCAGGGTTTTCAGGTGCATCCGCTTTATGATGATTTCAGTACACCAACCTTTGATGGTCGCCATAACCTGATGAAAGGTGGCTCCTGGATTTCGGCGGGCAATGAAGCTTTATATAGTTCCCGCTATGCCTTCAGACGGCATTTCTTCCAGCACGCTGGTTTTCGCTACGTCGCTTCTGATCAAGCATTGCAACATTTCCCTTCGAACTATGAAAGCGACCAGCTGGTCTCCCAATATCTGGAATTCCAGTACGGCCCCGAATATTTTGGTATCGCTAATTTTGCCAAAACACTGGTCGATCTGGCACAACCCTATTTTCAGCAAGTGCCATGTCATCGTGCCTTAGATATTGGCTGTGCTACCGGCCGCGCCAGCTTTGAACTGGCACACTATTTTGATCAGGTGACCGGTCTGGACTTCTCAGCACGTTTTATCCAGCAGGCAGTCTATTTGGCTCAAGGCAATAGGGTACGTTATCAGCTGCCGCTAGAAGGTGAATTAAGCGAAGAAAAAAGCTGTTCACTTGAAGATGTCGCTTTGGAACAGTTTGCGTCAAAAACGGAATTTTTTCAGGCCGATGCCTGCAACCTGAAAGCACATTTTAGCGACTATGATTTTATTCTGGCAGCGAACCTGATTGACCGGCTGCATCATCCGAAAGACTTTTTATTGCAGATTCATAAACGTATCAATATAGGTGGAATTTTAATGCTGAGTTCGCCCTATACCTGGCTGGAAGAACATACGGCGCGTAGCGAATGGCTGGGCGGTTTTCAGCAGGATGGGGAAAAGATCACGACTTTGGCTGGTATTTCCAACATTTTAACCCAGCACTTTGAATTGGTGGACGAACCCCAAGATGTGCCTTTTGTGATTCGAGAAACGGCCAGAAAGTATCAACATACCCTGTCACAAGTCACGATCTGGAAACGGATTCGCTAAAGGTAAGGTCATAGTCTAAAAAAGCCAATCATACGATTGGCTTTATATCTTATCCTTCACTGGTTGAATTTTCATGCAAGGATTCATTGAGTTGATCTACCACAATCGCCCATTCGCCATCAGAGGCTATTTTCTCGCTTAAAAATTGACGTTGTGCCTCTGACCAATACGGCGCATCCAGTAAAGTCAGATCTTTATGCAATTGATGCTCGTGAATAAATGTTTCAATACCTTCTGCACTGGCATCCAAGCCAAGCTGTTGGAACAGATGTGTCATACGTGGTCGAACGTGAGTCATATCTCATACCTCAGAATCTACTATTGTTATCATGTCCTGTTTTTCGAGCATAGCATGTCTGATTCAGCTGGACTGTGAAAAAACATTAATATTCAAATGAGGCAAATAAAAAGCACAACCGAAGTTGTACTTAATAATCACATCAATGAGTTCGGAGTGATTAGATCGACCAGTCCTGTATTTCCCAGCCTTGTTCTTGGGCTAGAGTTTCCAAGCGATCATCCGGATTCACTGCAATCGCATGATCCGCATATTCCAGCAAGAAACGGTCATTAATCGAATCTGAATAAGCCCAAGACTCGGTTACGTCACGGCCTTCCAGCCATTGTTCCAGACGCACCAGCTTGCCTTGCTGATAGCATGCGGTATTGATGACTTTACCAGTATATTTCCCATCAATGACTTCAGCATTGGTGGCAATAATTTCAGTAATTCCGAATTCACGAAAAATGGGTGCGGTAATAAAGTCTGAAGTTGCGGTAATCCCCACTAAGGCATGCCCTGCTTCACGGTGGCGCTCAATGGCTTTAAAACCTTCAGGACGCATTTGTGGACGAATGACTTTTTGCATGAACAGTTGATGTAATTCAATCAAATAATCATTGTCATGTTGGGTTAGAAACTGGAACACAAATTCATTATAGGCATAAGGATCCAGCTCACCTTTTTTATAATCGTCATAGAACTTGTCATTCATGGCGCGATGCTGAACTGGATCGACCAGGCCCTCACTGACCAAAAACTCTCCCCAAGAATGATCCGAATCCGTGTTTAACAAGGTGTGATCGAGATCAAATAGCGCCAATTTCATGAAAATACTCGTTAAAACTGAAATTTAAGAAAAAAATTGTAAATCTATCTCCGCTAGTCGATAGAAATTCGTTAAGATCATAGCAATTTTAACATTTTTAAACTTTGCTTTTTTCGAGTTGGATAACGAAATAATGCTCCCCGATGGCAAAGGCATAAATTAAACAATTTTTAGGTAGCCAAATGATCGACTCTGAAGGTTTCCGACCGAATGTCGGGATCATTTTGGCAAACGATGCTGGACAGGTTTTATGGGCAAAACGCATTGGTCATAATGCATGGCAATTTCCACAAGGCGGGATCCAATATGGAGAAACCCCTGAGCAGGCACTCTATCGTGAGCTGAGAGAAGAAGTTGGCTTATTGCCCGAACACGTCCAGATAGTCGCGCAAACCAAAGGCTGGTTGCGCTATCGTTTGCCGCATCGATACATTCGTACGGACTCTGATCCGGTCTGTATCGGTCAAAAACAAAAGTGGTTTTTACTCAAACTCACGGCCCCCGTTCAGCATATTCAATTGAATCTGTCTGATCCGCCCGAATTTGATCAATGGCAATGGGTCAGTTATTGGTACCCACTCGGTCAAGTCGTGAATTTCAAACGTGATGTTTACCGCAAAGCCCTGGTGGAGTTGTGTCAGCAACTGCCCCAGCAAAAACCTTAAAAAATCGCATAAATAATGCAGATTTTTTACGCGGCTATTGTTATAAATAAACTTAATCACTGAAATTCTGAATAGACGGAGCAGACCTTATGTCGAATATGCAACTGGACACCTTGAGACGTATTGTTCAGGAGATCAATGCGTCCACCAGTTTGCATGAATCACTCGACATTATGGTCAAACATGTGGCCGAGGCCATGCAGGTTGATGTCTGCTCGATCTATCTCCTCGATGAACGCAATCAGCGTTATCTGCTCATGGCGTCTAAAGGCCTGAATGCAGAATCTGTCGGCCATGTGTCTTTGCAAACCGGCGAAGGTCTGGTGGGCCTGGTTGGGCAGCGTGAGGAAATTGTCAATCTGGACAATGCCCCTAAACACGAGCGCTTCCTGTTTTTACCTGAAACCGGTGAGGAAATTTATAACTCCTTCCTTGGTGTGCCGGTGATGTACCGTCGTAAGGTCATGGGTGTGCTGGTGGTTCAAAATAAAGAATCACAGGACTTTTCTGAAGCTGCTGAATCCTTTCTGGTCACACTCTGTGCGCAGCTTTCTGGCGTCATCGCCCATGCCCATGCCGTTGGCAATATCGATGTATTCCGTAAACCGAGCAACCTGCCCGCTTATAAAACCTTTCAGGGAGTTTCTGGCTCCGGTGGTATTGCCTTAGGTCGTGCAGTGATTCTTTATCCGCCAGCAGATCTTGCCGCAGTCCCTGACCGTGAAGCGGATGACATTAGCGAAGAACTGGAGCTATTAGATAACGCCCTGAATTCAGTCCGCGAAGAAATCCAGTCGCTAGATGACAAAATGCAGGATGCGTTGATGGCCGAGGAACGCGCACTGTTTAGCGTGTTCTTGCGTATGCTGGATGAAAATGCCCTGCCTTCAGAAATCAAGGCCTTTATTCGTGAAGGTCACTGGGCACAAGGCGCCGTGCGAATTGTCATTGACAATCATGTGGCACAATTTTCCCAGATGGAAGATGATTATTTACGTGAGCGAGTGGCGGACTTAAAAGATCTGGGTCGCCGCATTCTGGCACGTTTACAGGAAGCCGATGCCAGTCACCGTGAATTGACCGATGAAAGTATTCTGATTGGTGAGGAAATATCGACGGCTGCACTGGTTGAACTGCCCGTGGATAAAATTGCCGCGATTGTCACTACCGAAGGCGCCATGAACTCGCATATGGTGATCGTGGCGCGTGCCCTTGGCATTCCCACCGTAGTCGGTGTAACCGAACTGCCAATCAATACCCTCGATGATGTGGAGATGATTGTCGATGCGCATCAGGGTCGGGTCTTTATTAATCCGCCACGTCGCCTGCGCAGTCGCTATAAAGAAATTCAAAAAGAAGAAGAACAGATTGCCAAAGATTTGCGTCAGTACGAAACCAAAGATGCAATTACCCCGGATGGCATCGCCGTAAAACTGTACGTCAACACCGGCCTGATGATTGATGTGGTGCGTGGCGTGCAGCGCGGTGCCAAAGGTGTCGGTTTATACCGTTCTGAAATTCCGTTTATGCTGCGTGACCGCTTCCCGGGCGAGGAAGAACAACGTGCGATTTATCGTCAGCAACTCAGTCATTTTGCCAATAAACCGGTGGTGATGCGAACGCTGGACATTGGTGCAGACAAAGACCTGCCGTATTTCTCGATTGAAGAAGAAAATTCGGCACTCGGCTGGCGTGGCATTCGTTTTACCCTGGATCATCCGGAAATTTTTTCTTCACAGATTCGCGCCATGCTCAAAGCCAGTATCGGACTGAATAACCTGCATATTCTGCTGCCGATGGTGACCAGTGTCAGCGAGGTCGAGGAAGCGCTCTATCTGCTGGAACGTGATCATGCGGCGATTCAGGAAGAAGAACAGGTCAAGGTAAACAAGCCTAAACTCGGTATTATGGTGGAAGTTCCCAGCGTACTATATCAGATTGATGAATTTTCCGAACTGGTCGATTTCTTCTCGGTCGGCTCCAACGATCTGACCCAATATCTGTTGGCCGTCGACCGTAATAATCCACGGGTGGCCAATGTCTATTCACACCTGCACCCTGCAGTAATGCGTGCCTTGACCCGTCTGGTTCAGGACTGTCATCGCAATGAAAAACCGGTCAGTATCTGCGGTGAAATGGCGGGTGATCCACTGTCTGCCGTTTTACTCATGGCCATGGGCTTTAACACCCTGTCGATGAGTTCAAGTAATATTTTGCGGGTACGTAAAACCATTTGTCATGTTCCGATGAGTGATGCACAGGAATTGCTGCAACATGTGTTAAAAATGGACAATCCGCTCATGGTAAAAAGCTGGCTAGAATATTATTTCAGAACCCATGGTTTAGGGGATATGGTGAAATCTGCATCACGTATGGTGAGTGCCTAATACGGGACTTTTTCCAGTCCCTCGACAGTGGTAGAGGTGGTTATGGAATTTCTGGTCATCCTGTTCATGATTTTTGCGGTGTTCTATGTGGTCATTCTTGCACCGGCCTTGGCTGCCCGCAAAGAAGCTCATAATTCCGGTTCATCTTATATACGCCACGCCAGCAATCGAGCAATGAGCTATGCCGATCGGCCTAAAATGACTCCATTATTGGGCATTGAAATTTCGGCATCGCAACGGCGGCGTTTAGGCAGAGATGACCCCTCCGTCATTGCTGCCAGACTCTATCACCAACAAAAAGATCAATTTGCCAGTTTTCAGCAGGCCAGACCACAGCCTCATTCCCCTCACCACAAAGCACCAGTGCAAAGCAAACTCAATAAATTCTTTAATGACTTAATCGCGGATGAATCGACAACATCATCCCGGTATCCAAATCAATATTCGCAAACTCGTAACAACCGACCTGTCGCCCCGCTCTCTCCAGTTAAAACTAATCCTAAGCAGCCCCCACGTCGTCCCCAGCCACCTTACAGACCTTAAGCGGCCATTAAAAAAGGGCGATCTTCCATGGAATATCGCCCTTGTCTGTGCTTGTTGTAGCCACGTTTTGAATTTTTCTTTCGGTCTACAAAGACCTGGCTTTTGTTGACTTCATACATGTGTTTTGCCACAAAATTGTGGATTACCACCTGCTCGGCTGTTTTTTCTTGGCCATCTTGCTCTCTATATAATTTGGAGGAAGGAGTGAGATAATTATAGAGCCGACTGACTAATTTTCAAGCATATTTGCCAATGCTTTTTCAAAAATAAAGCCCATTTAGCCAGGATTTTCTATATGCAAAAATGGGAGTTAAAGCCAGAAAACACCCTTATTTCATTCATTATTTTTATGGGTTTCTTCAGCCCAACAAAACTCGATTAAAAAAACGTTTAAAATAAATCAGTTATAAAATTTATTTTAAACAATACTATTCACTTATTATTTTTATCCTTTGATAAAAACATATTATCGACTTAGATATTGTTATTTTCGTTTAATCCCATTCATTATTCGAGTTATTCAAAATATATAGAATTTGATATTGTCACAGAGTGGAAAACCCGTTACTTTTTAAGAGTAACCATTTAATTTTCAACATTTTAAACTTTATTAAATTTAAAAATATTTTTTGAGTGAGCTCACTCAATTATACCCTGAATTCCGTTTTGTGCTGTAACACCCTTTATTTAAAGATATTGTAAATATAGCGAAACCTGATCTGATTAGCATATATCTCAATATTTTATGAATACTAGGTAAACGACATAAGATATTCAAAACTTGGAGAGGAAAGATGAGCCAAGATTTTAAAAAATGCCCTGTCACCCACCTGACCACTGAAGCTGGTGCCCCTGTGGTCGACAACCAGAACAGTATGACGGCAGGTGCGCGTGGACCTTTACTTGCCCAGGATTTATGGCTGAATGAAAAACTGGCCAACTTTGTCCGCGAAGTGATTCCAGAGCGTCGTATGCATGCCAAAGGTTCAGGTGCTTTTGGTACCTTTACCGTGACCAATGATATTACCCAATATAGCCGCGCTAAAATTTTCTCTGAAGTCGGCAAAAAAACCGAAATGTTTGCCCGTTTCTCAACAGTGGCGGGTGAACGTGGTGCGGCCGATGCGGAACGCGATATTCGCGGTTTTGCCTTAAAATTCTATACTGAAGAAGGCAACTGGGATCTGGTCGGCAATAACACCCCGGTGTTTTTCCTGCGGGATGCGCGCAAGTTCCCTGACCTGAATAAAGCAGTCAAACGCGACCCGAAAACCAACAAGCGCAGCGCCACCAATAACTGGGATTTCTGGACACTGTTGCCTGAAGCTTTGCATCAAGTGACCATTGTCATGTCCGACCGCGGGATTCCGACCGGTTACCGTCATATGCATGGTTTTGGCAGTCACACCTTCAGTTTTATCAATGCCAAAAATGAACGCTTCTGGGTAAAATTCCATATGCGTACCCAGCAAGGCATCCAGAACCTGACCGATGCTGAAGCTGCAGACTTGATCGCCAAAGACCGTGAAAGCAGCCAGACCGACCTGTTTGATGCCATCGAACGTGGTGACTATCCAAAATGGAAAATGTACGTTCAGATCATGCCGGAACTGGAAGCCGAAACAGTGCCTTATCATCCATTTGACCTGACCAAAGTCTGGCCAAAGGGCGATTATCCACTGATTGAAGTCGGTGAATTCGAACTGAACCGCAATCCGGAAAACTATTTCCAGGATGTAGAACAGGCAGCCTTTGCACCAAGTAATCTTGTACCGGGCATCAGCTACTCACCGGACCGTATGTTACAGGCACGTTTAGTGAACTATGCCGACGCAGCGCGTTACCGTGTTGGCGTGAATCATTCACAGGTTCCAGTCAATGCTGCACGTTGTCCTGTACATTCGAACCGCCGTGATGGTCAAGGCCGCATGGATGGCAACTATGGTTCATTGCCACATTACGAGCCGAACAGTTTTAGCCAGTGGCAGGAACAACCGGAATTCAGAGAGCCTCCACTGAAAATCACCGGTGATGCCGATTTCTGGGATTTCCGTGAAGATGACAATGATTACTTCAGCCAGCCACGCGCCCTGTTCAACCTGATAAATGACCAGCAGAAACAGGCTCTGTTTAATAACACGGCCGGAGCGATGGGTGATGCGCTAGATTTCATCAAATACCGTCACATCCGCAACTGTTATAGCTGTGATCCAGCCTACGGCGAAGGCGTAGCACAAGCCCTCGGCATGACCGTAGCAGATGCCCAAGCAGCACGTGAAAGCGATCCAGCCAAAGGTTTGCCTAGCTTTCTCTAAGCCAGTTTAGACATGTATAGAAACCACCTTCGGGTGGTTTTTTATTGCAGCATCAAGCACTATAGAAACAAGCTGGCACAAAAAGAAATACAATAATGCATCCGAATATTGAAGACATCATTCAACAACACGACATTGTTTTATTTGATGCTGTTTGCGTGATCTGCAATGGCTGGGCACGGTTTTTGATTAAATACGATAAAAAGATTCAGTTTAAACTGGTTTCCGCCCAATCGCCTTTAGGTACGGCACTGCTCGAACATTATCAGATGTCTACTGAACATTACACCACCATACTCGTCATTCAAGATGGCACACTCTATACCGAATCGACTGCATTACTGAAGGCGCTGCAGCATCTCGGTTTTCCTTTTAATTTAATGAGCGCAGGTTATTTGGTTCCGCGTTTTATCCGGGATTTTCTGTATCGTGTGGTCGCTTTAAATCGTTACAAGCTATTTGGTAAAACCGAGTATTGCCTGATTCCATCCAGCGAAAATAAACGCCATTTTCTGGAAGAAGCTGTTCGTGAATCCTAAACCTGTATTCCTACAACCACTGCGTACTATCCAGCTGACTTTGGTCATACTATGGCTCTATCAGGGACTCATTCCAAAAATTCTGTTCCAATCACCCGCTGAAATCACAATCTGGCAAAATATGGGTTTTGAGCTGGGACTGGCCAAAGTCTTGGTTGGACTTTCCGGAGGATGTGAAATGCTATTTGGCTTATGCTTTCTGAAATGGAACCGGTCCATACTCTTGCATAGGTTGAATATTATCGGACTTGCTGGATTACTACTGCTGATTGCATTCACAGCCCCGTTGCAACTTACTGCAGCATTCAATCCTGTGGTAATGAATACCGCCATGCTGATGCTTTCTGTAGTGGCCATTCAACTCATCCAAGAGGAACAACAGGAAGTACTTAAACAATAATCCGTTTGCCTTCCCGTATGCAGTAAAACGGATTAATCAATTTGGAAGAATGCTTGATGATCTCATGCAACTCATGTTCCGGTGCATCCCGGTCTTCATCTGTGAGCTGAAAAGTACGGTAATGAATCGCCAGTGAACATTTGGCCTGCAAGTCATGATGGGCATGAAAGGCATCTTCCGGATTCATATGGATCGCGCGCATCAGTTCACGCGGTTCATACGCTCCTATCGGGAGTAAGGCAATTCGCGGTGCACCCAGACGTTTACGAATTTCTTTAAAATGTGAGGCGTAGCCACTATCTCCGGCAAAAAAACAATGTTCCTTGCCATGTAATAAAGAAAATCCTCCCCAAAGTGCACAGTTCTGATCGCGCATGCCGCGCCCTGAGGCATGTTGAGCCGGCGTATAGACAATCCGGATCTCTTCAAAAAAGGCACTTTCCCACCAGTCCATTTCATGCACGGTATAATGTTCTGGCAAATACCAGGCATTACCCAGACCAGTATAAATAGGCATCTCAAAAGTGTTGTGCAGCCATTCCAGACTGGCCAGATCCATATGATCATAATGGTTATGGCTGAGCAGTACGGCATCAATCTGAGGTAATTCATCCAAGGCAATGCCAGCCGGAATGACCCGCTGCGGCCCTGTAGAAGCCGATGGACTGGCATATTCAGCCCAAACCGGATCGGTCAGGAAGTTATAGGGGCCGATCTGAATTAATGTGGTTGCGTGACCAATAAACCAGACTTGCCAGTCATCCAGAGCTGCATCTGGACGCTGCTGTGGCAATGCGCGTGGACGAGAAAAAAACTCGGCACGCTCTTCATCAAGATTAACATTCCAGGTTTTGGATTTTCGGGTAATGAGCCATTTGTATAAATCAAAGCGACCGCGCGATAGAGAAGCATGCTCAAGATTACGAAACTGTTTTCCGTCGAAATGATCTGAATGCAGATACTCAAACACTGGCTTAGACCAGAGATGTTTCCAACTGGATTCCGTGATTAACTGGAATTTTTTAGTTTTGAGAAGATCTTGCATAAACATCCACTATTTATTATTCGCTATATGCAAGACAACAACCTCTTGAAATGATCAAGCGGTGCATCTTTTAATGAGCATACAAACTAAAAACAGGCACACTGCAACATAGTATGAAATCCATCACATAAAATCATGTATGTTTTTGTTATTTTTAGCAAAAAAATGACATTTCATCTGCCTTATGGCTGGCTGAAGCCTTGGATTATCTAGAAAAATATTGCTCTTGCCCTTCTGTCTAAAAATACAAAATGATACTCAATATTTATAAGCCCATGCTGAAAAAAATATGCCTAGCCATTGATGATTTTATAATGGAATTCCCCATACATCAGTATCATCACATCAATTGTGCGAGAAAGGCAAGCTGAGGCCAAAATACCAACCTCAAATGATTCTTAGATCTTTATACACGACCTTGGGTTCGTTCCAGCCATACAGCCTTGGTTTGCGGCTTCACAAATAAAGCAATAATTTCCGGATGTAGCTGTTTAATCTGCGCTTCGATCCGGTTGACACAGGCTTCAATGTCATCAGAAGTTAAATCATCTTTAAATTCCAGACTCAATGATGCAATGACTTGCTGAGCGCCCATCTGCTCAGTCAATACCCCATTGGCACTGAAAACGGCCGTATCCTGTTGAGCAATGTTCAATACATTTTCACGCAGTTTTGGATCTGCCGTTTCACCCAGTAACAAACCTTTGGTTTCACGTGCCAGAAACCAGGCAGATACTGCCAGCACGATACCAATTAAAATCGATGCGGCACCGTCCAATTCAGGAATATTCAGTTGATGCGCCAGAAAAATACCAACCAGAGCAATCACCAAACCGACCAGGGCGGCAGTATCTTCAAATAACACGGTAAAGGTCGTTGGATCTTTACTGTGTCGAAATGCTTCAAAATATCCCAGATTTCCCTTTTGTTTACGAAAGGTTTTTAAAGCCACTGACCATGAAAATCCTTCAAAAAGAATCGCCAGACCCAGCACAATATAATTGATCAATGGATCCCGCATGACTTCAGGCTGAAGAATATGCTGTATCCCTTGATAGATGGACACGATCGCACCCAAGGCAAAAACCATCAATGCCACAATAAAAGCCCAAAAATACAGTTCACGCCCATAACCAAAAGGATGTTTGGCATTTGCCGGTTTTTCTGATTTTTTCATCCCATACAGCAGTAAAATTTCATTCAAGGTATCCACTACCGAATGAATTGCTTCACTGAACATGGCAGAGCTATTGGTTATATAGGACGCAACAAATTTAACCAGCGCAATCGCCAGATTACCAAATAGAGCTGCATAAACTACGATTTTATTGGATTCAGACATCCTGACACTGTCCTAAATAAGCTTGTGCAAGCTTGAATGATTTATGTATCAAAATCTTAATCATTTATTTTTGAAAGTTGTTTTACAAATTGTTGCTTAGTCGTGATCTCCCACGTTGTTGAATCACTTTACTCTCTACTCAAATAATAAAAGGGCTTTCGCCCTTTTGGTTTTTACAGTTTTAATGCTTGGAAAAATACTGTTCGCGCCACTCTTTCCAGAAATACATGATGATCCCGAACATCACCACAGCAATTCCCGCAAAAGCATGACTGCTGATAATTTCATGATTTAAGGTTGCTCCCAATACCAGAGCAATCACCGGCGTCATCACATTACTCAATGAGACAGTCGAAGCATTTAGACGGCGAATCAGCCAGAAATAACACAGCATTGCCACAATCGAGGACATGATCATGGTAAATACAAAACCAATCATTGCCTGTGTGCTAGGCAACTGAGTCGGCATATGTTGCCAGATAAAGGGTACCAAAATGACTGAACTCGCTGCGGAGACCAGCAATGAACCCGTCGCCTGCGACATCGGACTCAAGGGTGCACTGATCTGTTTAACCCAGAAGATCGAGCTGATGTAAGACACCATACTGATCAGCATTAACACCACACCCCAAGGATTAATTTTGCTGTCTGCCGAGTCGGCGAAAACAAAACACAAACCGGCGACGGCCACTGCCATGCCGAGCCATTGCAGCCAGATCAACTTATGGGTTTTTAAAATCACATGACCGATTAAACCGGCGATCAGCGGTGAAAAACCAAAAATCAGTGCCATCAATCCTGAGGTCAGATAATTGGCCGCCAGATAAATAAACAGCTGCGCGCCGATTAAATTCAAACTGCCTGCCAGATAACTTTTCATTGAAGTGCGGTCAAAAGGCAGCGGGTCGCGCATGATTTTCAACAGGAACAACGCAATAATCGAGGCACCAAAATAGCGAATGATCAGCACCCACATCGGGTGAATCTCGGCCACGCTCCAGACAATCGCCAGTGGCGTTGTCGCCCAGATCAGCACCAATAAAGCGTAAATACTTGCCGTGACCGGCAACGAAGATGAAGAACTCATAAGTCTCCTAAACGAGGCCAAGAAGTTCTGGATCAGCAACTTCAAAAATAGCGTATAGCGAATTCATGCTGAGATGAAGTTTTAATTTTTGATAAATTCATCAAGTTTCGTGCATAAAAAACAGACCTATGCAAAACATAGGTCTGTCCAAAGATATCTCAATACAACTTAAGCAATTTTGCGTAAGTCTTGCGCGATATCCAAATGTTTTTCAACATCAAACGCCGTATTTTTGCTGATCATTTTTTTCAAATGACGCATTTCTTTGGCTGCATTCACGGTAATCCCGCCAACGATCTGACCATCTGTCACACCATACATCACGAATGAATTGTCTGCACCTTTGGCTGCATCCATTTCACCACGGATATGCCATTCAGCTGCGGCCATATCGCCGACAAACTGGAAGTTTATATTCAGCTGATCCGTCCAGAACCAGGCCGGATTGGCTTTCGGATGTTCCACACCCATCACGTGACGCGCAAAGATGCCTGCCTGAAGGTTGGCATTTTCCCAAGTTTCAACGCGGCGGTGATTGCCACAGTCACGTAACTGAGTCGCAACATCACCCGCTGCATAAATGTCAGCATTCGAGGTTTGGCAGTGTTCATTGACTTTGATCGCAACATCAACATCCAGACCTGCATCTAGCGCAAGCTGTGCATTTGGCACGATTCCGATTCCGTAAACTACAGCATCAGCACGCAGTTCTTCACCGCCTTCCAGCGTTACCACGACTTCTTCACCATCTAAACGGCAATCTGCAATCTTGGTTTCAAGACGCACATCGACCTGGTTTTGACGATGCTGTTCCAGCAGGAATTCGCTCAGGATTTGTGGCGAACAACGACCCATGACCATCGGACCCATTTCGATCACAGTGACCTGACAGTCTTTGTAACGTGCTGAAGATGCCAGCTCAAGACCAATCACGCCACCACCAATCAGGATGATACGGCGACCGGCTTGAAGCACAGGCACCAGCGCTTGTGAATCTTCCAGGTTACGCAGGGTATAAACGTGTTTGCCCAAAGCATCGAAATTAGGCAAACGGCGCGCGGCGCCACCTGTTGCAAGCAAGAGTTTGTCGTAAGCAACAACATCACCGTTCAGGAGTTCAACCGTTTTCGCTTCGGCATTGATTTTCATCACGCCATTACCGCGAATTGTTTCCACCCCTAAATCTGCCAGTTTCTGTTCTGACAGGATTTCGATCTTGGTGTCTTCAGGTTTTAGAATTACATCTTTAGACAATGGTGGACGCTCATAAGGAAGATGGCTTTCATCACCAATCAAGGTAATTTTGCCTTCATACTTGTTGCCACGAAGTTCTAAAATTGCACTCGCACCTGCCTGGCCGGCACCCACAATCACGATGTTGTTTACATTGCTCATTTTATTAACCTTTTAACTCTGCAGATACGATACCGAAGCCGGCAATCCATTCGCTGATGTCTTCATAGCAATGCGTGGTCATTTCATACTCACCCATTTCGCTTAAGGCAGCGAAGGCAGCCATCCAAGAACGGACTTCCTGACCACCACGACCACCATCATGGCGGATTTCAGCTTCAGTCATCGCTTCTAATGTTGCAAAATCAGCATGCTTGAAGGTTTCTAGCAGGGCAATATCCCATTCAGCATTCAAAGGCATGGCAACTGACGTATCTCCTGCTGCCAGCTTTTGACCCACTGCAATAATCTTGGATTGACGTGCATGACGTGCTTCAGGCGTTGGATAACGGCCTGCAATCAGGAACTCTTCCACTTCAGGGGGTACAGCACCCATTTGTGGTGTTGGTGGATCATGTGACAGACCACCCGTACCTAAAACAAGCACACGCTCATTTTCAAGGTTTAAAGACTTGATATATTGACCCACAGCACGGCCCAAAGCGATGGTACGCTGGGTGGTTGGCATCGGTGCTGCAGCGCCATTAATAAAAATTGGAATCGTTGGATAACGGTCAAGTTTGCCTTCACACAGGAAATGTAAGGGCTGAGTCACGCCATGGTCGGCCTGCATACGGTAGGAGTAGGCAACATCCACACCTTCATCCAGTACACGTCGAACCAGATCTAATGCCTTGTCTTCAGGTACATCAATATGGTCATTGTCCTTGCCATAATCCCAGTCACCTGCGGCTTTGGCACGAATACCCACGCAGAAACTTGGCATCAGGTCATAGAAGAAACCATTAAAATGGTCAGGACCAAAAGTGATGATCAGGGTTGGGTCGTAAGCTTTTACTTCAGCAGAGAGTTTTTCAAAAGCAGCACGAACTTTTTGCTCTTTTGATTGATCTTGAGGTGAAGCAAGTTCCATTAAAGGACTGTGCGATGCACAAATAAGTTTAACGGCCATGAGAGACTCCTAGAAGGAAAGCAGCCCTGAGAGAAGAGGCTGCCGGTAAGTCCATTTGAATGAGACTAGATGTTTATTCGTCAAAGAAACCTGCACGTGGCTGACGTAGGCCACGAATACCCAAACCGCATTCTGCATTGATCAGAACACCAGTCAGAGGACGGTTATTTTGACGAGATGCCAACAGCACGTATGAACCGGTCATATCTTCCGGTTCGGGCAAGAAATTCAGTGGCATGCCACGTGCAATTTTCTCAGGATCACGTGCATCGAGCAGGCCCACATTTTCCTGACCGAGCGATGCCGCGCCTTTGATATTCACATTCATACCTGACGGTGCAACAGCGTTCACTCGTACTTTAGGCGCAAGCTCGTAAGCCAGTTCTTTCATAATCCCGACACCTGCATGCTTAGATGCAGTATATACAGGGCCTCCGCCAGCGGAGTACAGTGCCGAATTAGACAAAGTAAATATGATAGAACCTTCAGAAGCGATCAATGCATCCAGTGCAGCCTTCGCACCGAGGATCAGAGATTTGGTATTAATGCCCATAATCTCGTCAAAGGCTTTTTCCAGCTGCTCACCAGAGGTATTGACGATATCGGCATAGTGATCCCAAATACCGGCATTACCAACGAAACAATCGAGTTTACCGAAACGTTCCACAGTGGCTTGAACTGCACGAACGTTATCTGCATAGCTGGCTACATCACCTTCGATCGCAAGAACTTTTCCACCGAAGTGTTCATTTAATGCATCTACTTTAGCTTTTGAACGTTGAAGAACCGCAACTTGTGCACCTTCCTCAATAAAACGCTCGACCAAAGCCCAGCCTAAGCCTGAACCACCACCAGTAATAAGTGCAACTTCGCCCTGTAGCCAACCCATGCTTACTCTCCTGCCATCTCTACAAACAATTGACCATCTTCAACAATCACTGGGAATGTTTTGATTGGATCAGTTGCAGGTAGACACAATGCTTCACCTGTTTTTAAACAGAAACGTGCTGAATGCAATGGACATTCCACAGTACCGTCATCTTCAAGATAACCTTCAGACATAGAAGCATTACCATGACTGCATTTATCGTTCATAGCGAAGAATTTACCGCCATTGTTAAATACAGCCAGCGCTTCGATACCGTTTACGCCACAATCTACTTTTAACGCTTCGCCTTCGTCTAATTCGTCAACTTGGCAAACAAAAATCTTATTCATTAGAAGAACACACTCAAGTTATGTGAGCTATATGTCGCTTGATCAAGCGTGATCTTACGGTTGAAGATCTGGAAGCCGAGGCCACCTTCAACTTTACGGATCTTGTCATGGCGTTTACCGCAGTAAATGACAATGTCTTTCTCTTTTTGCGTACGATATAGCAAATAGGTTACGTACACGTCGTATTCGCCTTCAACTTCAGTTGGCTCTACGATCACGTTGCTCACCATGTGGGTGGTACGTGACGGAGGCTCTTCAGCCCAAGCCATACCGGTTTCCAGACGCGCTACACGACGCTCTAAAAGGTCTTTTGAATCGTTGAACACCCAAGTGGTAGGTGGTTCAACTGAACGACGACGGTCACGGGTTTGTGCGTTTGGTGTGGTACGTAGCGTGTAAGAAATATCTTCAGCTAACGTATCCAACCATTCGCGGAATTTCCAATCGTCTAGCAATTTTGCTTCGCGATACAGGAACTGACTAATTTGGTGATGAAGTTCTAAGCTGATTTGACTCATTTCATAAGCTCCTTCTCATATTCGTCAGCTGCTTTTTCCACGTCTTCCCATTTTTCATGGATCAATAAATCTGCCCAGCGGCGGTACATACCACGTGCTGCAGTTTCAGAGAAAATGTAGTTGGTGATACCCGGGATACCATCTTCACGTACTTTTTCGTTGCCTTTACCCATTTCCATAATGAGTTTATTTTGACGCGCTTTGTAACCACGTAAAACTTTTTGAATTTCAATCCAGTTCTCAGAGTCATCTTGCTCGAGGAAACCGGCTGGACCAAAGGCACGCGTTGCAGAACGTTCAAATGCTTCTTTCACTTCTTGAGATGCTTCAGCATCCGCAATACAGAATGCCCATACTTCGGTTTTGTTTGGACCACGTGGATGCCATACGCGAAGTGTTGCTGTACCGTTCAACCAAGACAAAGTTGGGAACATGGTGTTGTGACCTGCAAGACGCAGTGCACGAGTCTCGCCTAGGCGCTCTTTAACTTCGTCGTAAGTTTCACGGAAGTAGTTGGCAACTTCACCGTCAACCCATACGTTTGCGTCTGGTTTCTCTGTGAAGAAGAAGCCTGAACCATGACCACGTGAACCGTACTGGATCGCGTCTTTGGCAGTTTCCCAAACTGGACGAGCCGTTTGTGCAGCACCTAATTTCTTAGAAGATTCGTCGTCTGGTTTCGCGCCCAATACTTGGATCGCAGAAGCGTGAGAGAACAAGGCGTGGTATTGGTCAGATGCGAACTGTTCAGCCGCAAATTTCCAGTTACACTCGATTTCCCACTTGTGGACACCACCGATAATTTCTGTACCACCTGGACGACGGTCAACAACGCCATCTAAGTACCAAGCGATATCGCCCATGTATTCTTCAAGATCAGGTGTGGTTTCATCCCAACAAGCGAATACCAAGCCTTTGTAAGACTTCACACGATTCACTTCAACCAGACCCCATTGCTCTTTACATGCACCATGTGGGTAAGCACGATCTTCAAGCGGGATATCTTTTAAAGAACCGTCAATGCCGTATGACCAGCCGTGGTACGGGCAAGTAAATGCACGGGTATTACCACAGTCAGCGAAGCTTACACGCATAGAACGGTGACGGCACTGGTTTAAAAATGCTTTGATTGAGCCATCTTTTTGACGTGCCACAATGATTGGATCTTCGCCCATGTAGGTGTTGAAGAAATCACCAGCCTTAGGAATTTGGCTTTCATGGCAAAGGAATAACCAAGTACGACCGAAAACACGTTCGAGTTCTAATTCGTAAATGTCAGGATCTGTATAAATAGATGGCGTAATACGTCCATTTTGTGCATCGACTAAAGCATCGATTTCGCGCACATCAATTTTTCCACTCATGAAAAGCTCTCCTGTGACCTATCTTTGGCACAAAGTAATAGACTCAACTTTTCAACGATGATGGATTTGACAGCGTTTTTTGGGGAAATATTTT
The DNA here is from genome assembly GCF_049367455.1 of Acinetobacter lwoffii. Taxonomy (GTDB): domain Bacteria; phylum Pseudomonadota; class Gammaproteobacteria; order Pseudomonadales; family Moraxellaceae; genus Acinetobacter; species Acinetobacter lwoffii_W. The sequence continues at coordinate 1,091,517 of NZ_JBMPXW010000001.1, forward strand.
TTTTGTTTCAATTAAGAGCTTAAAGCAATTATTAAGCACGTGAATTTTTATATTAAAACATCTATTAATTCCGCCAGAGCATTTAGTTTATGAATGGGAAAATAATCTTCACGACATAGTTGTTTATAGATTATACTTTGAGGAAATTATAGTAAGACATTTTTTGGATTACTCTTTGGGTTGATGACATGGAATTACGACACCTTCGCTACTTTATCACCGTTGCTGAAGAGCTCAATTTTAGTAAGGCAGCACTTAAACTTTATACGGCTCAACCCTCACTTAGCCAGCAAATCAAAGACCTGGAAGAAGATGTCGGGGTAAAGCTACTCAACCGAACCAAACGTAAAGTAGAGCTGACCGAAGAAGGCGCCGTATTCCTGGAACAGGCTCGTCTCACCCTGGCACAGGCGGACAAAGCCGTTGCCATGGCACGTCAGGTGTCACAGGCCAAGCAGCAAATGCTCCGCATCGGTTTTGTACCGGTGGCCGAGATGAAAATCTTCCCGTATATCTTGCCAAATCTACGTGTACAGAACTCGGATTTAAAAATTGAACTGCTCAGCCTGAACAACAATGAGCAAATGCGTTTGTTAAAAAAAGGTGATCTAGATCTGACATTTACCCGTCATAATTTCAATAGTGATGAAATTGAAAGCCAGTTCGTGATTCGTGAACCGCTGATTTTTCTCCTGCCTAAAGATCATCCCTTAGCAAAATACGAAAGAATTCCTGTTAAAGCATTGAATGGTATTGATTTTATTATTCCATCAGCAGAGCAGTCCTTGACCCTGAACCAGGCTATTCTGGACTTTGCCAAAGCCAACGGCATTGAACTCAATATCGTGCAAAAGGCCGATAATATTTTATTTAATATCAACTCGATCGGAATGGGCCTAGGCTGTACCATTTTGCCTGGCTATATTGCACCACTAACCATGGATAATACCGTGATTCGTCCGCTGGACGTGGAGTTGCCCTATTTAGACCTGTATGTCAGCTACCATAAAAACAACAAATCCTATGTCGTGAGCAAATTTCTTGAGCTTTTGACCCGTGTGTTCTATCTGGATATTAACCGTAGCGAACAAAATTAATCCTATTTCTTCCCTGCATTAGGCATATGCCATTCAACTTATGATAGGCATGTGCTTTTTTTGTTTTATTATTTTATGCTTAAGAATCCATTTTTAATTCTATTTTATAATAAAGAATCTATTTCTGGCGCTTAAATTTTTCACTTGCCCTTGACCCAAATTGTGTATTTTTAGCTCTAAATGTACTGCATTTACCACTTAAGTCTAATAAAGTTTCATTCGGATTTTTCTCAGTTTAAATAGCTCAAGCCTATAAAAATTATTAGATTTTTATATTTATTCAAATAAATGAGAATCAAACTCACTTAGGTGCGCTACCTTAAATATTTCCGATATAAAAAAGGATGACCAAAGCCATCCTTTTTTAAAACTGTATCAAACTTATTTTACGCCATGAACAGCCAGGTAGTTTTTGATCACAGTGTTGAACTCATCTGCTTTTTCAACTTGAGACCAGTGACCGCATTGGCTGAAGATATGTGCATCAGCATTTGGCACGATGTTCAGGATGTCCCAAGTACGAGAAACCGGAATCACCACGTCTTGCGTACCATGAATCAATAGTACAGGCACAGTAATGTCTTTCATTTTTTCGAAGTCTAATGGGAATTCGAAACGGTCACGGTCACGTGCGCCAACCACATCCATTAAACGATTTGATGCATAGTCATTTGCAGCAGAAGCAAAACGTACTTTTACCAGTTCATCAGTAATCAGGTCTTTGTTTACGACAAACATAGAAAGGGTTTTCTTGATTCCTTCTTCTGTAAGAACTGGGTTTGCGTGAGCTTTAAGTGCAGCTGTCTGTTTCGCACCGCCCGTACCCATAGACACGATACCCAAAATACGATCTGGATAATCCAATGCCATCTGGAATGCTAACCAGCCACCCAGAGAGTTACCGACCAACCAGGTTTTTTCGATACCCAAAGCGTCTAGCGTACGGATCGCATGATCTACCCAGGCACGGATACCATATTCAGTACCCGGTGCAACTACAGTCTGGCCATAACCAATGGTATCAATCGCGATACAACGCGCCTGCTCACCAATTTGTGGCAGGTTTAACCACCAGTTTGCCGCAGCCGATACACCCGTACCTGAACCGTGTAAAAATAGAATAGGCGTACCTTCACCAATTTCGTGGTAATGGGTCAACTCGCCTTCAGCGGTTTCAATCCATTTATCTTCTAAGCCAAAGAATGGATCTGTTTGATAGTCAGGGATTTGAACAGTGCTCATATTGCTTCCTCTTACAGTCTTTCGCTTGCGTGTCCCTCTATTTTCAAGAATTCGACGTCAAGTTGACTCATTAAAATGACTTGTGTACACCCTTATATTAACCGCTCAGCCGCAGCAAACTGATACAAAATTACGATTGCACCCTACAAAATAGATATAATTTAAGTATTTGTTTTATATATCAATTTAAAATAAAACCCTACTCAATCTAAGCCTTTAATGCAACAATGGAACGCTTAAACCAAAAAGCAGCCAGAAGACTGACTGCTTTTAAAATATACGGGTATTAGAATTTATGGGTATAAGTGGTGGCGACACGGTATTCTTGCAGGTCTGGTTTTGCTGGATTGGCAAAATTCACATCAATATACATCGCCTGTACACCCAAACCTTTTAATTTACCTTCTGGCACAGTGTAGTTCACGATGGCATTCACTTCATCCGTATTGAAGTTCTGACCTTGATACGCCCCAGTACCTTTCTGATCATAACCTTTGAAATATACTGCTGTTGCGTTTAGGCCTTTTGCACCCATTTCAGAGAAGTCATAGCCATAAGAAACACTCCATGACTTTTCTTCTGGTGCGGTAAAGGTCGCTACCCCCCAGTTCGCCAGATAAGGCTGTGGCACCCAGCCACCCAATGTCGGGAATGCACTATCACCAAACATTTGCTGGTAACCCACACCTACGCTATGTGCACCATGATTCACTTTTGCAGCGACAGATAATGCCTGGTTATCGATCTCACCATACAGCTTGTCACCTGACTCCGAGTTATCGAAGTAACGGATGTGGCTATCTAATTTGGTTTTTTCACCGAGCGCAGTTTTGTAATTCACACCCAGATAATGCTGTTGGTAAATGTCTTGAACATCGGCATACCAGTAGCTCGCCCCTACTTCTTTAGTAAGCTGGTGGTCTACACCCGCAATCCACATGCCATCAGCTTCAGCACCCGTATCATAGAAACTTGGTGGAGCAAATTTAGTTAAGTCACGGAACTGGTTGTCATAACGGTTGTTAATACCATCAATATACGCCAGAGTTAACTTGGTATCCTTAAGGTCTTTAGACTCTAACCAAGCGCCACTATAAGTCGTTAATAACTGACGGGATGGATCGAATACCAAGACTGGAGATACAGGCAATAACTCGCCGACTTTCAGCTCAGTTTGTGAAACTTTGGCTTTTAAGGTCGCGCCGACTTTACCGAAATGATCTTTTGATTCTTTGCCATCGTGCGGTAAAACCCAGTCCGGATTTTTATCATGGCCGTTGAGTTTGACTGCATGTTGCACCAGTACATCAGCACCAACCTGCACACCACCACCGATATCGTGATAACCGGACTTGGCATCCAGAGTCACCCCTTGTGACCAAGAACCCCAGTTACGTGATGAATAGTCATCTTGATACTGACGGTCTAGATAAAAGTTTTTAAATTTGAGTTGAACATTGCTGTCGTCAATAAAGTCTGCATTCGTTGCAGTTGTCCCTAAAGTTGCTGTCGCAGCAAGCATTGCAATCCATAAATTGTGACGACGCATGATGAGTTCCCCCATTCAGCTGATAAAATCCATGCAGCCATCATGCGCAAGTCGGTTTAAATAAAAAATCCGACCACAGTATTAAACTTTTGCTCTTTTAGCTCTGCATATTCCGGGCCCAGATTTAAGCACTCAATCTCTTAGATTTTAAACCGATTAATGAAAATAAAAATTTGACCAGATATTTAATTCAAATTTCTGTTTCCTTTATTAATAAGCGCAATTTTTTTAAAAACTTTAAGATAATATTTTTTATTTATCGTTTTTATGTTTAAGGAAAAAATTAAACTGAAATAATCTTCACATAGCACTATAACTAAAATATCTGAGATCAGAGTTTTAATATATTATTAAATCTACTTAATAATAAAAAAGCATCCAAATCGGATGCTTTTTTATTAGCCTTATTTTAATACGAATGCATTAAAAATTAAGCTTGTAACTCGCGCGCTTTAGACATGGTTAATGCCAGGTCTTCAATCATGTCTTCCTGACCACCTACCGTACCACGGCGACCCAGTTCCATCAGGATTTCACGTGCAGATACGCCATATTTCGCTTCAGCGCGTTTAGCAAACAACAGGAATGAAGAGTAAACACCCGCATAACCTAAAGTAGCCGCATCACGGTCTGCACGAATTGGGTTGTGCATCATTGGAATCACTAGATCTTCAGCAACATCTTGTACTTTGAACAAGTCAACGCCAGTGTCCATACCCATACGGTTTGCCACAGCGATAAACAGTTCAAGTGGCGTATTACCTGCGCCAGCACCCAAACCTGCAGATGCCAAGTCAACACGTACTGCACCTGCCTGAACCGCAGCAACAGTATTCGATACACCCATACCTAAGTTGTGGTGACCGTGGAAACCAAGCTCAATGCTTGGGTCCAAGTGTTGACGTAAGTGACCTACGCGATCAATAACGTCTTGAGGAAGCATATAACCTGCTGAATCTGTCACATAGATACAGTTTGCACCGTAAGACACCATCTTGTTTGCTTCTTCAAGCAATTTTTCAGGAGATGCCATATGCGCCAACATTAAGAAACCGACGGTGTCCATTTCTAGTTTACGTGCAGCGGTGATGTGCTGCTCAGAACAATCCGCTTCAGTACAATGCGTCGCCACACGAATGGTAGAGACACCAATTTCATGTGCCATTTTCAAATGGTCAACCGTACCGATACCAGGTAAAAGCAATGCAGAAATTTTTGCATTTTTCATACGTGGCACAACAGCGGATAAATATTCTTCATCCGTTGCAGCAGCAAAACCGTAGTTCACTGATGAACCGCCAAGGCCGTCACCGTGCGTTACTTCAATTAAAGGTACGCCGGCATCATCAAGTGCTGTTGAAATTGCAATCATTTGCTCAACAGTCGTTTGATGGCGCTGCGGGTGCATACCATCACGTAAAGTCATATCATGAACAATAATCTTAGACATTTTGGTATTCCTTTAAGCTTCAGCGGTGTTGAACACGTGTTCTGCGAACATTTCTGCAGTACGTGCAGCTGCTGCAGTCATAATATCCAGGTTGCCTGCGTATTTCGGCAGGAAGTCACCCAGACCTTCAACTTCCAAGTAAATTGATACGCGGTTGCCATCAAATACCGGACCATTTACCAGCTTGTAACCTGGTACGTATTTTTGAACTTCCTTGATCATGGCATGTACAGATTCAGTAATCGCTGCCTGATCCGGCTCACCTTCAACCAAGCAATGTACTGTGTCACGCATCATTAAAGGTGGCTCAGCCGGATTAATGATAATGATCGCTTTACCTTGTTTCGCGCCGCCGACTTTCTCGATTGCACCCGCAGTGGTACGTGTGAATTCATCAATGTTTTTACGCGTTCCCGGACCAACCGACTTAGTCGATACAGTTGCAATGATTTCGCCGTATTCAACAGGTTGAACGCGAGAAACCGCAGCCACCATCGGAATCGTTGCCTGACCGCCACATGTCACCATGTTCACGTTTGGTACTTCGCCCGCTTGTAGCAATGCTTCAAGGTTGACTGGTGGTACACAAAATGGACCAATCGCAGCAGGCGTTAAGTCGATCATCAACACGCCAAGTTCATTCAGCTTGCGGCTGTTTTCAGCATGGACATAGGCAGAAGTTGCATCGAATGCAATTTTGATGTCATCAGCAATCACATGAGGAAGCAGACCATCGACACCTTCAGCTGTGGTTTTTAAACCCATTTTCGCAGCACGCGCCAAACCTTCAGAAGTCGGGTCAATCCCCACCATCCAAACAGGCTCTAACCATTCGCTACGTTGTAATTTATAAAGCAAATCAGTACCAATATTCCCTGGACCGATCATTGCACATTTAATCTTTTTCATGAATGTACTCTCTTGGAATCTTGATTATTCAGCAGCGAATGCAGCGGTTACTGAACCGAAGCCTTCAATTTCAACCTTGAATTCATCACCTGGTTGCGCCACAACCATTGGACCTAAAGCACCCGTCAAGATGATGTCGCCTTTTAAAAGCGGACGGCCACGACGCACCATTTCATCTGCAAGCCAAACAGCAGCATTCAATGGGTTTGCAAGACATGCTTTACCCACGCCTTGAGAAACGACTTCCTCACCGCGCGTCATCACCATCTTGCAGTTCACAAGATCAAGTTTTTCTAACTTAACCGGCTGAGAACCCAAGACAAATGCAGCAGAAGATGCGTTATCCGCCACAGTATCAATCAGGCTAATTTTCCAGTTTTCGATACGGCTATCGACCACTTCAATTGCAGGCAGTGCATAATCAGTTGCGCTGATAATGTCTGCATACGTGTGTTTTTCTTTGGTTAAATCCTGGTTAATCACCAATGCGATTTCTGCTTCAACTTTCGGCTGAATCAGAAGGCCGGCTGGAATTGCTTCACCATCGCCATAAGCCATATCGGCAAATAACATACCGAAATCCGGCTGATCTACACCCAGTTGCGCTTGAACGACTTTAGACGTCAAACCGATTTTACGACCCACCAGACGGCGACCTTCAGACAAAGCACGCTCGGTATTCACTTCCTGAACGGCATAGGCGATATCTACGTCAGCACTTTCACCGCCAAGTTCCGGGCGAATCGGTGCAATCGCAGTTTGTGATAATTCAGCGCTACGAAGTGCTTGTGCAACTGATTCAACAACAGCAGAATTCGACATCAATGTTTCCTTAAACTGCAAAAATTAGGCTTATGCCGGGATCTAAGAGGGACAGAAAATAGGGACATGATCAGGCTGATCATCCGCATGGACTGCCTTTCTCAGAGCGAGCATAGGAATAAACAGTTTTAGGATGGGAAAAATCCGGCGTTTGTGCCAATAGTTATTTTATTTTTTGCTATAGCTATTATCTATAAGAATAATTTATAAAAAACGAAATAAAACAAAATCTTATTATTTAAAACACATCTCTATTTAGCAAAATAACTGCCGTAATATGACCGAATAAAATCAGTACAATTACGACTTTAGACTAAAAGATAAGAACCAGCGCTTAAATCTGCCGCATTCCCCAGCCAATTTAAACCGGGGAAATACATTCCTTGCACTGCAACCAAGATACTGGATTAAACTGCTGGTTTCCATTGGACTTTAGCCAACAATGCACTATGCAAAGCAGCCACATCATCCACGATACAGACTGGATTAAATTGAGCCAAAAGTTCAGGCGCATGTACGCCATAACTTACGCCAACACTTGGCATGGCAATATTTTGCGCCATTTCCAGATCATAAGACGTATCACCGACCATGATGGCATGTTCAGCCTGCACACCGGTTTCCGCCAGAATTTCTTCTAACATTAATGGATGAGGTTTAGAATGGGTTTCGCTGGCTGCGCGCGTAGTCACAAACAGCTCCTCACTGTTCGTCTGTTTCAATACACGATCCAGACCTTTACGACTTTTACCTGTAGCAACAGCCAGCTTTACGCCTTGCTGCTGTAAATCTGCGAGCATGTGCGCTACGCCTTCAAACCAGGAATCTCCTGACGAGTTGGCAACATAATGGTCGGAATAAGCCTGCAAAATATCCGTATGTAATTCTGGTACTGCCGGGAATAAACGCTGCGCGACTTCAGGCAAACCTAGGCCAATAATGCTTTTGGCATCTGCATTCGTTAAAGGCTGCTGAAATTGCTGTGCGGCAAACTGCAAACTCGCCACGATTTGACCAACTGAATCAAATAAAGTGCCATCCCAATCAAAAATGACCAATTTTGCAGGTGTGTTCATAAAGATTTCCTAGATTTGATTCAGGGTTAAGTAGCTTTAACACCTCTCCCTAGCCCCTCTTTAAGAAAGAGGGGAATTCCCTCCTTTTTCAAAGGAGGATGAGGGTGGATTGAATTTATTAAAAGAAAAAAATAAGTCCTTACTGAGCAGCCGGTTTATCCGCTTTCTGCGCTCTTAACTGCGCCACCAGACTCTGCATATCTTCCGGCAATGGTGCTTCAATTGCTGGATAGCCCGGAATGTCCAGACGCATTGCATGTAAACACAAACGGCGTGGTTTTGGCCCACGATATTCTGTTTCATGACCATACTTTTCATCGCCTACAAGCGGATGACCAATACTCAACCCGTGTACACGAATCTGATGGGTACGACCAGAAAGCGGAGATGCATACACCAGCGTGGCATGCATAAAACGCTCTTGCACGTTCCACTGGGTTTTAGACTCTTTGCCTTCTTTCGGTGACACGCAGACGCGACGTTCACCATTGGCCAGCTCGTAACGATGTAAAGGTGCATCAATCAGCTGTTTATCCAGACTGACCTGCCCTTTTACCACAGCGGCATAGGTTTTTTTGATTTTATGTTCACGCAACATATCTTGTAATGTTTTCAACACGCTACGCTTTTTGGAAATCATCACCAGACCGGAAGTATCACGGTCAATCCGGTGAATCAATTCCAGATACTTTTTACCGGTTGCTGCACGTAAGCCTTCAATCAGACCATAGGCCACACCGCTACCGCCATGCACGGCAATCCCGGATGGCTTATTCACGACCATCAGACCTTCATCTTCATAAATCACACGGGCCAATAAGCCTTGTGCCACTTTGTCGGAAACCGGTGCTGCAGATTCATCTTTTTGTTCATAGCGAATCGGCGCAACGCGAATCTGGTCACCGATTGCAAGTTTGGTTTCTGCTTTAATGCGTTTTTTATTAACGCGAACCTGGCCTTCACGAATCAGACGATAGATACGGCTTTTTGGCACACCTTTCAGACGACTAAACAAGAAATTATCGATGCGTTGTCCATCTTGATGTTCATCCACTTCAAACCAAGTGACGTTTTGCCATTGTTGCGTAGAATTCATACAGTTACTATGACCCAAAAAATACTAAAATTGATTAAAAACTGATCACTTAGGTTATGCTTTACACAAGAAACATAAGCTTAGCCCATAGGCAGATGATGCAAGGTTTGATATAGTCAGCGCACGGAAACCATCGTTTGTGAGTAAAAGTTGAATCATTTCAGATTTTTCTGAACTTGATTGTTCAATTAAAGACTCACATGATACGGGAAGGTCCCCAAAGAATTATGCCACGCCGAAGGCTTATTATATCGGCAAACAAAGCAAACTGTTGCGTTTAATTGTACCTCAGGTACATAAATCAGTTTGTCTTAAAAAATATGTCGCCAACTTTGTTGGTTTTTAAACGTAAACTGATACACATCAGATTAGTCGCAACCTGAAGACGACTTCAGGCTACAGCGTTGATGCATTGGATCTGCACAGTTTGTAAAGATACGACGACAATTCCGTATCAAGACACTTTCTATAAAGAAGGGATGATCTTCGAGCAATGTGACAGTGAAAGTTACACACATCCAATGCACCGCTCGTCCGCCAGTGAAGCGTTCAGGTGACTTTAATCCGTTTAAAGATTGAAGCCGTATTGCCATCATCAATACGTGAATCAAAAACCGAAGCCCATCTATATTAAATAGAGCTCGGTCATAAAAGACTCAAACCACAATGAAATTCATTGCAGATTTGAGCCATTGATCCGTGATGTGTGATGTTCGCTACGTGTATAGCGATTTTTTGCTGTGTATCACTATAAGGTGTTACACCCATGAAACGTATGTTGATTAATGCAACACATGCCGAAGAAATTCGCGTTGCACTTGTCACTGGTCAGCGTCTTTACGATTTTGATTTAGAAAATCGTACCCGTGAACAAAAAAAATCCAATATCTATAAAGGTCACGTGACTCGCGTTGAGCCTTCTTTAGAAGCTGTATTCGTTGAATACGGTGCAGGTCGCCAAGGCTTCCTGTCAATGCGTGAAATCGCAAATTCATATTACAAAGCCGATCCTCGCCAAACTTCGAATATCCGTGAACTGATCACTGAAGGCACCGAGCTTCTGGTTCAGGTGGAAAAAGAAGAGCGTGGTAATAAAGGCGCTGCCTTGTCTACTTTTATCTCACTTGCTGGCCGTTATTTGGTCTTGATGCCAAACAACCCGAAAGGTGGTGGTATCAGCCGTCAGATTTCTGGTTCAGTGCGTGAAGAACTGAAAGAAATGCTGGCAACACTGAACGTGCCACGTGGTATGAGTGTGATTGTGCGTACTGCCGGGATCGGTCGTTCACAAGAAGAATTGCAACTCGACTTACAGCACTTGTTAGACCTTTGGGCACAAATCCAGAGCACGGCAAGTTCAGGTCCATCGCCAATGTTGGTACATCAGGAAGCGGGCGTGGTAACACGTGCCATTCGTGACTACCTGCGTGATGATGTTGCTGAAATCCTGATTGACTCAGAACAAGCCTATAACGAAGCCTATAACTTCGTAAAAGCGGTAATGCCACGTCAGTTAGAAAAACTGAAAACTTATACCTTAAATGAACCTTTATTCGCGCATTTCGCGATTGAAAGTCAAATTCAAACCGCTTATGAACGTGAAGTAAAATTGCCTTCTGGCGGTTCGATCGTGATCGACCAAACTGAAGCTTTAGTGTCAATTGACATTAACTCAGCAAAATCGACTCGCGGTAGCGACGTTGAAGACACCGCGTTAAATACCAATATTGAAGCGGCAGAAGAAATCGCGCGTCAATTACGTTTACGTGATATCGGTGGTCTGGTGGTGATCGACTTCATCGACATGACCAAAGACCGCAACCAGCGTATGGTGGAAGCGAAGCTGCGTGAAGCGACGCAAAGTGACCGTGCCCGTATCCAGTTCGGTCAATTGTCACGTTTTGGTTTGATGGAAATGAGCCGTCAACGTCTGCGTCCTTCTCTTGAAGAAGCGACTGGCTACGTTTGCCCACGCTGCCATGGTACCGGCATGGTTCGTGATCTTCGTTCTTTATCACTTTCGATTATGCGTAAAGTGGAAGAGATCGCGTTACGTGAACGTCATGGTGAAGTTCAAGTCGAAGTTCCAGTCGAAATTGCTGCCTTCTTATTGAATGAAAAACGTCACACCTTGGTCTATTTAGAACAGACTTCAAATGTACGTGTCACTGTGCTGCCGCATCCGCATCTGGAAACACCGCATTATGAAATCACTTATAATGCCGAAGGCTTTGCACCAACCAGCTATGAACGTACTGAAGCAACTCGTTCAAGTGAAAAAGAGTTGGGCTATGAGTCATCTGAATGGCATTTAGAAGAAGAACAACATACGCATGCTGCTGCACCAGCGCCTGCTCAACAGCAAAACAACGGCAGAAACAATAAACGCCGTAACCAGCAAAACCAAAATGCACAGCAAGTACCTGTTGCGCAACAAGCTCCTGCCCAAGCACAAGTTGCTGCTCCTGCATCTAGCCCATGTGCCTGGTTAGAAAACCTCTTTGTTCAAAAACAGGCTGCGACTGTTGATCAATCGCGTACTGCCAACAATGCAGCTGCAGCAATTGAACAAATGATCAATGGCGGTGCGGTGAGCCGTGGTCAGTTCGGTCAATTGTCTGCACCGGTGGCACAACCTGCTCCACAGCAAGTATCTCAACCTGCTGCTCCGGCAAGCAGCAATGCTTACCTGGCACCATCGACTGTAGCGCAAAAACAGGAACGTGATGCTGAAAAACCGGCTGAACGTGATGAAAGAGCACCGCGTCATAACAACAAAAAACCACGTAATCCGAAGCACAAAGAACCGCGTGAGCAGGTTCAGTCTGAAGCTTCCGCTCCTCAGCAACATCAGGTGCATGAAGAAGTGGTTCAGGTATCTCGTCAAGAGCAACGTCATGAAGCACGTGAAAACAAGCGTAATTCTCGCCGTCAGCATCACAACGAGCCATCTCAGCAAAATGATGTTCAAAACAATGAGCAACAGCCACAACAGGCAATGCCACGTCGTGACCGCCGTAACCAGCCACGTCAGGAACGTCCAAATCGCCACCGCGATCCAAGCGTGCTGAATGAGCAGGCTCAACAAGCAGCACCTGCAGTCGTTGAAGCGCCAGCAGTCAATGACAAGCAGCTTCGTGTTGAGTTGGTCGATGCACCACGTCAAGACGTGATGCCAACAGCCATGGTCGTGAATATTGACCAGGCGAAAAGCGAAATCGTGGCATTGAATGACAATGCTGCAGTTGTAACGCCAGCGGTTGAAGTTACTGCACCGGCAGATGCGCCAGTTGAAGAAGCCGCTGCTGAAAATGTGGTGGAAGCTGCACTGACAGCACCTGCTGAAGAAGTTGTGACAGCGGAAGAATCAAGTGCTGAAAAACCTCGTGCCAGCAACGATCCGCGTCAGCGTCGTCGTCAGCAACGTGAAGGACAGCCTCAACAGGCTACAGTTCAAAAGTTGACTCCGTCACAAGTACCAACTTTGGGTCAGTTCACTATTGGTAGCCTGATTCGCCATGTTTATGGTGAAGACTGCTCCGTACTGATTGAACAGTTTGGTTTATTGCCAACCTTCAACCGTGCTCTAGAGAAGTTCACAAAAGAGTACAACGCGAGTCTGGTGGCTGCAGCATCGCCTGCCGCAGAGAAAAAACCGGTTACCCGTGATGTTCAAGTAACCGTAGCCAAGGTTGAAGCAGAGCCTGCTCCAGTTCTGGACCTGACTCCACCAAAACCGGTGTCGGACAAACGTGTCGCAAACGATCCACGTGAGCGTCGCCGTCTAGCTAAACAGGCTGCAGAACAGGCCCTACAACAAGCCAAGCAACAGGCTAAAGTAGAAACAGCTCCGGCAGTTGAAACTGCGCCAGAAGCACCTGTAGCAGCAGAAGCGCAAGCAGAGTCAGCTGAAGCAGCAGCAACTGAAACTCCAGTAGCCACTGAAGTAGCTATTGAAGAAACCGTAAATGCTCAGCCAGCTGAACAAGCCACTGAAACGACGGCACCAGTAGATGCAGCTCCTGCAGAAGAGACTCCAGTGACTGAAGCTCAACCTGAAGATGCTGCGCCAGTTGAAGCAAATGCTGAATCACAAGCTCCTGTTACAGAAGCCCAAGATCAGGCCGAAGTAACAACAGAAGACACTGAAGCCAGCGAAGCTGAAAAAGCGGAGAAACAGGCTGCTCGTCCACGTCGTCCACGTGGTCGTCCACCGAAAAAAGCCAATACTACAACTGAATCATAATTTGCTCAATTGCAGTCATATAAAAAAACCTAGTCATTTCGGTGACTAGGTTTTTTTTGCTAGATTTAGTCAGAATAGGTTGATTGCACTAGTGTTTTAACGCTAAAAGATGGCTAGCTCGTCTACTGTATATAAATTGAACGTATCGGATACGAAAAATAAATAGGATTCTCATGACCCAAATGAAACCACACGATCTGATTGGGATTGCAGATGTCGCTGCCAAAATCCCGGCTTTCTTGACCAAAGTGCCCAATTTGCTCACTGGTCTAAGACAGGCATATTTACGTACTCCGAACACACCGGCCGGCCTGGGTCTGGCTTTTGAAAAAGCCACCAAGCGTAACCCGGAAGGCATTGCCTTGCGTTTTGAAGAGCAAAGCTATAGCTATGCTGCTCTCAATGCCTGGGCCAACCAGATTGCCCATTTCTATCTATCCTTGGGTGCCAAGAAAGGTGATGTCGTTGCCGTGATGGTCGAGAACCGTCCTGAACTGATTGCCAGTGTAATTGGTCTGGCCAAACTGGGTGTGACGACCGCTTTAGTGAATACCTCTCAAGTCGGCAAGGTGCTGACGCATAGTATCAACCTGGTCAAACCGATTGCCCTGATTGTCGGCGAAGAGTGCCGTCATGCAGTTAACGAGATTCGTAATGACCTGAATATTAGCAGTGACCGCTTACACTGGTTTGCGGATCAAAATACTCAAGCCGATCCGGGTCAGGCGCCTGAAGGCTTTATCAACCTGGCTGAAAAAACCGATCTTGCTCCCAAAGTCAATCCATCAACCACCCATTCGGTGCAGGGCAAAGACGGGCTGTTCTATATTTACACCTCGGGCACGACGGGCCTACCTAAAGCGGTGATCTTTACCAATGGCCGCTGGACGCTCGCTTATGGCACCTATGGGCATGTGCTAAACCTCAATCAAGATGATGTGATGTACTGTACCCTGCCGCTTTATCATGCCACAGGCATGGTGGTGTGCTGGTGCGGTGTCATTGCAGGTAGCAGCACCCTGGCGATTCGGCGTAAATTTTCGACCTCCTCTTTCTGGAAGGATGTACAAAAATTTGATGCCTCTGCGATTGGTTATGTCGGTGAGCTGTGCCGCTATCTGATGGATGCTCCCTCATCTGAACTGGAAAAAGGCCACCGCGTGACCAAGATGATTGGAAATGGGATGCGCCCAAATATCTGGGATAAATTTAAATTCCGTTTTGGCATTCAGGAAGTGCTGGAACTATATGCCTCCAGTGAAGGCAATGTCGGTTTTAGCAATATTTTCAATTTTGACAATACCGTCGGTTTCTCACCCACACCGTATGCCATTATTGCCTTTGATAAAGATAAAAATGAGCCGGTACGAGACCTTAAAGGCCGTTGTAAACGGGTGAAAAAGGGCGAGACTGGTTTACTGATTGGTAAAATCACCCGTCGTTCACCTTTTGATGGCTATACCGACCTCGAAAAAAACAAGTCAGTCATCATGCAGAATGTATTTACCAAAGGTGATGCTTACTTCAATACCGGGGATCTGATGCGTAATATCGGCTTCCGTCATGCGCAGTTTGTCGATCGTCTGGGTGATACTTTCCGCTGGAAAGGGGAAAATGTTTCTACAACTGAAGTGGAAAACATGCTGACCGAGTATGACAAAATCGTTGAAGCGGTGGTGTATGGCGTAGAAATTCCCAATACCAATGGTCGTGCCGGTATGGCCGCGATTACCCTGCAACCCGATGTAAAATTGGATGATGCAGATTTAGCAGCCATGGCCGCTTGCTTTAAAAAATGCTTACCAGCTTATGCAGTACCAGTATTTTTACGCGTACAACAGCAAGTTGAAACCACAGGCACCTTTAAATATCAGAAAAATAAATTGAAAGAGCAAGCATTTGATCCGAGTAAAACCGATGAACGCCTGCTGGTGTTATTGCCAGGTGCAACGGCATATTTCGAGCTCACCGCAGAGATTTTTGCCAATATTCAGGCCTATCAATATCGCTTCTAAGTACTGAAGTTGCCTATTTTTTGTTTAGATAAAGCATAATTGTTGTATTTATAATCAAACATGGGCAACTTTGTTATTTTTTGCTTGCGCTGAAATGAGATCTTGCTACAATACGCTCCATCAAACAAAGTGGTGCTTTAAGCTATTTAGCTTGACTTGCACTGCACATTCAAACCTGGTTTGAATGATGGTTCAGGGTCGTTAGCTCAGCTGGTAGAGCAGCGGACTTTTAATCCGTTGGTCCCGCGTTCGAATCGCGGACGACCCACCACTTATTTGATATTCCTTGATGGGTCGTTAGCTCAGCTGGTAGAGCAGCGGACTTTTAATCCGTTGGTCCCGCGTTCGAATCGCGGACGACCCACCATCTTCCGAAAGGATCACGTAAAAGTACACCACACTCTTGCGTCATAAAAATGGTCATTATCATTTTTATTCCTCAGGGTCGTTAGCTCAGCTGGTAGAGCAGCGGACTTTTAATCCGTTGGTCCCGCGTTCGAATCGCGGACGACCCACCATTCTTCCCTTAGAATGTTTCTCTGATTTCCCTCATGATATTTTAATTAAATTGCGATGTTTTGGTCGTGTATTTCTGCGCCTAGATTTTATGCTCACGCGTCCCCACCACTCGCCTTTATTGTCTAATCTAAATCGTATTTGAATTAAGCTTTCGACCAGATCAGCCGATTTTTATCGGGCATTATTTTTGAATATGAAAGGATGTGTCTTTGACCAGTTCATAGGCTTTTGAAGGTGCCGGATAGCCGCGATCAAATAGTTCCCGGTTGGTTCTTTCCTTTTCACTATAGATTTTTTCCAGATTCATGACCAAGTGATTTGAATCTTTAATCTTATAGTAAAAGCTCGCCCCTTCTTTGAGATTCACCACCACATCGGTACGTTCCGGATTGATAAACCAGCGGTCTTTACGGTAGGTGATATTGTGAGCCGTGCTGTTTTTGGTATTATCAATAAATACTTTGCCATACTGTAAAATGCTGCGATGCACCGTACCGTCCGGTAGTAAAGTCAAAATAAATTCTGCCTTGCCTTCAGTACAAGGCGCAAAGCGGCCATCACAGTCGATTTCAGTATGATAGCGGCCTATAAACGCCTTGGCATCCTCTGGTACAGTTGCCGGGTTTAAATCAGCTTCTGCCGGAAGAGTCGCCTGCCCTGCGACCTGAGTTAAGGATTTGGCACTGACGGTCACTACATCGGCCTTTGTATTGGCAGCGGAAATTTTAACACCTTCTTCTGAGGTCGCCTGACTTTCCTGTTCAGGTTTGACTTGCTGCTGATCACAAGCCTGCAAAATCACCATACTCCCCAACACCAGGCTACATTTAAAAAAACTGCTTAATGTACAACGGGATACATCCAATTTCATTTTTAATAAACCTAAATAGGAAAAATGGCGAGCAAAAAGCACACAGCAAAGCTGCTGAACTTTACACAAGAGTTCAATAGAATTTTCACTATGTTAGTAGCTCTTAGATCTGGTTTTAATCTTTATTAACATTACTTAACGATTTTATTTTTAATCAGCACTTTAAAAAGCTTAAGCAAACTCCATTTCTTTAAGTATGGATCTAGTTTTAGGATTCACACCTATTTTTAATCAGGAGATTTTAATGGCCAATGTTGGTTTATATCGCTCTAACCGCTCAAACATGATTGCAGGTGTGATGGGTGGTATTGCTGAACGTTTTGGTTGGAACGCAAATTTATTACGTCTAATTTTTGTGGTGATTTCAATCATGAGTGCCGCCTTCCCGGGTATTTTGGTTTATCTGGTGTTGTGGTTAATCATGCCGAAAAAACAGTACAGAATTGATCATGACAGCGTTCATCAACCTCAGGGCTATCAAAATCCTGTGCGTACAGTGAATCAGGATAAACGCTATTAAGCTGTACAGTCATTTTTAACAAGCGTTCTTAACCAGTTTCATCGCAGAGCTTCCTCTTTCACCCCGGTTAAATGGGATGAAATTTTGATGCCACGGTAATTTCCCCAAGTTATCGTGGCTTTTTTTGCCTATCTTTTATGATGACTGAGCTTTAGCCTCTCTGTTTATCTTTCAGATTGATTCAAGATCAACTGCATCCTGCGATTGATATAAAAAAATCTGCTTAAATATATTTTTAGCATTCACTTAACGTATTTTTAAGCTGTCGCTGATCGTAAAAAGTGTATGCTCTAAAAATAAAAAAGTATAAATTTCATATAGTCTAAAAATCATAGAAGCGTTAAATCATTTATGGATAAGATATTTCAGTTCATATCCCGACCGATCCAGAATTCTCCCTGGAAAATGACATTTAACCTCGCGCTTGCACCTTTGATCATCGCTGTAATTTTATTCCCTTATGCGCTATTTCATGAAGTCAGTTATGGGGTTTTCTCCATTTTCAAGAGTCTGTTTGCAGCGCTTTTTATTAGCTTTTTTGTCTGCCTGACTTACTGGGTGATGGTCTTTCCTTTTCTATTAGTGACTCACCTGCTGCTATGCCATTATCAGCTGTTTAATATCATCACGATTTTAATGAGCTGCGTACTGGGAACCCTGATTCTGGCTTATATCTCGCATCCTCCAAGTGAAAATTTTAGTTCCCATTTTTTGTTTCTGCTGTGTTTTTCCCTGCCGATGGCACTATTTTACAGTTTTCTCAGCTGGCAAGCTGACCAGAGTTGATCACGCCCTGCCTGTTAACTTCTGTTTTAATCCGGTTTTAAGCTTTCATTTTAAAATGATTCAGCTCCTGATTGAGTGCGGCAATCATGTCTGCCCGGCTGATAATTCCCACCAATTTCTGCTCGCTCACCACCGGAATATAGTTGAAGGAACGCTCGACAAAATATGGCACCAGATCCTGAATGGGTTGTAAAGGCTGCACTGTGATCACCTTACGGGTCATGATATGTTTGACCTGATGTTCCCAGCTACTGCGCACATCGGCAGCGCGCTTGAACCATTCCACCACCTGATACATTGCCAGTGTACCGACCAGTTGTTCATCGGCATTAACGACGGGCAGGCTCATCAGGTTCATCTGTTTGAACTTGTCCAGTGCATGCTGAATATCATCATTTTCATGCAGGGTTGCCACATCCTTGGTCATAATATCCTGGCAGCTAAATTCATGCACTGCACGCGCATTGGCGCGGTTTTGTGCCTCCAGAATAATTTTTTGCAGGTCATATTCACTGATGTCCAGCAGCTCGGTACGCTGATCCAGGACTTCCTGAATATCCTGCGGTTGAATGGTGACTTTCTGGGTGGGCGTAGGATCTTTGGAGCGGGTATTTAGTTGGGCTTGCTGCGGATAATCCTTTCCAATCATCCGGTTAAAGACAATCGCAATCACCATGAGCAGAATTGAATTGAGCAGCACCGGATAAAATACAAAGGCATAACCCAGTTCATGTACTGGCTGGCCACCCAGCACGGCGGTAATCGCTACGGCGCCACTCGGTGGATGCAGGGAATCTGTGGTCATCATCAGGACGATCGCCAAGGCCACGGCTACACTAAAAGCCTCAGTCGGACTGGCAATCAACAAGGCACAGCTCACGCCAATCACCGCAGCAATGGTATTTCCGACCAGAATATTCCAGGGCTGTGCCAGAGGACTGGCTGGCACTGCAAACAGTAATACCGAGGATGCGCCCATCGGGGCAATATACCAGGCTTCAAAATCCCCCAGAATCCATAAACTCAACAAAGATGAAACCACCAAACCCAATAGTGCTCCAACTCCGCAGAGCAAACGGTCTTTGAGTGGAAGAACTTTGAAATTCGGTTTTAAGGTATTGAGCCAGTCGAGATGGGAGTGAAACACAGTGCGCCTAATCTTATTGTTTATAGATTTTGGGCATTATAGAACCAAGCCCGATGAAAGGCATCTGTGTTTTACATCTTTTCATCATTCGCGAATGCAGGCTTTTTAAAACAATATTTCGCTTAGCTTAAAAATACTCAGCAAGATTTTTTATAGGGGCTGTGCTATCTCCGCCTACTTCTGAAATGGAATAAATCCTTTTAAACCATTTTGCTTAGATATTTTCTAGATCGTTTTTATTATGGCCTACTCGTTCATTCAGGTTTGAATCAGGGGCTGGATTTTTAACAGTTCGACCTCACCATAATAGGTTGAAAATGCCACATCTCCGGCATCGACTCCAGTACCGATCCGAATAAGATTTTCGACCGGAGCCAAACGGGTCGGATCAAACTGCACCCAGCCACCGTCTAAATAGGCTTCAAAAATGGCATGAAAATCGGGTAAAAACTTTTCAATTTCCACATAACCGACCACCATGCGTGCCGGAATTCCCAAGGCACGGCACAGGGCAATGCCTAAATGGGCGAAGTCACGACATACGCCTGCACGATGCACCAGTACATCTGTGGCAGTGGTAAACTGGTCAGAACTGCCAGACACATAAAAAATATTGTTATAAATCCACTGTTCAATGGCTTTGACCCGAGTATAACCTGGTGTCATCCAGCCAAATGAGCGTTTCGCCATTTCCAGCAATAAATCCGAATTGCAATAACGGCTGGCCAGCAAATAAGGCAATACTTCATCGGGCAGCTCAGGAATGGCCACTTCTTTCAGACCCTGCTGAAGTTCCAGAGAGAGGCTCGGATGATGGACTACTGTCGCCGTATAATTCAGCTCAAAAGTCTCACAGGGTTCGACCTGTAGCCGGATATGACGATTTTGATGCTGAGCATCCTGAAATTCATGCCATACCAACGGCAGATTAAAGCTGAGTTGTTCTTCGAGAATCTTCTGATCGGAATGATGTGCCGCCTGAAGCATAAAAATAAATTCTGTCGGTTGCACGACCTTGTATTTTAAATGGCACTGAATTTGGTAAGTGGTCATGAAGTTCCTTATTTTTAAGCATTATTATATTGCGTGAATATTAAACTAATTTTAGAGCAGCAATCGTATGAGATCCGTTGAACTTTATGACTCTCCGGTTAACGGCATGCCATACATCTGGTTTATTCCTGATTTTCAGCTCGGCCCGTATCGACCAGCCAAGCTAAAAATGCAGTAAGACTCTAAATACCGCGTATCCTTTAAGCCTGTTTTATTTTTTTCAGAAAAGTATCCCCACATTAACCCTTTGCCACTCCCCTGCAAAGTCCTTATAATTGAGCACAATTTTTCTCTAATTTTAAGTGGATGACCATGAGTCGCGCCATATCGCATATTGATACCTTCCAAGGCTTAATTCTTGCCTTACAAACTTACTGGGCGGAGCAAGGCTGCGTCATTTTGCAACCTTATGATATGGAAATGGGTGCAGGGACATTCCACACTGCGACTTTCCTTCGTGCGCTGGGTCCTGAAACCTGGAATGCCGCTTACGTTCAACCGTCACGCCGTCCGAAAGATGGCCGTTATGGTGAAAACCCGAACCGTTTGCAACATTATTACCAATTCCAGGTGGTGCTTAAGCCAAACCCGGACAACATCCAGCAGCTTTATCTTGATTCATTAAAAGCGATTGGTATTGACCCACTGGTACACGACATTCGTTTCGTAGAAGACAACTGGGAATCTCCAACACTGGGTGCTTGGGGCTTAGGTTGGGAAGTTTGGTTAAACGGTATGGAAGTGACTCAGTTCACCTACTTCCAGCAAGTCGGTGGTGTTGAATGCTACCCAGTGACTGGTGAAATCACTTACGGTCTTGAACGTCTTGCGATGTATCTGCAAGGTGTAGATTCGGTTTACGATCTGGTTTGGACCAAAGGTCAGTTCGGTACGGTAACGTATGGTGATGTATTCCATCAAAATGAAGTGGAACAATCGACCTATAACTTCGAATATGCCAACGTTGAAAAAATGTTTGAATTGTTCGATTTTTACGAAGCTGAGGCAACGCGCTTAATTGAAGCGAAACTTCCACTTCCTGCATATGAGCAAGTCGTGAAAGCATCACACAGCTTCAACTTATTGGATGCGCGTGGCGCGATTTCTGTGACTGAACGTCAACGTTATATTTTACGTGTACGTACCTTGGCACGTTCAATTGCACAAAGTTATGTGGCTGCACGTGCGGAACTTGGTTTCCCAATGGCTGAACCTGCATTACGTGATGAAGTGTTGGCACAATTAAAAGCGCAAGTTGAAGCAGAAGCGAAAGAAGCAAACAAGGAGAGCAAATAATGTCTAAACATACCGTTTTGTTCGAATTGGGTTGTGAAGAACTTCCACCAAAAAGCCTGAAAAAATTACGTGATGCCTTACATGCAGAAACCGTAAAAGGCTTAAAAGATGCTGGTCTTGCTTTCGATTCAATCGCAGCCTATGCAGCACCACGTCGTCTTGCACTTAAAATCGTCAACGTTGATGCTGCGCAAGCAGATACACAAAAACGTTTTGATGGCCCTGCGAAGCAAGCTGCATTTGATGCTGAAGGCAACCCGACTAAAGCCCTTGAAGGCTTTATGCGTGGTCAAGGCATCACAGTTGACCAAGTTTCGACTTTCCAAGCGGGTAAAGTTGAAAAAGTATGCTTCTTGAAAGACGTGAAAGGTCAAAGCCTTGACGTTTTACTACCACAAATTTTACAAAATGCTTTGGACAATCTTCCAATTGCAAAACGTATGCGTTCTGCGGCAAGCCGTACTGAATTCGTACGTCCCGTAAAATGGGTGGTGTTGTTAAAAGATAACGATGTGATTGATGCAACCATTCAAGATCATAAAGCGGGTAACGTGACGTATGGTCACCGTTTCCACGCGCCTGAAGCGATCACTTTAGCGCATGCTGACGAATACCTTGCGAAGTTAAAAGCAGCGCATGTTGTGGCTTCTTTTGAAGAGCGTCAAGCGATCATCGACCAACAAGTGAAAGCATTGGCGGATGAAGTGAATGCCATCGCAATTGTACCAAGTGATCTTCGTGACGAAGTGACTGCATTGGTTGAATGGCCTGTTGCGCTACGTGCAAGCTTTGAAGAACGCTTCCTTGCTGTTCCTCAAGAAGCATTAATTACGACGATGCAGGACAACCAAAAATACTTCTGTTTGGTGAATAGCGACAATAAACTTCAACCGTACTTCATTACTGTGTCAAACATTGAGTCGAAAGACCCGACACAAATTATTGAAGGTAACGAAAAAGTGGTTCGCCCACGTTTGTCTGATGCTGAATTCTTCTTCTTGCAAGATCAAAAGCAACCGCTTGCGTCTCGTAAAGAAAAACTTGCGAACATGGTGTTCCAAGCAGAGCTTGGTACGCTTTGGAACAAGTCTGAACGTATTGCAAAATTGGCTGTTGCGCTTGCGCCTATTACAGGTGCAAAAGCGGAAGATGCTGAAAAAGCGGCACTTCTTGCAAAATGCGATTTAACCTCTGAGCTTGTGGGTGAATTCCCTGAACTTCAAGGGATTGCAGGGACTTACTACGCACGTCTTGAAGGTGAAAATGCGGAAGTGGCTGAGTCTTTAGGTGAGCAATACTTACCTAAATTCGCAGGTGACGTTTTACCGAAAACCAAAACTGGTACAACCATTGCTCTTGCGGATCGTTTAGATACGCTCACAGGTATTTTCGGTATTGGTCAAGCGCCTACAGGTTCTAAAGACCCATTTGCACTACGTCGTTCTGCAATTGGTATTTTGCGTCTTGTGACTGAAAACGAGCTTGATGTTTCAATTGAAGATTTGATCAAACTTGCACTTGCTGCTTATGGCGATGTATTGAAAGATCACGACAAGACTTTGGCGGATGCTGTGGCATTCCTTGAAGGTCGTTACCGTGCGAAATACGAAGACCAAGGCGTTGCAGTAGACGTGATTCAGGCAGTTCAAGCCTTGTCGCCAAAATCTCCACTTGATTTTGACAAGCGTGTAAATGCGGTCAATCACTTCCGCGCATTGCCTGAAGCGGCTGCGCTTGCTGCTGCAAACAAGCGTGTTGCGAACATTTTGGCAAAAGAAACTGCTCCTGAAGGTGCTGTAGTTGAAGCAAACTTGGTTGAAGATGCTGAAAAAGCATTGTTCGCTGAACTTGCTAAAATTGCGCCTCAAGTTGAGCCGTTATTTGCTGCTAAAGACTATACTGCTGCGTTGTCTGCACTTGCTGCACTTCGTGCGCCAGTGGATGCGTTCTTTGACGGCGTCATGGTGATGGCTGATGATGCTGACCTGAAAGCAAACCGTTTACGTATGCTTGCGCAGCTTCGAGGCTTGTTTACGAAAGTGGCTGATATTTCGGTATTACAGCACTAAGTCAGACATTTGAAATAAAATTAAAACCCTGCTAGAAATAGTGGGGTTTTTTATTTTTCTCAATAATATGAAATTATCACAAGCACAAAAAGCATTAGAATTTTTAAAATCTAATCCTAACCAAAAATTTACAGCTAGATTTATTGCTGATAAATTAATTGCTACATATCCTCAAGACTATATTGAGAAAAGAAATAATATTAAATTTGAAAACAATGAAAGTGCTTTTAAACAATAAGTTATTCGAGAGTTATATAGTATTTTCCCAGACTTAATTCAAAATAATCCTTGTGTAAAATATCAAGAAAAACCAAGTCCACGCCAATATTGGTATGAACCAACTTCAAATCTTTCACCAGTAAAAGGAATTGACTTCCATAATTCATTAATTATTGATGCAGAAGACAATAATCCCCCATCGATTCAAGAAAAAATATTTTCAGAATATGACTTATATCCTGTATTGATAGAATACCTATCCCAAGAACTCAATTTGCTTACATTAAGAATTGATGAAAAAAGATCATCAAATACTAGAGGACAAAATGGTAATCAATGGCTACATCCAGATATTAGACTTCCGTCATAAATCAAAAAACGTACAATTTATTTGATCTTAAATTAATCAGCAAAATTATTTAATTCAAGAGATAATCCTTGGATGAAATTCAAAGATATTCAAAAATTATCAAACGTTAAGTTTCGTAGGCTTACCGGTGTTAGTTGGGCTACATTTAACCTCATGTTGGCCGAGCTAAATAAGCATTTACCTCGTCATATTGGTAAAGGACGACCGCATAAATTACCGTTGGAAGATCGTTTGCTCTTATGTATAGAATATTGGAGAGAATATCGAACATTTTTCCATCTTGGTATGAGTTACGGTGTATCTGAAACGAGTGCAATTCGTATCACACGTGTTATTGAAGATACCTTAATCCGTTCTGGAAAATTTAACTTGCCAAAACAACTTCCTAATCGAGATGAAGTGGATTGGGAAGTTGTTGTGATTGATGCAACTGAAATATTAGTTCAACGTCCAAAAAAAACAGAAGAAATGGTATAGCGGTAAAAAAAAGCGACATACCTTTAAATTTCAGCTATCTATGCACTATACAACAGGTGAAATACTGAGTGTATGTGGAAGTCATGGAAGCATGCATGATTTTAAAATATTTAAAAAAAGTATGAGGAAATTAAAATTTAAGCCCTTTTTTATCGTTGATAAGGGGTATTTAGGGATAAAAAAATTGGGTTTTGGATACCTCATGCCATCTAAAGCAAAGAAAACTGAAAAATTAGATTCTGAATTAAAAAAGTTAAATACAGAGATTGGTCGTAGACGAATTCAAGTAGAGCATGTATTTGGAAGGATGAAATGTTTTAAGATTTTATCTTGTGTATATAGAAATCGTCGTAAAAGATTAAACCTGCGGTTTAATTTACTTGCTGGCATATACAATTTAGATTGGGTGAAAGATAAACAATTAAATTGATTGAAAAATGATTTATGAAGGAAGTCTATTGTGGCAATGCAAGCATTAGATAATAAATGGAATGATCTAGTTAAAACTTGTGTAAAGCATAGTTCTGGACAAAATGTTCGACTTTGGTCATTCGAGGTAAAAAAAGAACTAAATAACTCAAATATTAGAAGTAGTTTTTTCCAAGCAGTAAGTAATTCTAGTTGGGCAAATGAAGGATATTTAGTTGCGACCTCAATTTCTACCAATGAAGTTGAAGAAGAACTTCGTATGCTCTCAGCCCTCCATGGTATTGGTGTAATAATTTTAATTCCTGAAAATCCTACTGAAAGCGAAATTTTGCTTCCTGCTCGCCGGAGACCAGAAGTGGATTGGCAATCAATAAATCGAATTTTAAATGAAAATTCCGACTTTAAAAATTTTATTGAATTAGTCTCAATTTATTATCAAACTGGTCGTATTCGTACGCAGGATTGGAATCGTTAATCATTGAGCTATAGTCATTTTCTAACCGATTCCCTATACTCAACCTAACAACACTCAACAAGAAAGAATCATATGAAATTTAAAACACTCATTCTGACTGGTCTTGCGAGTATCGCAGTTACAGCTTGTACATCTGCACCAAAAATCCCACAGCTTCAGGTTGGCGTCTTACAGGAAGTCCAAAACCTCGAAGTTGTTCCAGCTACCACCAACAACAAGGCAAAACTGACCAAATTCCTCGACAAATGCGTGATTGAATTCACCGGTGATATTGGCAATAACCGTGTCATTGAACAATGGTCATTTAAAGGTATGACTCTAATCGATGCCGGCTCAGCGACTTTCCAGCGCGACGGTACTAGCACTGCACAAAAATTTGACCTGCACGATGCAGGGGTACAGAAGAACTTTGTCAGCTTACGCGAACATTTCGCCAAAGATGCCCTGACACAATGTGATTAAAAAGATCGCCTTGTTTCTAGTCTAAGAACAGGGCTTTTATTTTGCTAAAAATCAATTCGACACTTGGGCTAATTTCTACTGCCCTTTCTTTAAAAATTACAATATTTCGGCACAGATCAACCTGAAAGCTCTGCACTCTTCACAGGATATTCATTGTTTTTGACCAATTATCCGTTACACTGAAAAACAAACTCAGACCGCACTTAGACGAATTCGAGGTCGATCCATAATGAATATCAAAACCCCAATTATTTTAACGACAGCTTTAATGCTTTCTGTTCCAGCATTCGCACAAACCACGACTCAGTCTGCCAAACCGGTTAAACCCTATGGTGAAAATCCGAACTTGCTGCATGTGTTTGCCTATAAAGCACAAGAAGGCGTGATTAATACCGCCGAGAAAGTCGGTGAAGCAACGGAAAAAGGCATTGCCAAAATCAAGCCGGGGGTAGACCGGGCCTGGAGCAATACCAAATCTGCAACCTCGGAAACACTGCAAAAAGTAGATCAGGGTGCAACTCAGGCAGCCCAGCAAACCGGTCAGAAAATCCAGCAGACCAAAGAAGTCTGGCGTGGCAATTCACAGCAGGCGGCTATTGTTCAGCAGCCTTTAAGTGAGCCCTCTGCTGCCCCACAGCAAACAACCACCCCAAAAATGCAGCCTCAATCTGGTTCAGGTTCAGCCACCAGTTATGCGGTAACCGATTTATAAAAAAAGCCCGTAATGGGCTTTTTTATTTTTAGAAAATAAAACTATTACCTTGTATCAACGCGGTCTATGAATTGACCTGTCGGATCGGCTGACCTTGTTTAAATGCTTCTACATTTTCCACCATCTGATCCACAATGCGTTGTCTTGCATCGACACTGCCCCAGGCATTATGTGGTGTCACAATCAGGTTCGGAATTGTAGGATCGAGTAGCACATTACCCTGTTTCGGTGGCTCTACCGTTAGAACATCCGTCGCAGCACCGGCAATCTTGCATGCACGCAGAGCCTCAGCCAAAGCAGCTTCATCGACAATACCACCACGCGCACAGTTAATTAAAAATGCACTGCTTTTCATTGCATCCAGTTCAGCATGACTGATTAAATGTCGGGTATCCTCAGTGAGTGGACAATGCAGACTGAGAAAATCGACTTGAGCAAGCAGCTCGGCAAATGGCACACGCGATGCATCCGCCGGACGGTTTGGCAGCACAGCAATGAGAACTTTCATGCCAAAGGCTTCGGCCAGTTTCGCCACCGCATGACCCAATTCGCCATAACCGACAATGCCTAGTGTTTTTCCGGCCAGCTCGACAATCGGCGCATCCAGCAAACAGAACTGGCTGGCTTTTTGCCATTCGCCTTGTTCTAATACACGTTGGTACGACAAGAATGAAGTCGCCAGATTGAGCATCAACATGATCGTATGCTGCGCGACTGCCGAAGTACCATAGGCCTGACAGTTACACACCACGATCCCACGTGCTTTGGCCGCCGTAAGGTCGACATTATTGGTACCGGTTGCAGAGATTAAAATGAGTTTAAGCTCAGGGCATTGTTGAATGGTAGCTGCATCGATCACGACTTTATTGGTTATGATGACATCGACATCAGCTACACGGGATACAATCTCGGCAGCCGAGGTCGCCGGATACAAAACAAGTGGATCAAATGCGGCATGCAGTGCCTGAAAGTCCAAATCCTGCTGGTCTAAAGAAGCATAGTCTAAATAAACGGCTTTCATGGCTGTTCCCTCAATCCTGTTTGACAATTTATGTGTGTCATTTAAAACAAGTCATTAAGGCTTTTCAACCTGTTTCCACTGGAACAATTAATCCAGCGGTTTATCCATATAGTTACGTAATGACTTGCGGATTCGATACACCACATACACGGATAGAATAATCATAAAAATGACGGATGCACTGACCATAATCACTGCAGGATGCACAGTTTCTGCATGCGCCAGATTGGGTAGAACCAAACCGAAGATAAAACATACTTGCATCATCCGAGTCGCTTGCATCATAGAGATCCCCTTCTTCGTTTCAACCATCGGGAACGATATAATTGGTTTATTATTTATACCGCTTATCTCTATATTATGCCAAGCCCATAACAAGTCAAGTAATTGTTTTTTATTAAAATTTTCAGTTAATTTGTCTCACTGTGCGTCACAAACTGCGTATTTTTGTCACTATCGTCGATAAAAGCAGCAGCACCATATTCATTGGTACTCAGATTCAGCTGCTTATAGCTAAACATATAAAAATCACTATAGCGCTTCATTAAAATCGGGTGCATGCCCAGACTGAGTTCATCCTGTTCCTTGATCAGCTTCATGATATGCCGGTCATTCATCACCACCAGATAACGTTCATCATTCAGGTTAATACTCAATAAACCATTACCTTTGGCATAAATTGGAATCAGGAATTTATGGTTCAGGGCAATTGCACCTTCTGCATAACTTTCGATTTTATGGCTGATGACATTAAATACCAGACCATGCCCATACTGGTCCAACAGCAACTGACGATTTTCCTGCGGCAAATTCACATGAATGCCCAGTTTGAGCAGGTCATGCTGATCAACCTGTTTATTGCGTAACAGTTCCCGCAAAATCACCTGTTTCTGGCTGGCATCAAAAAACTGGTTATCCAGTTGCAGATCGTTATTTTTCAGAATGTGTCCCAAAGCCATGCGGTGTCGTGGCAAGACATTTTCAATCACCTTGCGATAATAGAACTTGCTGTTTTTCTTGACCCGGCGCATTTTCTGATAGAAATAGCTTGGCTCATATTCATGCACCAAAAAGTCATAGAGCAATTCGGAACTGGCCAAAACTGCGATCGCATCATGTCCGGTAAAAGGTAAATGCAGCACATGATGATGCGGAATCAGCGCCTCTAATTTCAGATAATGGGCACGATCTTCGGCACAGTAAGGATCATAGACAATAATATATTCACACGCAGGGTCGATATCTTCGGCTGCAACCCGCATATTTGTATTCAGCTCTGGCTGATAGAACATGTTATAACGGGCATCATGTACATCTTCCGGATCGATCGAGTATTGCGGCACCATCGCCACCACCCGTTGTACGCCCAAGGCACGGGAATACTTGATCGCAGCATAGCCGCCCATCGAACCGCCATAGGCAATACGCTGCTGAAACGGCTCAATCAGATCTGCGATGGCTTGCAACATGTTCCACATGGAACCTTGCGGAAACCAGGATTTATGCTTGGGCATAATGCCAAGCACATTAAACTCGAATTTCGCCAGTGACTTTTCTGCATTGATGTTGAGGCCCTTGGCACGGGTAATCAAATCGCCAAATGAAAAAATTAGTTCTGAAGAAGATCCCGGCATAAAAATCGCGCGTATATGTTCATCTTCAAAAACAATCTGCTTGTCCATAACTTTCCCGTGCTGGTAAATCGAACCCTTCCACAACAATTCAGTCAATGAACGCTGTCAAAAAAGTGAATATGCTATTTTATATCGATCAAAAAGATTAAAAAGCGCAAAATATGACACAATCATTACATCCTGCAGCAAAACGGGGTTTTAGTGCGTCGGCTGAGCTCTATCAGCAAGTGCGTCCCGATTATCCGGCAGAAATCAGCCAATGGCTGAGTGAAACGCTGGCTTTGCCTGTAGATGCGCATCTTCTGGATTTGGGCAGCGGCACCGGCAAGTTTATCCCCTATTTACGCCCGCTCAGTAAGCACATTATCGCAATTGATCCTGTCCCGGAAATGCTGGCTCAATTAAAACAGGCGCATCCGGACATTCATGCTCTTGAAGGCGTTAGCCATCAACTTCCCTTGCCCGATCATAGCCTGAATGCGGTATTTTGTGCACAGTCATTTCACTGGTTTGCCGATTCTGCTACCTTACAAGAATTAGACCGGGTACTCAAACCGCAGGGTTATCTGGTGTTAATCTGGAATCAGCGCGATACTCGGGCAGACTGGGTTCAGGCCTTGGCCGATTGTATTGCCCCCTTGGAAGGCGATACGCCACGCTATCATAGTGGCGCCTGGCGCAAGGTCTTTGCACAGCAAACGCTATTTCAGCCTTATGCAGAAACCACAATGACCCAACAACAGCATGGCAGTGTCGAGCAGGTGGTATCGAAACGGCTGCTCTCGACCAGTTTTATTGCAGCCATGCCGGTACAGCAACAAGCACAGTTAAAACAACAATTTGAACAGATCATCCAGCAATATACAGCCAAAAGCGCAGAGGAAATGATCGATTTTCCTTATGTCACCCATATTTATGTGTTCAAGAAAAGTAATTAAAAACAGGAGGCGATCATGCATAAAATACCAGGAATGACACGAACGCTGTTGTTCGCTGCGGCCATGCTGCTGATGGCATGTGACCAGAAAACGACCGAAACTCCGACTGAAGCGATAACAGATAATACAGCTTCAGATCAAGTCATGCAGGAACTGAAAACTGAGCCGCTGAAAGACTTCCCTAAAACTGCTGATGATCCGCATGATATTGCCGCATTGACAGATTATGAACAGCGCTTTCAGGAAATGAGTAGTGACCTGGAAAAAGAATTGAACAGCATGCGCGATGATGAAAATATGACAGAAGAATTTGTCCAGCAACGTCAGCGTGATCATGTCCAGTCAGCATTGAATATGTTAAAGGCTTTAGAACTGAAAACCGAACAGGGCCGCTATATTCAGGGCTTGATGTATCAGTACTGGGAACATCAGGACAAATTACTCAATACTCCCAAGACTCAAGCTGCGCCCGTGAATGAAGCCAGTGAGAATGTCAAAGGTCTAGGGAAATATCTACACGCCCAAGAACAGCTGGAACGCTGGCGTTCGCAATATCCAGATCTCGCCAAGAAAGAACCCGCTTCCCGGCAAGTGAAGGAATAGTCTAGGAGGCTAGATTGGCACACAGCTTAGATCAAATACAAAAATAATCTAAGCTGAACTGGCAGTTTGAAAACAGCGTGGATGAGCAAGACCTGTTCTGCTGAGCCTGAATCTCAGCAGAAGCGCCAGAAATGACTTAATCTGCTGTCAGAAACTGATGCACGCCTTCACCCGCTGCACGCCCTGTGGCAAAACAGGCGGTCAGCAGATAGCCGCCTGTCGGTGCATCCCAGTCCAGCATTTCTCCGCAAAGAAATACATGCGGGTTAGATTTCAATTGTAGCTGTTCTGACAACACTTCACGCTTGACACCACCTGCACAGCTAATCGCCTCTTCAATCGGGCGGAAACCTGTGAGTGGAATAGTCAAATGTTTAATTTTTTTGGCTAATTCATGAGCGTCTTGCCATAATGCTTTGGCCACCAGCTCCCGTACTAGAGCTGCCTTGGCACCGTCCAATCCGGCTTTACGCCAGACATTACTTAAAGACTGCTTCTTACTTGGCTGTAATTTTTGTGCAAGCTGTTCGATGCTTTGATTTGGGAATAGGTCCAGATGCAGCTGCATAGGCTGCCCCTGTTTTAGTTGCTCGCGTAAGCCACGACCCTGCTTATAGATCAGACCACTTTCCAGACCATAATGACTGATCACGATATCGCCAATGGTTTTTTCACCTTGCCCAACCCATGCCTCGACACGCTTTAAAGGTTGACCAAAAACTGGCTGCATAAACCGAGACCAAGGATATTCCACTCCAGCATTACTGGCCTGAAATGGCTCAATTTCATCCGGTTTCAGCCAGGCTTGCCATGCCCCATCACTACCCAATGCTGACCAGGACACTGCACCACAAGCCAGAATAATGGCATCAAAATATTCAGTGCGATGTTCATTATTTTTCAGATCATGCAGCTCAAGCTGTTGCTGCTGCAACTGGCTGACTTTATGCCGGTAATGAAACTGAACGCCATCACTGGCTAAACGTTTGAGCCAGGCACGCAGTAAGGGCGCGGCTTTCATCTCTGTGGGAAATACCCGGCCAGACGAACCGATATAAGGTTCAATACCGAGCTGTTTCATCCAGTCTTGAATCCAGAGCGCATCCCAGCGTTTGATCCAGGGAGACAACCACTCCACCTGATCATAACGTTGTACAAACTGTGGCACAGGCTCGGCATGGGAAATATTCAGACCGGTTTTGCCTGCCATCAGGAATTTACGCGCAGCAGACGGTTTTTGCTCATAAACATGCAGCTCATAATCAAACTGACTGAGCACTTCTGCTGCCATTAAGCCTGCGGGGCCTGCGCCCACAATAGCAATGCGTTTGCTCATCTGATTATTCCGAGACGGTGGCATTCTGCCCTTGCAAAGGCTGGAAATCATCAAAACGTGTCACATAAATTTCAGGCTTGCTGATGATCAGTTGCTGGCATAGTTCACCGCGCTCCAGATATTTAATTTCAAAATGGGTACGCGCCGAATCTGCAGCAATCACTTCTTTGACAAAAGGTAGCTTCCAGAGCTCTCGCACTTGTATTTCTGCTTCTTCGATATAGGCAGGAATATTACTGGCCAGCGTAATCGTTCCACCGGTTTTCAGGCGGGAAAGCAGGAACTCAAAAAATGGCATATTGACCCAGCGCTGCGCCGGATTATGCGGCTCAGGATTTGGATATAAAATAAAGAATTGTTCTACCTGCTCCGGATACAGTGCATGCACGATCCACGGTAAAGCATCGGCATGAACGGTCTGTAAATTGGTTTGACCTTCAACAGCATGCTGTTTTTGCATCGCCAGAAATTTTTCCCGGGTACGTTCAATCGCAATCAGTTGAGTGTCGGGATTGTTCTTGCTGAATAACAAGGCATGTTTACCTTTACCCGCTCCCACTTCGACGCAGACCGGTTCAGGACTGATGCTTTGAAAATCACGGGGCGCATGCATACGCTGTGCTTGAAATTGACGAATCGGCATAATCAGATCAAACTAATAAAAACCGCATAAGTCTAACAAGTGCGGCTATATTTGCCTAATCGAACCTTTATTTTTCTTTGGAGTCGTCCCATGCCTACCACTTTAAACTGTCCACGCTGTGGCAAGCTGGCCACTTGGGAAGATAATGATTACCGTCCTTTTTGTTCAGAACGTTGCAAGATGATTGATCTGGGTGCCTGGGCCAATGAGGAATATAGTTTGCCTACCCAGGATGCACCACAAGCCGACAACAGCGAAGAATAAAATGTCTTACCTGTCGAGACTTATGTCCGAAAGTACAATCTTGTCGAAATTAAGTAAATAAATCATATGAATTTTATAAAATAGGACTTACGCACTATTATTTATAGATTTTCTGTGGCAGCAGATGATTCTTATCGAGAATAAATTCATCAATAAAGTTCTTGATAATTGGTCTAAATAATTTCTTCTGCCAACGATATACATTTTCAAAGATCCGCTCAAACTGGTTCTTTTGTATCTCAACATAGGCCATCAAGGCTGAGAAAATATGATTCAAAATCAGCTTGGATCGTCTTACTTGAAACTTTTCAATATGACAAACCTGTTTAATTACTCGATGATATTGTTCTATTTTCCAATGACTTGAATGTAATTCATAAAAACCATCAAAGGACAATAAATCATCTTCATCTTGATGCACAATATAAAATCTCTGCTGTTCTTTTAACTGAGTCTTAAATAATTGTACAAAGCCAACATCTTTGAGCCAGACCACTTGACCCTGATGAAAATTCGGCAATAAACGGAGTTGAAACCATTGTCCTTTTTCAGGGGAAACCTTACGGTTACTGTCGACACCAAACATAAATCGAATACCATGTTTTCTTATGGTTTTTAGATTTTCAGTCGATGAATACCAACTATCACCTGTAATGAATTGAATCTTTGCACCCCAATCGAGTACTTCACTTAACATCTCCATAAAGTAATCATTCTTGGTTTTACTTTCTGACTTATCATAAATTCGAAAATTAATTGGAATATTTTTGCCATGTTGATCTGTCGCATACAAGGTAATGAGATTAATACCCTTGACGGATCGGTGGTGTTTACCTGACCAAAAATAGCTAACTAAGTCCATATGTTGACTATATGGCTTATCTAAAACAGTATCATCAATACTGACTATAAGTTTATTATTATCAATGTGTTGAATTGCTTCTTGATATAGATCGTGAGCTGTGTAGTCTTCACGCTCCAAAAAGCGATTTACACTGTCATGCGAGATATTATAAGTCTCGGCAAGTTGTGTGCAGCTAATAGAGTTTGGTTCTGTCATGAGAAAGCCCATATAAATGGGTAATGTACAAGTTGCTGTAGAAGCATGTTTAGTTCGTCTGATCACAGATACGTTATAAAGTAGTTTGAGACTTTTTTAAATCCGTCAATGCGTAAGTCCTATAAAATTACTTAGATAAAGCAACACGAATTAACATCTTTCATAAAGCCTTAGTATTATTGTTCTACTCTAAATTTTCACATTATTTTTAGAGCAATAATATGGGTTATATTATTTTAAGAGTCATATTAATTGGGGTTGGTCTACTCGCACTTCTTTCGTTGGGAGTCGGCATTTTCCAACAAGATAGTTTATTTATTGTATTGGGTGTGCTTTTTGCTTTTGCCGCTTGGCTCATACACATGCAAACGCGACAACTTCGCAATAATCCCTTTTCAGAATAAAGATAAAAGACCAAACTATGTTGGTCTTTTATTTACGCTTTTAACCCGCTTGGCTTGCAACAAAAGGATTATGCTGCTTTTCAAAACCAATGGTGCTGACCGGTCCATGTCCTGAAATAAATTGGGTTTCATCTGGCAGGCTGAAACATTCACGCTGAATTGAATCTAAGAGCTGTTGATGATTGCCACGCGGGAAATCAGTGCGGCCAATCGAGCCTTTGAACAATACATCACCTGTCCATAACAAGGCATAATTTTTGTTATAGAACATCACGTGACCTGGCGTATGGCCTGGAGCAAAACGCACTTCGAACTCTTCATTGCCGAGTTTGAGTACTTCACCACCTTCCAGCCACTGGGTCACTTCGACTTTTTCCGGAATCGGGAAGCCATAACGTGCAGACACTTCCTGAATCATGTCGAGCCAGAAGGCATCTTCTTTATGTGGTCCAATCACCGGTACATTCCAAGCCTTTTTTAATGCACCCACCGCACCCGCATGATCCAGATGGCCATGAGTGAGCCACAAGGCTTTAACCGTTAAACCCAGCGCTTCAACTTCAGCTTTCAGTTTTTCAGGTTCGCCCCCTGCATCAATCAAAATGGCTTCTTTAGTGTCCGCATCCCAAACGATGGAACAGTTTTGCTGAAATGCAGTAACTGGAACAATTTTGACTTGTAACATGGGGTGAAAAACCTCGGGCAAGTTAATGGGCAAGTATCTGTGTCAATGCATCCAGATTAGCCTGTAGTAGACTGTTGAGCAATCGCAAATGATCTTCACGGCTATTTAATGCCGGAATATAGCTATAGCTTTCTCCGCCTATTGCTTTAAAAGTCTCGGCATTTTCGATTGCCAGCTCTTCAAGCGTTTCCAGACAGTCCGCAGAAAATGCAGGACTCATCACCTGAATGGATTTCACCCCCTGCTTCGCCCAATCTTCAAGTAAAACATCGGTATAGGGCTTGATCCACTCCTGTTTACCAAACCGCGACTGGAAGCTGATCGCGTATTGATCTTCATTTAAACCTAGTACTTCCGCCACCAATTTACCCGTGATGCGACAACGGTCGGCATAAGGATCGCCTTTATCGGCATATGGCTGTGGAATGCCGTGGAAAGACATCAACAATTTCTCTGGTTGACCATGAATTGTCTGATAATCACGTACACTTTGAGCCAGCGACTGGATAAATAAAGGATGTTGATAATAATCCCGGATCACTGTCAAACCGGGTAAATTGCGCTGTTTCACCACCCATTTCGCCAC
Source organism: Acinetobacter lwoffii (assembly GCF_049367455.1). Lineage (GTDB taxonomy): Bacteria > Pseudomonadota > Gammaproteobacteria > Pseudomonadales > Moraxellaceae > Acinetobacter > Acinetobacter lwoffii_W. The sequence goes on from NZ_JBMPXW010000001.1 coordinate 1,127,598, forward strand.
TGCATCGTATAGAGGTGCGGTCGAAGTGGCAGAATATTGTGGAAACAAGGGAAATAGAATCATGTGTTCCTGTGGCTGCGCTGAGACCTGTGCCAAGACATCCTGAATATTCGGATTGCCGTAGGTCATTGCAGGTACCACATTCAGTTCAAACTGCGGATAAAGCTGGGTGAGATGCGTCTTGACTGCTGCGACCTGCTCAAACAGAATTTCACGCATCGGCGAATCCTGTCCCCATACTTGCGCATAGGCCTGTGATACCCGCTTTGGACGGAAAGGCAAAATGAATAAGCGCAGAATGATTTGCCAGATCGGTTTGGGAATTTCAATCACACGCTGATCAGATAAAAACTGCTTGAGGAAACGGCGTACCGCTGGAATCGTAGGCTCATCTGGTGTGCCCAAGTTTGCCAATATAATCGTCACTTTCGCTTTAGCAGGAGAATACATTCAGTTCGTCCGTCAGGATATCAACCCCTGTACTTTAACAGCTTTTTATTTATTCTCTCTATGGATTAATACGCTGACTTATATTGAAAAGTGCGATCTAAATCCAGCAAGCTGCTGTCCAGCAACTTTTGCGCTTTTGGCGTGATCTGCCACAGCATGCGCTGTCGGTCATCACGACCGGATGGCACAATCCAGTCATTCTGGCGCATTTGAATTTTTAAACTATGCAAGGCACGAATATTCATCTGGGCACGCGCGACAGCATGCGCACGCGGCATCTGCACCCGTGCATCCTGCAGACCGGTTTCATTCAGATATTCATTCATGCGCTTCGAGAAAAACTCTTCAGGGGTCGGATTGACAAAAGTTGAACCCAATAACGCCAACAATTGTGCCCAAGTCAGTTTTTTATGGACTTTGATTTCTTTAAAATTACCATCCTGATAAGCATGCATCCGGTATTCAAAAGAAAAAATTTCATGCATCGCCACTTTGGGCAGGCTCAGGAATGGATCGACTTCTGCAGTTCCGCCATCGCGTTCCAGTTGCGCCACTTTAGCTTTCAGCTGATCAATCTCGTCATGCAGCGCCTGGGTATTTTGCGGACGCACCCAGCCGGTTACCGGATAGCGCTCCAGCATTTGCGGCATGTTAAAACGCACTGCCATTTCCAGATCGCGCAGGCTACGGTAAGTAAAGACCTGATCCACTTCTTGCTGTAACAGTTGACGGAATTCCTTGAATTTTTCCTGTAATTCCGGTTTGGCATCATGCAATGCACTTTCACGTGATGCCGGGTCATCATGCATAAACACAATAATCGGTTTTTGCTTGGTCACTGCATAAATATATTCGAGATGCATATAGCCAACACCCGATACCGACTGCTCCCCATACTGGCTGCCCAGCAAAATCACGACATAATCACAGTCATCAATCTGGCGGCGTGCAAATGCAGTATTCAGCGGTGTACGCTGTTCCAGTCCCCACGAGAAAAACCCCATTCCTACCAGTGTTTGAGACAGAATGATACGCTCTGGTTGCATTTCTGCCCCAGAGGTTGAGATGAACACTTGGTACCGTTTATCCAGCATGGGCTATCCTCTTCTCCTGTACATTTGGATAAAAAATGCATCATCACATGCTTCTTTACCCAATATGGCCACCCCAAAATCAAAATATCTTTCTTCTTAAATTATAAAAATGAGTTTTAGACTGCACTCATATTACTGACCTGCCATTTTAAATCGGCCGGAATCAGGTGCTGCAAAATCGGTCGGAGCTGTTCAGCATTCTGCCCACTCACCACCAATTCAATTTTCACGCTTTCTTTAGACTCTTGCTCAAATAATAACCCATTTTTAATTAAAATTCGGGCCGTTTGTCTTGCAACCGCGAATCCTGAGTCAATTAATGTCAGCTTTTGACCAAAAATATACTGAATTGACGATTTTAGGAAGGGGTAATGTGTACATCCTAACACTAAATAATCAGCGCCTTGATCCACAACTGGTTGTAAAATCTCTTTTAATGTTTGCAAACAGGCTGTACTCATCTGCTTTCCAGCCTCAACAAAAGGCACCAGATCCAGACTGGTCACAGGCAGGACTTTGACTTGAGCCGGTTCAGCAAAACGGGAAATCACATCTTTAATCAGCTTACCGCGAAAGGTCGCGGGCGTGGCCAGTACCGCCACAGTTTTCGACTGGGTATTCAGGACTGCCGGTTTAAGTGCAGGTACTAAACCGATAATCGGGAAGTTTTCACCATAATAGTCACGCAAATAATCCAGACTAAAAGCGGAAGCGGTATTACAAGCCACCACCGCAACTTTACAACCTTGACGATAAAGCCATTCAATCGCCTGAGCCGTCAGGGCACGAATTTCCTGATCATCTCTCGGGCCATAAGGCACATGCGCAGTATCCGCATAATAGACAAAGCGCTCATTAGGCAAATGGCGGGCAATTTCCAGGGCGACTGACAAGCCGCCTACGCCTGAGTCAAAAATACCAATCGGCGCATCTGCCGTGGCATTGGGCATCGGGTCTAATAGCTGGGAAATTGGTTGAATAGCGCTCATAACGTTGCAGGTGGCTTGTTTGAAATTTCTAGCGATCAAGCTTAAACCTCAGGTGCTCAAATGCAAGTCTAAATCACCACTTTTCAAACTTAAAACAGTTTCGCCTGCCGGATTTTCATCAAGCTCGCCCATCTCCACTAGATGTAAAAATGCAGCGCGCTGGATCAGGGCATTGATCCCAAAACGTATATGCACATAAGGCCGTAGTTCACCTTTATATTCACGCATAAAGATTGGATGTTCAGCATCGACAACAATCAGATCTTGCGTGGTCGTGCCCAGTTGCAGATAAGTCACTCCATTGATCTCAATCTGATCAACCTGATTGACAAATAAAGGTTCATCTTCAACTTCAATTTCAATCATTTCTACTGGTGTTTTTAGATAGAATTTATCGTTTTCTTTCCATAGGACCGTTGCAAACAGGTCGATCATCGGCTGACGCTTGATCAATTGACCTTCGTGCCACCATTCGCCGTTGGCTAAAACCTTCAGATCCATGGTGCCACAATGCTTTGGCTGCCATTGCTCCAAAGGGGGAATTGACCTTTTGTGACTGCTCTGTGCATCTTTTAAGTATTGTGCGATATCCATTAAATTTTTATCATCGGGATAAGTTACTTTTTTCGTCGGATTTGTGCTGGGTACTGGCTTATCCATAAAAGAAGACCTTAATGACGGAAAAATAATATGTTTCAGCCAATTGGCTAAAACCGGCTTTAAAACTATACTAGCCCAGATTATCAAAGACACCAGCATTTTTGTGTCTAGGAACCAAGAACACTTATGGCAGCACCCAACCATCCGGTTATGGTTGCCACCGAATAGTAATATGAGGAGTCCTACATGGAACACATCGAACGTGAATCGATGGAGTTTGACGTCGTCATCGTAGGCGCAGGCCCTGCGGGTCTTTCTGCTGCGATCAAAATCCGTCAACTTGCAATTGAAAACAACTTAAACGATTTGTCCGTTTGTGTCGTAGAAAAAGGCTCCGAAGTCGGTGCACATATTCTGTCTGGTGCTGTGCTTGAACCGCGTGCCATGAATGAGCTGTTCCCCGACTGGAAAGAACAGGGCGCCCCGCTGAATGTCCCGGTGACTGAAGATAAAACCTTCTTCCTGCTTTCAGATGAAAAATCACAGGAAGCACCGCACTGGATGGTGCCTAAAACCATGCATAACGATGGCAACTATGTCATTTCACTGGGCAATGTGGTGCGCTGGTTAGGCCAGAAAGCGGAAGAACTGGAAGTGTCGATCTTTCCGGGCTTTGCAGCCTCTGAAATTCTGTATCATGCCGATGGCACGGTAAAAGGCATCCAGACCGGTGATATGGGTATTGGTAAAGATGGCGAACCAACGCATAACTTTACTCCGGGTTATGAACTGCATGCCAAATACACCATCTTTGCTGAAGGCTGCCGTGGTCATCTCGGTAAGCGTTTAATCCAGAAATTCAACCTGGACAAGGATGCGGATCCGCAACATTACGGTATCGGGATTAAAGAACTTTGGGAAATCGATCCTGCCAAGCACAAACCGGGTCTGGTGATGCACGGTGCCGGCTGGCCGCTTTCTGAAACCGGTTCTTCAGGTGGCTGGTGGCTCTACCATGCTGAAAACAACCAGGTGACCCTGGGCATGATCGTGGATCTGTCCTATACCAACCCGCACATGTATCCATTCATGGAAATGCAGCGCTGGAAAACTCATCCATTGATCAAGCAGTATCTGGAAGGTGGCAAGCGTATTTCTTATGGTGCACGTGCTGTGACCAAAGGTGGATTTAACTCGCTGCCGAAATTCACTTTCCCGGGCGGCTCATTGATTGGGGATGATGCCGGCTTCCTGAACTTTGCCAAGATCAAGGGTTCTCATACGGCGATGAAATCCGGCATGCTCTGCGGTGAAGCGGTATTTGAGGCGATTGCTGCTGGTGTCGAAAAAGGCGGTGATCTGGCGGTGGCGCGTGTAGTGGAAGGCGAAGATTTCTTTGTCAAAGAACTGACTGCTTATACCGACAAGTTCAACAACAGCTGGTTAAAAGAAGAGCTCTATAACTCGCGTAACTTTGGCCCGGCAATGCACAAATTCGGTCAATGGATCGGTGGTGCCTTTAACTTTATCGACCAGAACGTGTTTAAAGTGCCGTTCACCTTGCATGATCTGGTTCAGGACCATGCTGCGCTAAAAACCCAGGCAACTGAAAGCTTTAAGCCGAACTATCCAAAACCGGATGGCAAGCTGACCTTTGACCGTCTGTCTTCGGTGTTTGTATCGAATACGGTCCATGAAGAAAACCAGCCAGCGCATTTGAAACTCACCGATGCTTCAATTCCGGTGGAAGTAAATCTGCCGAAATGGGATGAGCCTGCACAGCGTTACTGCCCAGCGGGTGTCTATGAGATCATGGAAAATAATGACGGTTCGAAACGCTTCCAGATCAATGCAGCCAACTGTGTGCACTGCAAGACCTGTGACATCAAGGATCCTTCCCAGAACATCACCTGGGTAACACCGGAAGGTGGTGGTGGTCCAAACTACCCGAACATGTAATCTAATCATCAGATAAAAAATAAACCCGCTTTTAAGCGGGTTTATTTATGGATAAATATTTAGAATTTCAGTTCCTGTCCATTCATCTATTTAATTAAGCAGATTTTTGAAATTTTATTTTCTAAATAAGACAAATCTTTGAGCTCATCAGCCCTTGGTATTTTTAGCCGCCTTTTTTGACTAAATAATGAAATTCTTTATTACCATTTTCATCCAGACGTTCTTCTTGCAATAGCAACTCATGTCCCAGATGCATACAGAATTTTGGAATATCCCAAGAAGTCGAATTATCCGTAGCAAACACCTCAACCACATCACCTGCCTTGGATTTACGGATCGCCTGATGCAACATCATCACTGGCTCAGGACAACGCAAACCTCGGGTATTCAATTGCAGACTTGGAATAATTTCAGTTGGGGACATCGATAGACTCAGGATGGAAAGACCGCCATATTTTAGCATAAAGCTGCGATTACATTGCTGCTTTACATACGTGGCCAGCTCCAAAATCAGCGCTGACTCGCGCGATCAAGACCGCGCATCATATTTACAATAGACAAGCGAATTTTCTGCGGTATGATAAAACCACGTTTTTTTAGATATTAAGAGTCTTCAGGAAAAATCATGCACGAGGAATCAGGCCCGTCGTGGGGTATGCGCGGCTTACGCAAATGGCTGGGAACTGCACCCGAAACTCGCGACGAACTGCTAAAATTAGTACAAGATTCACGTCGATTTTTAGAACCCGATACTGTTGCCATGCTTGAGGGCGTTCTTGACCTCCCGGCAACCAAAATTCGTGAAGTCATGACGCCTCGCACGTCCATGATCAGCTTACAGGAAGATGACCAACTGCTGGATATCCTGCATGTGCTGGTCGAGTCTGCGCATTCACGTTTTCCGGTATTTTCATCCGATCAGACCGACAATGTAGTCGGAATTCTGCTGGCCAAGGATCTATTGCCTTTTCTGACTGAACCGACGGCCAAAGTCGATATTCGCGCGCTTATGCGTCAGCCTTTATTTGTTCCAGAAAGTGCCCGCTCCGATCAGGTGCTGCGCATGTTAAAGAATACCCAGACGCATATTGCGGTGGTGATTGATGAATACGGTACGACTTCGGGTCTGGTGACACTGGAAGATATTCTGGAAGAAATTGTCGGTGAAATTGAAGATGAACATGACAATGCTGACGAAGAAGCATACTACATTGTTCCGGACAATGATCCGGCTACGGCCAATACCTGGGTGGTACAAGCGCTGACCCCGATTGAGTATTTCAATAATATGCTGGATGCGACTTTCCCTGATGATGAAGTGGAAACCATGGGTGGCTTGTTATTACAGGAAATTGGTCTGGTGAGTGACCTTGAAGGTCAAACCATTGAACTGGAAAACTGGCAATTTACCATTCTTGAGGCAGATTCACGCTCTATTCATCTAATTCGAGCCGTGCGCCAATGAGAGCGTATTTCGATAAGCTGTTGAGTTCGTCTCAACAGCAAAAACCTTTGCCGCTGATCTATCCTGTTTTAATTGCCTTATTCGCAGGTGCCATTTTCAGTTTGGCACTGGCTCCCTATCATTACTGGTGGCTGGCGATTCTGTCTCCGGCATTACTCTATGCCTGCCTGCGCGGACGTAGCGCAAAACAGGCTTTTGGCATTGGCTGGGCTTATGGGATTGGCTTGTGGTTTGTCGGTGCATTCTGGCTGTATACCTCGATTCATGTCTATGGAGATACCAGCGCATTTCTCAGTGTTGTAATGATCCTGATTATGGCACTGGTGATGGGACTGTTTAGTGCCGTTCAAACGTTTGTCTATCGCCGCTTTTTCCCAGAAACTCCTTTAACTTTTGCTCCGCTGTGGGTGCTGTTTGAATGGTCCAAGACCTGGGTCTTTACCGGTTTCCCATGGCTATTCGCCGGCTATGCCTTTACCGAACGCTACCTAGATGCTTATGCGCCCTTATTCGGGGTGTTTGGCGTATCTTTCGTGGTGATCATTCTGGCCTGTGCGCTGGTTGAAATTCTAAATAGACGCCTGTTCTGGGCCATTCCTTCGGCAGTTTTATTACTCGGTGCCTGGGGTGCAGCACAACTGACGTTTGTTGAGCAAAAAAATCAGAAGCCTTTAACGGTTTCTCTGATTCAGGGTAATATTCCGCAAGACTTGAAATGGCTGACTGAATATCAGGTGAAGACCTTATTGATTTATGCCAATTTGAGTAAAACTGAATGGGGCCGCGATCTGATCGTCTGGCCGGAATCTTCGATTCCCATGTTCCAGACTGATATTGAAGCCTTTCTGGAAGCCATGAAAGTACAGGCTGAAAAATCAGGTACGGCCTGGGTGACCGGCATTCCGTATTGGGATTTAGCAGAATCACAGGCTGCGGGTTATCCAAAATATTACAATAGTATTATGGCCAGCGGAGATGAATCCGATGGGCTATACAAGAAGCAACGACTGGTTCCTTTTGGTGAATATATTCCACTTTCAGGCTGGTTAAGTTGGGTTCTGCCGGCACTGCAAAATGATCCATCCATGAGTGGTTTTACCCGGGGCGCAGATCATCAAAAACCATTGAATGTAAAAAATCATCCTTTGGGTTCTGCGATTTGCTATGAAGTGGCTTATCCGAATTTGACCCGTCGCAATGCCAGTCAAAGTGATTTTCTGGTGACCGTGTCTAATGATGCCTGGTTTACCGGCACGGCAGGACCATTACAGCATCTGCAGATGGTGCAAATGCGTGCTAAAGAAAATGGCCGCTGGTTTATTCGGGCGACCAATACCGGTGTGACCGCCTTTATTGACCACAATGGTCACATTGTGAAAAAAGCCCCGATGGATCAGGAAGCAGTATTACGTGGCGAACTTCCAGCCATGCAGGGTGAAACGCTATATATGAAACTCAGCGACTGGCCGGTCCTGATCTTCTCGGTTCTACTCTTGCTAGTGGGCTGGCGCTTCCGTCCACGTAAAGTGGATGTCAGCTTTAAATCTAGACGGTAATTTTTTCAAGTACCCCTTTTACAAAGGGGGACTTAGGGGATTCCTGAATATAGCATCTTATCAATCCCTCCTAAGCTCCCTTTACGAAAGGGAGGAACATTCAAGGCAATAAAAAACCGAGGTCATAGCCTCGGTTTTTTCATCTCTTTCAAGCTTAAAATTGTATAGCCAAATAACACAACATGCTGGCAAGAGACAGCATCGGCACATGACGATACAGGTTAACCAGTGTCTGCTCAAATGCTGAGCTTTGCTCGGCCTGAATGCGAATTACACTCGCGTTTAATGCTGACCAGAAACACAGTGCCAATAAACTGCTCATCAAGCTGATAGCAAAAAAGGCCACCATAATCTGGCTGCTGCCTTCGGTGCTTTGCCATAAATGGACGATTCCCTGACTGATCGGCAGCATGCTTAAAACCAGAAGAACAGATTTCAGCATCGACCAATGAAATTGATTGATTTCATCTCCTAAGATTAATGCTTTCATGTGCTTCTCCGTTGGCGAGTCAAGTACCATTCAGATCATTATGAGCTTTTTTAAATAAATAGAAAGTGTATGTTTATTCATATTTTACGAGAATTGTAATAGATAAATATGGGAATAATTCTTATTATAACTCGCATATCGTTTTTATTATTTCATTATTATAAATATCATTAACTTACATTATATTTAATAATTAATAGTTATTATCACTTCACTTCGTATTGAAATAGCCTATTCAGTGAAGTGATATATTCTATCTATCGAAAATTTATAACGATTCTCAATTAAGGCTGATAATAAATATCGGCATCTGTTCCTTCACCACCCGATTGACCATCTGCACCAAATGAATACAGATCGAAGCTGCGGCCATCGGTGCCCGGAATCACATATTGCAGTTCATTATCCCAGCTGTCTTTTGGAAAACCGCCCTTGACATAACCGCCTGGCACCCAGTTTTTTGCAGTCGCTGGCTGATTCACCAGTGCATCCAGACCGCCTTCCTGCATACTTGGATACTTGCCATTGTCCAGCTTGTATTGATCCAGTGAACCTGCAATGCTCTGCAACTTGATCATGGTGGTATCTACTTTGGCTTTTTCACCGCGTCCCATCACATTCGGAACAATCAGCGCAGCAAGCACACCGAGAATAACAATCACCACCATGACTTCGATTAAGGTAAAGCCCGTCTGTTTATTTAATTGATTCCTTTTCATTCAATCTCTCTCATTTATTTGCATCATTCAGAATTTCCACTTGAATCTTGATCACAGCAAAATTCTAACTGGCTTCTGTTTAAATCATATTATTCATATTCACAATTGGCAGCATCACTGCAATCACAATCACCAAAACAATACTGGCCATCAATACCAGCATTAAAGGTTCCAGCAAGGCCAGTAAAGTTGAAATCAGGGTGGTCACTTCGCGATCCTGCATCTGTGAAGCACGTTCCAACATGCGGTCCAGTTCACCAGACGCTTCACCACTTTTGATCATTTGTACCATCATCGGCGGGAAATAACCACTGCGTTCCAGTTGGGTCGCCAGGTTGCCACCTTCAGTGACTTTTTCCGCTGCCAGATTGACAGCATCACGGATCACCCAGTTGTTACTGACTGCAGCACCAATGCGCAGTGCATCGACCAGCGGCACGCCAGACTGGGTCAAAATGGATAAGGTACTGGCAAAACGTGCGGCATTAATCCCGCGTGACAATTTGCCGAATAAAGGTAATTTTAAGGTCAGACGGTCAAAGGCATAATGCCCGGCGGTGGTTCTTAAAAACCGGACCAACAGGAAAATCCCCAAAGCACCACCAATCAATAAAAATGGCCAAGCAATGCGGATAAAATCACTGGCTTTCATCAAGGCCACGGTAATCCACGGTAAGGCGTCTTTACTCTGATCAAAAGTCTTGACGATATCCGGCACCACATAGGTCATCAGCCCCATCACAATCGCAAAGGACATCAGCATCAGAATAATCGGATAGATCATTGCACCTTGAATTTTTTTCTGCATGGCAAACCGGTTTTCGGTATAGTCAGCCAACTGATCCAGAATCAGGTCCAGATGTCCGGAACGTTCACCGGCAGCAATTGTGGCAATATACAGTTCAGGAAAACGTCCGGATTGCTGCAGGCCCTGCGCCAGACTATGCCCTTCCAGCACTTTTGAGCGCACTGACATCAGCAGGTTTTGTACATGTACTTTTTCGCTTTGCTTGCCAACAGCACGGATGGCTTCTTCCAATGGAATCGCGGCGGCGACTAGCACGGACAGCTGCCGGGTCATGAGAGCCAGATCATAGGCGGTAATACTTTTTTCAAACCATTTTCGACGATGCTGCTGGTCTTTTTTTTCAACAGGATCAACAGAGACAGGAATAAGTGCTTTATCCCGTAATTGTTGCCGGATCTGACGTGCAGAATCCCCCTCCAGCACGCCTTTTTGCTGCTTTCCTGAAGCATCAAGCGCAATAAACTGATATGCAGGCATTGTAATGCTCTAATTTTCCAAAATTTTGCTCAACGCTGTTGCGTCAGACCACCGAAATCATTCATATTCTTTGATATAAATTATCTGCTCACTCTAACATAATCGAACTTTAAGCACGACGAAATTTCTTCAGGATCTCCACCCCAAGATATGCAAAATTCTCACACCGATTCCAGTCTACTTTATCGCGTACGCGTTGCTGTACCTGTACATGTATTTGATTGTTTTGATTACACAATGAGTGCAGAACAATTTGAACAGGCGCAGATTGGCGCACGTGTACTGGTATCGTTTGGTCGGCAGAATCTGGTCGGGGTGATTATCGAAAAACTGCCTGCAGACACTCCTCTCGACCCACGCTTTAAGCTTAAGGCAGTAACCGAACTGCTCGATGAACGCGCCATTATAGATGCCAAAGTTTTAAGTTTGTTGACATGGTCAGCGCAGTATTACCAGTTTCCGATCGGTGAAGTCGTCCACAGTGCCCTGCCGACTCTGTTGCGTCAGGGTAAGCCTTATAACCTGCTGGCCCGTACCTGGAAATTCCTGGACCCTGATGCCGAGGCCAAAGTACGCCGTTCGGACAAGCAGCAGGAAGCTTACCGGATTTTAAAACTGCATCCGGTCGGGACCACTGAAAATGTGCTGAACATGGCCGGGATTGAAACCGCGACCTTAAAAGCGCTGGAGAAAAAAGAGATTTGCGCCTGTGTGCTGGAGCCACAAGATTTCAATCCGCAGCCGATGCAGCTGGCACAAATGCCGCTTACTGCCAATCCTGAACAAAAACATGCAGTCGAACAGGTATTAAAATATCGCAATCAATATCAAGCTTTTTTACTGGATGGTCTGACCGGCAGCGGTAAAACTGAAGTGTATTTGCAGATCATGGAACAGGTACTGAAACAGGGCAAACAGGTGCTGGTGCTGGTGCCGGAAATCGGCCTGACGCCGCAAACCATCAGCCGTTTTCAGTCCCGTTTTCATTGCCATATTGCGTTGCTGCATTCCGGGCTGAATGATTCCAAACGGCTACAAGCCTGGCAGTCGGCAGAAACCGGCAAAGCCTCAATCGTACTCGGTACACGTTCTGCCATTTATACCCCGATGCCGAATCTGGGCCTGATCATTCTGGATGAAGAACATGACCTGTCCTTTAAACAGCAGGAAGGCTTCCGCTATCATGCCCGCGATGTCGCCCTGTACCGCGGCCATTTACAGCAATGTCCGGTAATCTTAGGGTCAGCCACACCAAGCATTGACAGTTATGCGCTGGTGCAACATGGCAAGATGCAGGCACTGGAGCTGAACCAGCGTGCCGGCACGGCCTTGATGCCCAAAATCCATATTCTGGATTTAAAAGTTGCGCAAAAAAAGCATGGGATTAGCCTGCAATTGATTCAGGACATCAAAAAGCGCCTGGAGAAAAAAGAACAGGTGCTGATTTTTTTAAACCGCCGTGGCTATGCCCCCGTCCTGCTGTGTGGCAGCTGTGGCTGGCAGGCGAAATGTCCGCACTGTGATGCCAACTTCACTGTACACCGCCAGCCTTATCAGCATCTACATTGCCATCACTGCGGTACTATTCACCGTATGCCGGAACACTGCCCACAATGTCAGCATCAGGAACTGATTACACTGGGTATGGGCACCGGCAAAGTCGAAGAGCATCTGAATGAGCTCTTTCCGGATTTTGAGGTGATTCGGGTCGATCGCGATTCCACCAGTCGGGTCGGCAGCTGGCAAAAAATCTATGACAAGATTCAGAAAAGCGAACCTGCCATTTTGCTTGGCACCCAGATGCTGGCCAAAGGCCATCATTTTCCTTATGTGACGCTGGTGGCGATTCTGGATATCGATTCCGGTCTGCTCAGTGTGGATTTCCGTGCTACTGAACGGACTGCACAACTGATTGTGCAGGTGGCAGGCCGCGCAGGCCGTGGTGAACATAAGGGTGATGTTTACCTACAGACCCTCAGACCTGATCATGCCCTGCTGAATACCCTGGTCAATGAAAATTATCGCGTATTTGCCCAGCAAACCTTAAAAGAACGGCAGATGGCCAAAATGCCGCCCTATCGTTATGCCATCCTGATTCGCTGTGAATCCAAGGATCAGTCACAAAATACCGAATTCTTACAGAAACATGCAGCACTCCTCAGGCAATATCCTGATCTGGCGCTGGACATCTGGGGACCGATTCCTGCGCCAATGGAACGCAAGGCGGGGCGCTATCAGTCGCATATGGTGCTATTGTCAGCGGATCGTCCACGTTTGCATTACTATGTGCGTAGCTGGTGGCAAAACATGCTGCAGGACAAACCTTCTAGCATGAAGCTCACGCTGGACATCGACCCTCAGGAACTGAGCTAAAAGATATTGCGCCTGAGGATCGATCTGGAATACAAGACTCCCAGTCTGGATCAAGAATAAATTTAGGGCAGGAAAATGTCGATACTGTTACAAATAACACTGGTTCTGGTCATTGCACTGTTGATAGTGCCACTGAGTAAAAGGCTCAGGTTGCCAAGTGTGCTGGGCTATCTGTTAACAGGGATCATCTTAAGTCCAAGCCTTTTGCACCTGATTCAGACACCCGAAGTCATGAGTAGTTTCATGCAAGTCAGCCTGATGGCACTGATGTTCTGGATCGGCCTGCAACTCAGACCACAACGCATTGTGCAGATTAATCCCTCCCTGTGGATGATGGCTGCTTTACAGGTACTAATCAGCACCCTGATTTTCACGCTCATGGCCTGGGTTTTCCTTCAGCAAAGCCTACTCGCCAGCATTGTAATTGGACTCGCCGGCAGTTTGTCCGCCCTGACTTTGGTGATTCAACATCTCAATCATCAGGAACAGTTCGCCACCAGCTATGGTCAGCAAGCCTATTCGATTCTGCTGATTCATGCTCTGTTGGCCATTCTGGTGATTGCAGCCATTCCATTATTTGCCGGGATTCGCTCCACTGAACATGGCGTGGCCTATTTTGCTGCGATCATCGCAACGTTGAGTGGTCTGTTTCTGTGTAATCGTTACCTGATGCAGCCGTTGTATCGCTGGATTGCTAAAAGTGGCAGTCACGAACTGCATGCGATTGTAGCGATTGCGGTGACCTTGGCATTATTGGTGCTGATGAATACCCTCGGACTGAATCTATTTCTCGGTGCCTTATTTGCCGGCATTTTATTGGCAGATTCAGATTTCAGGCCTGCGGTAGAAAGTACGATTCGGCCTTTTCAGGGCCTGTTGATGGGCTTGGCATTTATCAGTCTAGGCATGTCACTGCACTTAGCTGATCTGCTCAATTTCCCTTGGATGATTCTCGGTGGCACCCTCATTTTAATCTTGGGCAAGTTTGCAATCAACCTGGCATTGGCGCGTTATCATCAAAATAGCTGGCGCAATAGCACCTTGTTAGCAGCCAGTCTGGCACAAGGTGGCGAATTTGCTTTACTGGCACTGGTGATTGCGGTTTCCGACCAGATTATTGCGGCTGATCTGCTCTCTCCCTTGCTGTGGATGGTGAGTTTTTCCTTGCTGCTGACCCCCGCATTTTATTGGTTATTGCACAGTCAGATCTTACCGCGTCTGGATCGCCACAATCATCTGGCAGCGACTTTTGAAACTGATATTAATCCTCAAGCCCATACACCAATCCTGCTGATTGGCTTTGGTCGCTTCGGACAAATCATCGCCCGGATTCTACTGCAACAGCAACACGCCTTTAGTGTCATGGACAGCACTGTGCCAGCCACTGAGCTTCTGGCGCAGTACGACATCCCTTTCTATCAGGCAGATGCGACAGAACCGGCAGCCTTGATGCAGGCAGGGGTTGCCACAGCGCAACAGGTCATTGTCGCCATTGATGATATTGAAGACTCGATGCTGATCGTGCGGCATCTGCGGCTGAATTATCCTGAAACCTGTTTATGGGTCCGCGCCCGTGATCGACATCATGTACATTTATTGCAGGATTTGGGCGTGAAACATATCTGGCGTGAAACTTATCTTTCCGCCTTGGAACTCAGTCAAGCCTTATTAACCCAGCTCAATCCTGACCCGGAAGAAAGCCTGCAACAGATTCAAAACTTCCGTGAACAGGATGAAAAGTTGCTCAATAGTCAATATCATCTGGATCCGGATGAACATCCAAATTATGAAAATCAGCGCAGCAGTTTGGCTGAACTGGAGCATCTGTTTACCCAGGATCAACGCCATAAAGTGCAAAAACAGGCTACACCGCAGCAACAGGATACAAACGGCGCAGGAATTGATACGTTAAGAGATGAACTGTCCTAACTTGTGTTTTACAATAATGACACCATTAAAGCAGGGTTATGGAGAATTTTATGTCTGATTTACGCCAACGCTTTTTTATTGAAGATAGCCCTGTTCGTGGTGAAGTGGTGCATCTTGAAGAAGCTTTACAAACCATTTTAGCGCAACGTGACTATGCGCCTGCAGTTAAAATCCTGCTAGGTGAAATGCTTAGTGCCACTGCACTGCTGGCCAGCACATTGAAGATTAAAGGGCGTATCAGCCTGCAAATTCAGGCATCGGGCACATTTAAATGGGCTATGGCTGAATGTAACCATTTGGGTGAAGTTCGCGCTCTGGCTGACTATGAAGAAGATCCGCACTTTCTGGTCGGTGAAGACAGTAGTACAGTGTTGAAATCACTCACCTCTCCGGTTCTATTCATCAATATCGAACCAGAATTTGGTGAGCGTTATCAGGGGATTGTACCCCTTGATAAAGAAAATCTGGCGGGCTGTCTGATGCAGTATTATGACCTGTCTGCACAGATTCCGACGCGTATTGTACTGGCAAGTGACCATCAGCGTGCAGGTGGTTTACTGATTCAGTTATTACCACGTAATAGTGAAGAAGAACAACGCCGGGTAGATGAAGATCTATGGCCACGTCTGACCATGCTCACAGAGACTCTAAAAACTGAAGAGTTAGTCGGTTTGCAAGCCACTGATATTCTGTACCGTTTATATAACGAAGAAGAAGTGCGTCTGCCAGATACGGAAGTGTTGAAGTTTGGTTGTACCTGCTCTAAAGAGCGTTGTGCAGTCGCTTTACAGCAAATCGGAATAGAGTCGATCCGTGAAACGCTGGAATTCCAGAATCCGATCGAGATGGACTGTCAGTTCTGTAATAGCCAATATACTTTTACTGCTGAAGAAGCCTTGGGCCTATTTGGTAAACACCTGAGCTAAGCAGTTCGAATCCTTAAGTTTAAAAGCATTCCCAGGAATGCTTTTTTTATGTTTTAAAATCTAGGTGACTGAGCTCAACAAAGCGTATTCCCCTACAGTAGAAAACCTGTCTACCTCCTGAATCAAACTCTCCTGTAAATCCAATCTAAGAATCCCTTTTAAATTATAAGATTATTCACACTAACAAAACCTGAATATTCATCATTCTCAAAAAATTATGAGAAAGACCGCACAGTTCATACTCTTGATTTAATTATGCTTTTAAAATAAATTAGAGCAATAATTCTAAAATGAATACATCATCAATTTAACAGGTATGTTATGAGAAAATTATTGAATACTCTACTAATGGGGATAAGTTTGGCCGCAGTCTCTAGCCTGGCCTTTGCCTATGAAGATCCGTTATTGGGTAAATGGAAAACCATCGATGATCAATCGGGTTATTCTCGTGCGGATGTGGAAATTCGCAAGAAAGCAGATGGCAGTTATGAAGGAGTGATTGTCGAAACACGCAGCTTGCCTGGCGCAGAAAAAATGGGAATTTGTCATAAATGTCCAGGTCAGCTTAAGAACAAGCCTTTTCTAGGCCTGCCGTTTATCTGGGATTTTAAGGCAGATCCGAAAAAGCCACGTGAATACCATGATGGCAAAGTGCTTGATCCGATCAGTGGCAAAGTTTACAAAGGTAAAGCACGCTTAAGTGCTAATGGTAAACGTCTGACCTTGCGTGGTTATGTGGGGGTATCGGTAATTGGCCGCAGTGTAACCTAGGTAAAATATTAATTTCAGAAAGATTTTCAAAGCCCCTATATCAGGGGCTTTTTTCTTTGTCATGATTTGAAACAATAAGGTACAAATAAAAACTGTTTTGGGGCAAGTAAAGTCATAATAATGGATCGAAGACGGTTATTTTTTATCCATTTATGATGATCAATCTTCAGCCTCGTTCAATTTTGCCCTTTGGTCTGCTTTGCAGCCCTGATATGGCACCCTCTATTCAACACAGGAAAGTGATTGAATACGCTTTGTCGATAACACATAAAATTATAAAAACCACTTCAGCTTTAACCTTCTTTGCCTCGCATCCTGCTGATAAAGATCCGGTCAGACCGACTGATTCATCAACTACCAGCACATCCCGACTCTTCACTCATGATCATTTGAGTCATCACTCTGAGTCTGCAGGTCCAAGGGTTGGAAAGCGTTCTATTTTAGCACCTTCCCACTCTCCGGATTTTGCACACTTGGCTGTTTAAGGAGTAGACCCATGACTACGATTCAGTACCAAGAAAGTTTTTCCCACGGTTATACCCCCTCAGAAATTATGGACGATCGTTCATTTGACTTGATCCACTTTGCAGAAGCATGTGAACAAAGCCCCGAATGGGTCATGCAGTTAATTGAACATGGAATTTTACCCAATCGTTCCACAACCCCGACCAGCACTTTCCTCGGCGAAGATATCTCGCGTGCACAACGCGCCTATCGCCTGCAACGTGATTTTGATGCCTCATTTAGCGCCGTTGCTATGATGCTCGACCTCATTGATGAGGTGCAGGAGTTACGCCGCGAGGTCAAACACTTGCACTTCAAGTAAATCCTTTTCATGTTCTGTCGATCTGCATTTTCAAGTGCAGATCAGAACATATTTATATTTAATTTTATGATTAGAGTATAAGAATCCCTATGAAAACCAAAGATTGCAATAAGAAAATCAAATACATGTTTCCCGAATACCGCGACTTGATTGTGCAACTTCGCGAGGAAAATCCCTATTTTGCCAAGTTATTCGAGGAACATAATGAGCTGGACAAAGAAATCAGCCAGCTTGAACTTGATCCAGTCAATCATATCAACAATGATATTGAGGCGATCAAGCGTAAAAAACTGAAATTAAAAGATGAAATCTATAAAATACTGACTCGAACAGCTCAAGTTGAGTGATCAGCAGAACAGAGTGTTGATTTCTACAGAGCTAATCTAAAATTGAAGTCCACTGATCTACGTGTGCTTGAAAAATAGGACAACTTTTATAAATATCGATTGATAAAGGTAGCTCTATTTTAATTTGGTCAGCTTTTCAACTTCTTTCATGGTCTCTTTCACTGATTGCTTAATCGGCTCATAGTCCAGGAACCAGAACAGATTCACGTGTTGATTCTTATGCTGTTGTGCCAGTAGATCAATCACACTGCGCTCCCCTCGGCCGACCAGATGTCTGCGATAGAAATAATACACCAGCAATACCGTGCTAATGAACATGATCATTAACATACTCCAGAACCCGACAGGAGATTTCGCCCCCGGAATAAATTCAAAGTTCATCCCGTAAATCCCGGTCAATAAGGTCAGCGGTGCAAAAATAGCGGTAATTATCGCCAAGATGCGCATATTTTCATGGGTCTGATTGGCAATGGCTGAAAAATGCAGGTCGATAGCCGCCTGAATCGAGGCACGCAAACGAACAGTGTGTTTTTGGATGCGCTCTACATGGCTGACCAGGTCATTCATTCGGACCAGCATAATATCCTGCCGTTCCGACTTCTTCTTGCCTTTCAAGTGTGGATAATTATCGATAATTTCATCTCGCAGTTCTTGCAAGGTATCAATTTGCTCTTCACAGAGATTTTCCACTTGTTGAAAAGATATGCTTTCTTGCAATAACTGGTTCCATTTAGTAAAGCGGCGATGCCCCTGTAATAACTCCTGTTGCCAGAATTCAACCCGTCGGGTTAAAGGCACACGTAAATCCAAATAACCATCCACCATGCTATTCAGCAAACGTAACGATAAATCCAGCGGGGTCATCGGGAGTTTTCGTGACTTATTTTGTTCCTGAGTGGAACGGATCACATGGGTTTCAATACGGGAAATATAATTTTTTATTGCTTTATTGCCTTGCTCACGTACTGTAATCAGCACTTGAGGAGTCATGATAAAACTAATCGGAGTAGTCGCCAGACCAAATACTTTTTCATGCTGTTCCAGCGCCTGCTCACCGCTCTCGATGTCATCATCCGGGGTAATCAGCTTGCGAAAAATAAGCAACTCATAGTCATCCATGCTATCAAATACACAAGGATGTTCTAAATTAAGAATATCGTTTACATGCAATTCGTTTAGGTATAAATGGGTCTGCTGTTCTATTTCTTTTTGCCAAGTCTCAGCCCGATTAACCACATCTGCCCGGGTATAGTCGATCCAGATAAATTCAGGTTCGGCTTGAGCAATAGGCTCTTTTTGTACAAAAATATGATGTTCGGTCGGATGTTGGTAAAAATAATAAACCTGCATTAAGACAATTCTCTATTCACAATTCTGCTTTTTGTTGTTGCAGGATAGAGCTAGGCCTTCCCCATCTATCCGTCTTAAAATTATGAGCCGAGCCGAAGACTTAAGCAATCCAATCAGTCTTTATTTGCGTAGCAGAATCTTATTGAAGGCATAAAAAAAGCCCTGAGCCAGCCAAAGTAAACACTTTGACCAATCTCAGGGCTTTTTTGTTGTTATTCACATGAGTTTTCCCATGTGAATATTTTAAGAATTAAACTTGTTCGATGTCTTTCATCGTCAATTTGATACGGCCACGGTTATCAACATCCGCAACCTGTACTTTCACTTCTTGACCTTCTTTCAATACATCTGCCACGTTCGCAATACGTTCGTTTGAGATTTGAGAGATGTGAAGCAAGCCATCAGTACCTGGCAGGATATTTACGAACGCACCGAATTCAACGATACGAATCACTTTACCTGTATAAATTGTACCTGGCTCGATTTCAGCAGTAAGTGCCTGGATCTTGGCAACTGCAGCTTGCGCAGCCGCTTTAGTTTCACCAAATACGCGAACTGTACCGTTATCTTCGATATCGATCGCTGCTTTAGTTTCTTCAGTGATCGCACGAATGGTCGCGCCGCCTTTACCGATCACATCACGGATTTTATCCGGGTTGATGTTGATCACCTGAAATGTCGGTGCGTGCATCGAAATTTCAGGACGCGCACGTGAAATCACCTGGTTCATCTCATTCAAGATGTGCATACGACCCGCATAAGCCTGGTTCAATGCAGATTCCATGATCTCTTCAGTGATGCCTTCGATCTTGATGTCCATTTGTAGCGCAGTAATACCGTTTGCAGAACCCGCTACTTTAAAGTCCATGTCGCCCAAGTGATCTTCATCACCCAAGATGTCAGAAAGAACTGCGAAACGCTCGCCTTCTTTCACTAGACCCATCGCAATACCTGCAACTGGTGCTTTAAGTGGAACACCGGCATCCATAAGAGAAAGTGATGCACCACATACAGATGCCATTGAAGACGAACCGTTAGATTCAGTGATGTCAGATACGATACGGATCACATACGGGAAGCGGTCAGCCGCAGGAAGTACAGCTTGAACACCACGACGTGCCAGACGACCATGACCAATCTCACGACGCTTAGGACCAGATTCACGACCTGTTTCACCTACAGAGTATGCAGGGAAGTTGTAGTGCAACATGAAGTTGTCAGTTTTGGTACCTGCAAGGGTATCCACCATCAACGCATCACGTGTATTACCCAAAGTCGTTGTGACCAAGGCCTGAGTTTCACCACGTGTGAACAATGCAGAACCGTGAGCACGATCCAATACGCCTACTTGTACGTCGATTGCACGAACAGTTTTGGTATCACGACCATCGATACGTGGCTTACCAGACAGGATGTTGTCACGAACGGTACGATATTTAAGGTCTTCGAACAGCTCATTTACTTCTTCTGCAATGCCAGTTTCGTCATTTTCAGGAACGAACTGTGCAACTGCTTCTGCATAAAGCGCGTCAAGTGCCGCATAACGGTCTTGTTTCACTGCAATTGTGTAAGCTTCAGAGATTTTCGCTTCGAATGCTTCCTTCAATTTACCAAGAAGTTCTTCGTTTTTAACTGGAGCAACCCAAGTTGATTCAACCGCGCCTGCAGCTGCAGCAAATTCTTTGATCGCTTGGATCGCAATTTGCATTTCGTCATGACCGAACAATACAGCGCCCAGCATTTGATCTTCTGAAAGCTCTTTCGCTTCAGATTCAACCATCAGTACTGCAGTTTCCGTACCCGCAACAACAAGATCAAGATCAGACTCTTTAAGTTGTTCAAGGTTCGGGTTCAGGATGTATTCACCGTTGATTAAACCAACGCGCGCACCACCGATTGGACCACGGAAAGGAGTACCAGCGATAGACAATGCAGCAGATGTACCTAACATTGCAGCAATGTCAGCATCCATTGTTTTATCAGAAGAAATAACTGTGGCTGTTACTTGAATTTCGTTGAAGTAACCTTCCGGGAACAACGGACGAATTGGACGGTCAATCAGACGTGAAATCAAAGTTTCAGCTTCAGACTGACGGCCTTCACGCTTGCCATAACCACCCGGGATACGACCAGCAGCATATTGCTTTTCTTGGTAGTTAACAGTTAATGGGAAGAAATCTTGACCTGCTTTTGCTTTAGGCTGTGCCACAACAGCGACAAGTACTTGTACGCCGCCCATGGTGATCACAACAGTGTTTGCCTGACGGGCAACACGACCTGTTTCCAAGATAACGTTGTGCTGACCGAATTGGAATTCTTTACGAATAATATTAAACATTGACATGTTTTATTTTTTCCTAGTTCTTGTGAACAATTATTCTAGTGGAGACCCCTAAGGTTTGGCATTCATGACCATATGGACGAGTAAATGACAAAGCTTAGAAGCCGACCTCACCAGATTAAATACTATTTTTAAACACAAAGAAGGAGCGAAACATTCGCCCCTTCCACTGGCTTAGCGCAAAGCTAAGCCGACTTTAGTTTTCAGTAATACAGCACAAAGCATGCAATACACCCGAAAATAAAGTTTAAATCGAATTAACGACGTAAACCTAAAGCACCGATCAATGCTACATAACGACCGTGGTCTTTACCGTTAAGGTAGTCAAGTAGTTTACGACGTTGGTTAACCATACGGATAAGACCGCGACGGCTATGATGGTCGTGTTTGTGCTCTTTGAAGTGACCTTGTAAATCATTGATTTGAGCAGTTAAAAGAGCTACTTGAACTTCTGGTGAACCAGTGTCGTTTTCAGCGCGAGCGAATTTAGCCATGATCTCTGCGCGATCTGCGTTAGTTAAAGCCATTCGATTTCTCCGAGATGCTTATATATTTTGATAAAAATCAAAGTGATGAGAATTCAAAACCTTGACTGCCGTGCATCACTACAGCAAGTTGCATATTTTAAGGGAAAACGCATCAAATTGCAAAAATAGATCCAAATTTTTGCATGGTTTTGGTCGCTCATTGATGCAGTTCAGATTCGATGACTCTTGTCCCTCAAAGATTCAGGTTTTGCATTATTTTCATGAAATAAATCCAGGATGAATTAAATATAGAAATTCATTTGAAAAGCCAACAAACCCTTTAGCTCGCTTGAATCTTCCGCTGCTCTCCATAAAAAATGGATAAAAAAAAGCCCGAGTAAACTCGGGCTTTTTGGCGCTGTAGTTCTTTCTCTTATCATTATTATTTATTGTATTATTATGGCGTTTTACGCTTATTATTATTTTCAAACATCCTGTTGAAAAATCATCTTCCTTGTGTGGTAGATTTTGCCATATTCCCACCAGACAACTAGAGGTATTTGCCTCATTTTGCTGTAAGCCATTTCGTACATCACAGAGTAAAAATTTGCATAATGTTACACAGCTCTCGTTTTATTTAACGCTATTTACTTAAGTTTACTGGCTAGCGCTGAAAATTTTTGCTAAGAAATTAGAATAAAAATCCAGCAAGCTTCCTATAAAAAATCAGGATATAAAAAAGCCTTGTAGTCTCTCCCAAAACTACAAGGCTTAGCGGCTGTAAGTTTCCTCTTTCACTTACTTCACTGTAAGTTCGCTGTCTACCGACATTATTATTATCATTATGCGATTATGCTCAACTTTCCGTGTTGAGTTATTTTGTAGAACCAATCTTCTCAAAAACCGAGCAAAAGCTCTATGCGTCAATTTCCTGAATCCTTGTAAGCTTTTACCTACAAGATTTGATTATTTTTGCCAATTAAATTACTAGATTGTTCAATGATTTTTTGGCTCAAACCACTTTTCCGGGTAGTTTTAACACAAAGTGCTTGTGTAAAAGCATCATAATCTACCAATAAACTGACCACTTTTTTGGCTCGAGTAATTGCAGTATAAATCAACTCTTTGCTCAATAAATTTTTTGCATATTGATCCAGCACCACTGCCGTATGGGAAAATTCTGAACCTTGAGATTTATGAATGGTCAGCGCAAAAGCGGTTTCAATACTTTTAGGTAAACGGGTGGCTAATACCCATTTTTCCAGACTCGGGAAATACACTTCAAACTGACGTTGACCAGATTGCTCACGTAAAAAACAGATACCAATATCACCATTGGACAGGCCCAACTGATAGTCGTTATAGCTCATCATGACGGGTCGTCCGACATACCAGTCGCCCTGTTTCAACTGACCTTGGGCTGCTAAAAAACGTTGTTCAATCTGTAGATTGATCTTGAGCAGCCCCAGATCACCAGAACGGATTGCCGTTAAAATACGGTAATCATCAAAAGTTTTGACCACCTGTTGCACATAGTGTTCAAAATCAGCTGAGTTTCGTTCTGTTTTTATGGCCTGTACATAAGCCTGATAACCATACATCAGCTGGTCATAATACTGATTCAAATTATGCGCGGTCTGTTCGGCACCAGCGAGCAGGTATTGTAACTGCAACTGGTCGATCTTCACCTGATCCAAATCGATCGCCTGTAACTCACTGGCTGCCACAATCTGCTGCTCAAATTTCTGCAAGACGTGAGAAGGCTGATGATTCTGCTGGATAAACTCCGCCATTGCGCCAATCCTGGCTCCAGGCGCAAAACGCCGCGTGGTGATTAAATTGACCCGGTTATCTTCCAGAGTCGCTACTTGCTGTAAATCTGCCAATACCGTTCCCACATCCACAGAGGCCAGCTGATCTGCATCACCGAGTAAAATCAGCCGTGCATGAGATGGTACGGCGGCCAGTAACATCTGTGACAGGTTTAAATCCAGCATCGAGGCTTCGTCGACCACGATCACATCATAAGGCAGAGGCTGCTTGGCATGAAAGCGTGGCTGTCCGCGAGTGCCCAGACCCAATAAGCGATGCAGGGTGACCGGTTGTAACTGTTTTAATTGTTCTAGCTCAAACTCTTGTAACGCTTCACTGTGCAAGGCTTTTTGCAGTGCTTCTTTCATGCGCTGTGCGGCCTTTCCGGTAGGTGCTGCCATGGCAATCCGGATATTTGGCAAGGCTTCATGCAGGACCGCAATCATATGCGCCAAGGTATAGGTTTTACCGGTACCCGGACCGCCGCTAATAATATTCAGCGCCTGCCGCGCAACCATTTCCAGTGCCAATTTTTGCTGTGGATCTGACAATAAATTGCGATCACGTTCGGATAAATCAATAGCGGCAACCGGTTGGGCTTTAATCCGAGCAATATGTGAGGCTACTGCCTGTTCCAGTTGCCAATAGCGGTACAGATATAAATGCTGATCTACAAAAATAAATGGTGCAATTCCTGCACCCTGCTGACGGCGGTCTAGAACCAGATTATGCAATAAGGCAACCTGCTGAGGATCAACTTCGATACAGCTATCTCCCGCCTGCATCGCCTCAAGCAATTGCTCGATCAAGATTTTTGCTGCCGGATCAAATGTAGCCGTACTAAACGGCGGCTGACACAGATAGTCAATCCAGGCCATTAAATTGGAGTCTTGCTGCGACACGTGATTCTGCTCATTTTCCACACAGTTATCCTCAAAGTTATCCACAGGATAATTTTCTGTTTAATCTCTATATATTTTATAAAACTGCAAAATCATGCTGATTTTTTCTGCTCAAAATAGCCCAGTATTTGATCCAGTTTTTCTATGAATTCCAGGCTCGGTTGCCAATGATAAGCCCCTTGCTGGACCTGTCCATTCATCCCGCGCAAATACAAATAGGTTGCGCCGCCCAGATGCTGTGTGATCGAATAACCCTGCATATTGGCACTCAGATAACGATGCAGCGCCACCAGATACAAAGCGGCCTGCAACCAGTAACTGGACTGGCTCATATTCTGCTGAATCGCCTCAGCACTATAGTGCTGCTGATCAGGGCCGAGGAAGTTACTTTTATAATCGGCAATATGGTAGCGCTGGCCATCGAAATACACCAGATCGATGGAACCGGTCAGATATCGCGCCGATTTGGCCTCATTAAAATCGCTCATGACTATGTCATGTCCGAGAAAAAGCTGATGGATTTGCCGAATCTGCAAAGGGGCATCGGTCAAGGACAGATAAAAAGGAAATTCTGACAGATACTGTTTAGCCTCCAGCTGCGCCAAAGCAAAATCTACCTGAATCGGAGTGGCCAGAATGTCATGTACCCAGTCATGCATCAGGTTCAGCAAAATATCTTCTGTAATCTCGTCCAACAAGCCATCAAAAGCAGTCTGGAAAATACTGTCCACATTCAGCGATTCAGTGCTTGCAGAGCGTGTGAGCTGGGCCACTTCCTGTTCAAAAAACTGGATAAAGGAGTCATCCTCCAGCCCATCGAAATACACCTGAAACTGACCTAAAAATTCTAGCAGACCCGAACGATCGAGCTGTTGTGCCGAGTGAAACAGCTGCTGCCATTGCTGGCGATAAGCTTTGCTTTGGTCATGCAGGCGAATTCCGGTCAATAACTTATAGTTCAGGCTGGACAATACGCGCTGCATACTATGACGCAATTCCTCGGCTTTGAAATCTGCTTGAGCTGTGGCCTGAAACAGGGTTCGCAGATTCACCACAGCGGCCTGATAATGCAGGGAAAAGGCCTGTTCCAGTACACTACGTATATGAAAAGCCTGTTCAAATTTTTCTTTCAGTTCCTGCCAGATTTGCGGTGCGGTATTTTTAAAACGGCGCCGGATTTCCAGATTCCAGTAACTGCTGTCCTGAAAATCAATATGTTCAAAAATGCTGTGCAAGAATGTTCCGGCTACGGTGCCTTTAGGAAAATTCAGCCTAATCCAGTCTAAAGGCACAGCTGCTGGCTGTTCTTCCAGACCGGTAAAATGAATTTCATCGGCAGCACTGTCGGGCTGTTCATAAGCCGTGACCAGATCGTCCTGCAAGATATGTCCATGTAGCTGATGCTGTGACAAAGCCGTAAAACTGGTTTTGGTTCGCGGATAAAACTGCCGCTCTGGCAAAGGTTGCGCCCGCATGTCGACCTGATGATGGTTCGACTGCTCGACCAGGCGCGGTGGCTCCTGAGACAGAGGCGGCTCGACCAGACTTAAAGCATGTTGAAACAGTTGATCTCCCTGACCACGCCAGAAGGCCAGCCCGGAATCAGACTGTGCGTTCTGGTCCTGCAGCATGGCATATACCCGGTGACTGGCACGGGTCAGCGCCACATACCAGAGTCGGTGGTTTTCGGCAGCATTACGCGCTGCATTCTGCAGAATCGCCTGCTCATGTAAATTCTTGTGATTCACTGCAATCACCCGGGATTGTTCCAGGATGTTGTCCTGTTCAGGCGCAGACAGGGAAAAATTCAGATTGCCTTTATTCACATCAAAAACAGCATCTGCTCCCAATAAAAACACCACTTTAAATTCCAGCCCTTTGGAGGCATGAATGGTCATCAGCTGCACCCCATGATCCCCAGACAGCTTGCGTTCTTTTTCGCTGTCCTTGCCTGAAGGTGACTGAAGCTGGCGCAAATACCAGTGATAGAGTTTTTGCGCCCCCTGATAATATTCACTCTGCTGGCTCAGCATCTCGGTCAGATGGCGCAGATTGACCACCACCCGCTCATTGTCCAGACTTTGACTGGCCACCAGATTGGTCCAGACCCGAAACAGGTTCAGTGCATAATTCCAGGCGGTCAAAAAGCCTTTCTCAAACCACATTTCCCGAATTATATCCAGATCCGCAATATAGCGACTGAGGCCTTCACTCTGGCTTTGCAAATCAATCAGTTTTTTCAGATTGAAGCCCAGCAGACGGGTTAGTAAAGCCCGCTTGACCTTGGCCTCATTGAAAGGATCCATAATCGCCGTCAATACGGCCGCGACATCCTGAGCGATGGTACTGGCAAACACGCTCTGTTTGGATTCTTTATAGGAGGGAATGCCCATACGCTGCAGACGCTGCTTCACCTGTTCCAGAGCAAAATGCCCAAATCCCAACACGGCAATATCATCTGCGCTCAGGCTTTGCTGATGCTCTTGCTGCTGAAAGTACAGTTGCTGCTGGGCAGACTGATTCAGCAATGCACGGATTTTCCAGGCCACCTGGTCTGCCTCCAGGTCCGATTCACCTAGCTGAATCCATCGTAAAGGCTGCGGGTTGATCCTGCCCATATCGACCAGATCTGGATGCGGGCGACTACCGGCCTGAATCAAGGTGTACTGCACCTGTTCGCCAAAATCCATTTGCCGCTGGAACAGCGCATCAACCACTTCTACGAGTGGTTTGACTGACCGATGGTTCTGCATCAGGGTATATTCGCGGCCCTGTTTATGCAACACATCGGCATGTGCCTTGTTATAGGTGAGCATATCGCCGCCACGGAAACCGTAAATTGCCTGTTTCGGATCACCGACCATAATCATGCAGCCGGACTGCACCCGGTTGGCATCACGCCAGATCTTGGCCAGCAAATCATCCTGATCCTGATTGGTGTCCTGAAATTCATCGACCAGAATCAGCGGATAACGTGCCTGTACAAACTGGGCAAAACGCTGTCCCTGCTGGCCTTGCAATGCTTCCGCCAATGTACGAATTTGCTGGGAAAAAGTGGTTTCACCCTGCTGCTGCAAGGTTTGTGGCAAACGGGTCTGCACACTTTGAATAATATGAAATTCCAGATAGGTCGTAAGCTGTTGCAGCTGCTCATCCAGATACTGTTTGACCTCACACAGCGCATCAATTGCCACGATCAGACTATGTTGCAAAATCAGCTGCTGCTCTGCATCCGGACAGCTTTTGTTAAAGACCTGAGTGGTCGGCTGGAAATCGGTTTTCTTGCGGCGCAAATGGCACAGATTCAGTAAAATCGGCTGCAATTCAGCATCAAAGAAACTCATGCCACCCTGATTTTTCAGGGCTGCGCTCCAGGTCATAAAGTTTTCACAAATTTCGGTTAACTTGGTCAAAAAACTCTTGTGAAAATACTTCGGACTTTCCTGACAATAACGCCGCATGACGGCAAGATCATGCTCCTGAATACTCACTAATTGACTGATGCAGGCTTCCAATTTGTTCAGGTCACATTCAGCCAGTTCGATCTTGCGGAAATGCTGCTTGCTGAAATTCAGGG
Source organism: Acinetobacter lwoffii (assembly GCF_049367455.1). Lineage (GTDB taxonomy): Bacteria > Pseudomonadota > Gammaproteobacteria > Pseudomonadales > Moraxellaceae > Acinetobacter > Acinetobacter lwoffii_W. The sequence continues at coordinate 1,155,826 of NZ_JBMPXW010000001.1, forward strand.
CATCACGCACCAGCCCGGTATAATGCTCCACCGGTTTCAGCAGATTTTGAACATACAGATGATTGACCATATATTGCGGCTGCTGCTGAATCCAGTCACGCAGCACATCATGAATCAGCTGCTGAATATACAGATCCTGATCTTCGGTCAGTTCTGCACGTTCAATCTTGCCACTTTCAAAGGCAAATTCACGTAACAGTTTCTGGCTAAAGCTGTCCAGGGTGCCGACAAACAGTTCATCCAGCTGGTTTAGCACCAGACGTAAACGGCGACGGGCATAATCCAGCCGTGAACCATAATCTTTCAGTACCTGCTGAAATAAAGGATCGGTTTCATTCTGGATTTTTGCTGCGATTTCAACTGAATTGAGCTGCTGATGACGCTGGATATAAGCCAGCGTTTCCTCGACGCGAAGCCGTACCCGGTTTTTCAGTTCAGCCGTGGCCTTACGGGTAAATGTCGTCGCAATCACCTGATGCGGATAATACTGGTCCAGAAAAATCCGCACCATCAGACTGGATAGCGTATAGGTCTTGCCGGTGCCTGCCGAGGCTTCAATCCAGTGTAGGCCCCGAAACTTCATGTCCTGAATCGGATTGGTAGAAATGGCTGTTTGCGTCTGCTGCTTTAAGAAAGTCATACGGCTATTTCACCCATTCCAGATGTTGATGAATCGGCGCATACAGGCCATGGGCAAAATCATGACAGCAGTTTTGCAAGGCCAGATCCGGATCCTGATCCTGCAAAATAAATTGCCAGTCTTGATGCAGCAGACTGGATTCATCCGAAGCCAAAGGTTTGGCACTCTCATAGCTGTTGTTCCAGGCCTTTAGCAATTCCGGCATTTCCACAATAGTCATTTTACCCTGTTCATTCTCGGCCCACTGCCACTCTTTTTTCATCAGTAATTCTGCCGGCAAGACCAGCGGCTGCTGTTGACCAATTTCCCAGGCCTTTAACCAGAGCTGCAAATACTCATGTGCCTTGCTCGAACTCAAGCCAGAAAACTTCAGGGTTTTATTACTGAAAATGACAATGCGCTCCAGTTCTGGTGAGCGTGCATCGTCATTCAAGTAAGCCAGCCATAGCAGATACTCCAGCCAGATCTGGGCACGGCGTTTTTCCGAGGCCGAAGAGGATTGCATACTCAGCCAGTAGCTGCTGTGTGGAACCTGAGGCACGTTTATATGAATGATCAGTTCAGGACTGAACTGCAGGGATTGTTGGGTGACTGGCGTCAGTTCTTTGCCCAACTGTAGCAAACGTTCTTGCAATAACTGCTGTTCCTGCTGGCTGCCCAGCCAGGTGGCTTGCTGGGTTTTGCCCACTGGCAAACGGTCTAGCATCAGGTTCGGCTCAATCTCCTGCTCTTGTTGCAACAGGAAATCCCGTACCTGATACTGTTCCAGCTTGTTCAGTAATAGGGGTTCCCGGGAACTCGGCAAATCGGCATAGCGAATCGTGGAAACCCCGACACTTTTCAGGAATAGACGTGCCGGGAAAATCATATCGCGGATCCATTCATCACCTTTGAGTACCCGGATTTCTTTTTGTTCTAGTGCCGGATAATGTGCATTAATCCAGCTGCTGCGTTTGCCTTCGGCGCTGCGGATATATTCTGCCACTGCAAACCACTGATCCTGATAACGTGGTGTCTGCATATCTGCGAATCCGGCCGGATCAAAAGGCTGCAAGGGATGTACATGATAAAGCTGCTGGATATGTTGAGCGACCGATAGACCATGAATATCCACCATCGGATCGACTTCGACATCCGGCTGTTCAGACTGGCAGATCAGCGCGATATGTTGAACCAGTTCCTGCAAGGCAGTGGATGGATCGCGAGCCTCACCATCCTCCAGATCAAAGCCATTATAGAACAGCCATAGATTTTCCTGTGCCAGCAGCAAGGCATCCAGAAAGGCGCCCTGCTCGTCATCCAGACGGGAACGGTCACCGAGTTGCGGCTTCAGGCTGCGCATCAGGTCAAACGGAACCTGTTGATTACGGCTCGGAAATTTACCGCTATCCAGATTCAGCATCACCACCAGTTTATAAGGCAATGGCCGGATCTGACCAATCTGGCTAAAAGTAATCTGTCCGGTCGGTTCGGCCTGATCCAGCTGCATCTCCAGGGTATTCTGAATTTCTTCCAGCACATAAGGCAGAGGCAGACTGAGTGCCACCAGTTCCTGACTGGCATGAGGATCATCCTGGTCATGATAATCGGCCAAGGTCAGCATCCGCATTTGCTTGTCGATAATCTCGGCAACGGTTTTGAGCGATTCCACGCCAGCATCACGGAACTCGTTCAGATCGGCGCGCAGATATTCCAGCCAGGTTTTGACTGGCGTGCGCTGTCCGGTTTCATGCAAAGTCAGCCAGTCACGGCGCTCTACCAGATCCTGATAAATCCGGATCAGGGTGGATATCAAGGGAAAATCACTGGTCAGAACCTTGGCATAACTCAAGGTATCCTGAAATAGGGTATGTTCAGGAATCGCCAGACCCAACGCCAGACGGTCCAGCGCGAATTTAAAGCTAAACCGGTAATCCTCATCGCCTGCGCTCAGGCTTTGCTGTAAATGCTGCTGGTCCAGTCCACGCTTGAAGCCAGCATCTGTCAGCAACTGCAACATCCGTTCTACCTGACTATAGTCCAGACCATAATACTGCTGGGTGGCATTCAGGCTGAGCCAGTCGGCGAAGTCCTCAATACTGAAACGGCGCCGTACCCACTGAATCCGGCCCAGTACCGCGCGCCAGGCATTACTGACATCCAGACGCGACACCCCGGCAATCTGGATCGGTAAATACAGGTTATCTTTCTGCAGGCGTTTGCTGCCGGTTTCGCGCTCACGCGGTGGTGGCGCAAAGACACTACGAATTGCCGGTTCGAGTTCTTTCAAACTTGGCGTCAACACCAGAATATCACTCGGCTGACGCGGCACGTCATTCGTATCTTGAGCCAGCCAGTGAATCAGCTGTTCTTTGAGGACTTCCAGCTGACGTAATGAAGAATGACAGACATGAATCTGTACCGAATCATCATCAGGGCTTAAAGCATATTGATGCTGTTCAGGTTCCAATAAATACAGGATATCCGACTGGATTTTGGCCAGCAGCCTGTCCTGATATTCATCGACAAAGACATCGGCCCAGAGACCCTCTTCCCCCGAAGACAGTTTAGAGAGTAGAGAAAAATGATCCCGTGCCTGCTTGCCGAATCGGGTCAGGAGCGGATGCCGCGATTCCCGGTCTTCGGCATTAAAGTTCAGCTGCTTGATCCTGAAGTCTTTTATTTCCGCATCATTCGGTTTACGTTGACGGGTCTTTTCAAAACGCTGAATAAAGCGCTCTTCCCGCTGCAAATCAAACCTGGCTTTCCAGTCCGGATCGACACTGTCGGCCCAGTATTCCTGCGAGGGGTTGAAGTGAAAAATATAGATATCAATGTATTGCCCCAAACGGCGTAAAAAATCCAGCTGGCTGGGTGGCAGTTCCAGCAGGCTAAATACCACAATCTGGGCCGGTAGTCGTTTTAGAGCCTGGGCGCGGGTTTCTGCATTCTCCAGCCGCTCCCAATACAGGCGTTCAATCTCCAGGATTTTGGCATAATCATCCTGAAATACATGCTGCCACAACCAGCGTTGCCAAGCTTCCAGTTCACGCGCCTGAATCTTGACAAAATCCGCCACCTGCATCTCATGACCATTTTCATCTTTGGGGCTATAGATCATTTGCTCGATATCGAGCGCAATATCCTGCCCCCAGGACTCTAACCAGTTACTCGGACAACCACAGTTGTTTGGAGGACAGTTACGCGCGCAATAACCGCGATAATCCATATAATGGCTAAACAAACGCGACACCTGCTCGGCTACCCAGTACAGCATGCTCTGTTTTTTCAGCTGCTTCTCTGTACCCTGCTCCAGCCGGTCAGCACTGTCATAAATCCGCTTCACAATAGAATACAGCGGATGATCGACGTCTAAAGGAATCTGTTCAGGCAGAATGCATTTTCGTAGCGCCTGAAACACGCGCCATTTGATGATAATGCGCGGAATATTGGCTTCACGGACCTGCTCCACTTCTTTAGGCGCATTCAATACCCACTGATAGGAAGTCCATTGAAAGGCGCGAATCCGGTGATGAAACTGGGTATTGGCGCTAATGCCTTTTTTCTCGGCAATTTTCTGGGTCAGCCAAGTTTCTACTGCCGGAGATGGCACAATAAAGTGCCGGGTTTGTAACACCTCAAATGGATTCCGGGCAGTCTGGTTGACAATACGCAGCATACTATCCAAAAGCACATCAATACGTTGACTCTGAATAACATGAATGGCCATTGGTTCCCCTGAACTGCTGAATGTGGTTTTTACTACAAAACGATAAAGATTATTTACTATACATCCCGAGCGCTCTATGACACTTTAAAACCACACTTCAGTCGAAAAATTTCTTTGAAAAAAGCATCTTAAAGATGCTTGAATAGAAAAAAACAACATAGAGCTTAGGTAGTGCCCATGAAATTAGATAAAATTCCTGAACGTCTCGATCCGAGCCTAGATTTAGAACAAATCCGCGCCGAGTGCCTGGAACTCACCAAAAAACGCGCCTATTATTCTGCCGGTGCTGCGGTTATTCCAGTGCCGTTTATGGACGTGGTCATTGATATCGGTATCTTGTCGCAATTGATTCCCGAGATCAATGCCCGCTTCGGCCTGGCGCCTGACCAGATCAGTGTCTATGATCCAAAAACCCGTCAGGTGCACTGGAATGAGTTGCGTAAACGCGGCGTAGAATTTTCTGGTCTGGTGGTCGCACGTACGGCAGTTAAAAAATCTTTGAACAATGTTGCAGCGAAAGTGATCACAAAGCAAGTCACAAAATTCATTCCGCTGGGCGGCCAACTGGTGGCGGCAAGTCTGGGCTATTTTGTCATGAAAAAGATTGCTGAAGCACATGTAGAGGAATGCTACCGTGCAGCTAAAAATATCCAGCAAAAACAGGTGGCGCAAGGTTAAAATCCGGGTGAGCTGAATTTTTGCAGCCCTCTAGACACTCTTACTTCAGGCAGATTATTCTGCCTGAAGCTGTTTTAAAATAGCCTTTAACACCTCGACCCGCGCGGTATTCTTATCATCGGTCGCAATAATATGCCAGGGCGCTTCCTCGGTCGAAGTATGTTCAAACATATCGGCTGCCGCTTTCAGATAGTCGTCCCAGCGCTCCCGGTTACGCCAGTCTTCTTCGGTAATTTTAAAACGCTTATGCGGTGTATCTTCACGCGCCTTGAAACGTGCTGCCTGTTCGTCCTTGGAGATTGCCAGCCAGATTTTCACAATCACTGTTTGATGCTTGACCAGACTCTGTTCAAAACGGTTAATTTCATCATAAGCACGCTGCCATTCCACCGCACTGACCAATCCTTCTACCCGTTCTACCAATACCCGCCCATACCAGGAACGGTCAAAAATACAGATATCATCATCAGTTTGCAGCTTGGTCCAGAAGCGCCATAAATAGGGACGGCTCAGCTCAAATCTTTCTGGTGCAGCAATGGTATGAATTTCATATTCACGTGGATCGAGTTTTTTGACAATTCGCTTGATTGCGCCGCCCTTGCCGGCAGCATCCATACCTTCAAACAGAATCACCACATTACGCGAATCGGAACGCATGGCTTTGGCGACCTTCGCGGTTAATTTTTTCAGTTCCGGTTTGTAATCTTCTGGCTGGGCTTGAGTCTTGGAAGGATGTTTTAACTGCTCGGGAATCTTGGCCTGTTTCCATCTTCCCTTGGCTCTGGCAGGATGATCCGGACAATGTTTCAAGGCACTCAGGATATACTGGGCAAATTGCTGGTCGCGCTGCTGCTCATCTTCGCCATCAATAATGAACCAGTCCTCGGTAAAGCGCTGACGCAGGCGCTGCAAGGTGTCATATTCTTTGCGATTGCGCCAGTCCAGACCATGCAGTTGATGCCAGTGAGTTTCACTCGGATCCATGGCATCCAGGCGTTTTTGCAAGACTTTCCAGGACAGGTCAAACCAGACCTTGATCACATCCACATGGTTATTTTTCAGGTCCTGTTCAAAGGCCTGCATCTCTTGCAGATATTCATCAAACTGTGCATCACTCAGCGGGCTTTCAGCTTGCATGGCACTGCCGAGCAGATCGCTATACCAGTTACCAAACAGCACCATGATCTGGCCCTCAGCTGGAATAAAACGCGCATAAGGTTGCCACAAGGTCTGCTTTGGGCCGGCTAGCTGAGGCTTATCGGCTTTCACGCGCAAATAGCGCGGATCGACCCATTCACGTAGCTGTTTAACCGCTTCACCTTTGCCGGCTAGCTCAATGCCATTCACCAGAATCACCAGACTTTTGGCATTTTTCTGGCCCCGGGTCTTTTTTAAATTATATTGGGCATCAATCAGCTCGACAGACAGCTGATCTTCATCCATTAACTGAAATTGTGGTTGTTCCATACGTATCTTCAACCCTGATCTTTTATTCTATTTGCAGTATAGCGAGGAGTTTCAGCGCAAAAATAGCTCTGGCAACGTTTTTCACACGATTAAATTGGCTATTTAAACAACAGATTGACATACAAATGCCCGATCTCTGTTCAATTTGTCATAGCAGGATTGTCCGGCAGCCTCTAAGATTCTTGCATCCTCCAATCATAATTGAAGCCTCATGTCCAAACTTGCCGTACTCGATGATCTGTTAGCGCATTATTATCAACTGGCTTATCACACCCGGCCTGACATTTTAAGCCGTTTACAGGATGTGCAGGCCTGGCAGAAAGTCCGCATGCAGCGCACCCATCGCGCCCATTTTGCTGAAAAACAAAACCTGTTGATGTCCGAATATTTCCTGAACCGTCTCTACGGCGGTGCTGAATTTGATGCGCTGGCAGAACAGATTGCCCGGCTGATGAAATATGCGCATAAAGCAGAAAAAGTTATTCCGGAAAATGCCATTAAAACCGGCACCTCAGGTGTAGAGCTGGCTATTCTGGCGGTACAGCTGGATGAACAGGTCGCGATTCAGTTATTACAGGATTATCATCCGCATGAACCGCTGACTGACGAGATGATGCGCCTGACCTATTTGAAGCTGGATCAGGGTGAAGCACGCTTGAAACAGTTGGCTCTGCTGGATCAGCTCGGCATGAGTCTGGATAAATACATGCGTTCATTTGTGGTCTATACGGCCTTTAAAATGTGTAAAGGCGCGGCGAATAAATATAACTTTCAGGTGATGTATGAATTTATGCAGGATGGTTTTCTGGCCATGAAGCCACTCAAATCGGCAGAAAAATTTGTACGCACGTTCACGGCAACCGAACGCCAGATTATCGATAAAGTACATTCTGGCGATCCGCTACCGTTTCAGTAAATACCCGATGAGTATTTCTGCCAAGCGTGAATTTTTCTGTATATTATTCATAACAATTGCATCATGATTGCTGAATAAGCCTTTAGAATCTGTCATGATGCAGACAATGCAAGATTAACCCGATTGATATGTTAGGAGTGACTCCAATGTCGAATGAAAATACAACGCCTACCCCTACCCCCGAGTCGGCACAACAGACAGACAAAGTGAGCCCATTCTTAACTGAACCCCTTCCACAAGGCACCCCGCAAGGTCAGCAACAATCCTTAGAACAACGTCTGACTGACACGCCTGTGACGGGTACTGTGCCTAAATATAATCTGCCGCGTGGTGCCAATACCGGTAACGTCGGCTCAACCACACACTTCGGCTATCAAACTGTTAACAGCGAAGAAAAAGCCCAGAAAGTCGCAGAAGTGTTCCACTCGGTGGCGAGCAAATACGACATTATGAATGACCTGATGTCTTTTGGTATTCATCGTCTGTGGAAGCGTTTTGCAATCAATATGTCAGGTGTACGCCGTGGCCAGCATGTGCTGGATATCGCGGGTGGTACTGGCGACTTGGCTAAAGTCTTTAGCCGTGAAGTTGGTCCGACAGGTCATGTGGTACTGTCTGATATTAACGAATCCATGCTGAATGTCGGTCGTGACCGTCTGATTGATGCGGGCTGTACCAATGTCGATTTCGTTTTGGCCAATGCCGAAACCTTAGAACCATTTGCAGACAACAGCTTTGATCTTTTGACCATTTCTTTCGGTCTACGTAACGTGACCGATAAAGATGCGGCACTGGCTGCGATGTACCGCGTCCTTAAGCCAGGTGGCCGTTTACTGGTGCTAGAATTTTCTAAACCAGTGTTTGAGCCATTCTCTAAGCTGTATGACCTTTATTCGTTCACGGCATTGCCAATCATGGGTAAAATCATTGCCAATGATGCAGAAAGCTATAAATACCTGGCTGAATCGATCCGTATGCATCCGGACCAGCGCACCCTGAAAGGTATGATGGAAAATGCCGGCTTCCAGAATTGTGACTATCACAACCTGACTGGTGGGATTGTTGCGGTTCACCGCGGTTTCAAACTTTAAGGTTCCTTGCCTATGTGGTCAATTCTGGCACTCGGTGCTGTTGAACGCGTGATTCATCATGTGATTGATCTGGATGCCATTACCCGCATCCAGCTGAATGCCCTGTCCGGCAAAATGCTGCGGGTGGTGATCGCCTCGCCGCAGCTTTCGGTTGATGTGTTTTTTGATGAAGGCAAAGTTCGTCTGGAACCAACGGCAACCGGTCATACCGAAACACCTTCGGTCTTTGAACAACGTCCATTTGACGCAAGTTCCGCGACAGTCACCGAAGCGACAGCAACCTTGCAGGTCAGCAATGTGGTGGAATTACTCAAGCTGCTGCTTTCCGATGAAGTCGGCAATATTCCATTGCAAGGCGACTACAAGTTATTGCAGGAAATCCAGCGCATCATGCAACAGGCGGAACTGGATCTGGCAGCGCACTTAAGTCCCTGGATTGGCCCGACGCTGGCGCATGAAATTGGCAAATTGCAACTGCTGCCCAAGCAGCTAAAACGCACCCTGCAAAGTCAATTATTCTTTGCTGAAGATGCCTTAAAAGAAGACAGTGGTCTGTTTGCCCCACGCTGGCAAATGGATGACCTGAATCAGGACACCCGTATCCTGAATCAAAATTTAGATCGGGTTGAAGCAAAAATCCATCAGCTTCAGGCTCAAATTGATGCCTCAAACAATTCTACTCAAGACTAGGTACACAGCTTTATGATTCCGCATGTTTCACGTTTACTCGAACTTTGGCGCATCGCCGCGCACTATCGACTCGACACGTTGTTTCCTGCGGAAGAATTACCAGAAAAATCCCGGCATGTGCTGTCCCTCATCCGGATGCATCCGGCTGCCTGGTCCAGTCGTGAACGTAAAAATCCGCTCAAGCTGAAACTGGCTTTAGAAGAAATGGGGCCGTTGGCGATCAAGCTCGGTCAACTGCTCTCGACCCGCCGTGACCTGATTCCACCTGAAGTTTTACAGCAACTGGTCTTGCTACAAGACCGGGTCAAGCCGTTTGATAATGACGTGGCCAAGATGCGCATTCAGGAATCCCTGAAAGCTGATGTAAATACCCTATTCGCGCGTTTCGATACCCAGCCACTGGCTGCAGCTTCGATTGCTCAGGTGCATACGGCTGCCCTGCATGATGGCCGTGAAGTGGTGGTTAAAGTCACCCGCCCGAATATTCGCCAGCAGATTTTGCAGGATTTTGAAATTCTGGAATGGCTCGGTCAATTTCTGGAAAAACGTCTGGAAGCTGCCCGCGCATTGCACCTGTCGGAAATCATTCAGGATTATCGACAGATCATTCTGAATGAACTAGACCTGACGCTGGAAGCGGACAATACCCGCCGTATGCGCCATCATTTTACCGGCTCGAGCATGATGTATGTGCCGGAAATTTACATGGACAGCAAAGACGTGCTGGTAGCCGAGCGCATTACCGGGGTGCCGATTTCAGATATCGCGACCTTTGACCGGTTGGGCATGGATCGTGCCGATCTGGCGCGTAAAGGCCTAACCATCTTCTTTACTCAGGTCTTCCGCGATAACTTCTTCCATGCTGACATGCATCCGGGAAATGTCTTTGTAGAAACCATCAATCCAGCCAATCCGCGTTTTATTGCGCTGGACTGCGCGATTATGGGCGAACTGTCCAAACACGACCAGATGACCGTAGCACGCATGCTACTGGCGGTCATGAACAGTGACTTTATGCAGCTGATTCAGGTGGTGCATCAGGCTGGCTGGATTCCACCGGGGACTGATCAGGATGCATTGGCCCGTGAAATGCGCCGCAGTGTGGGGCCGATGGTGTCCAAACCGATGCATGAACTGGACTTTGCCGGCATTCTGATTGAAGTCATGGACATCGCGCGTCGTTTCCATCTGGAAATTCCACCTCAATTGATGTTGCTACTAAAAACTTTGGTGCATGTCGAGGGTTTAGGAACCGACCTGTATCCTGAACTGGATATCTGGAGTCTGGCCAAACCGATCCTGACGGACTGGATCAAGGCCCAGATGAATCCGCAAAAGAACCTTAAAGAACTGGGACAGAAAATCCCGGATCTGCTGTTAGGGGCGCAGGATTTACCGACCCTGATGATCGACAGCTTAAACGGTTTAAAAAACCAGTCGGCCTGGCATGCCAAACAGCTCAATGAATTACAAAGTATGCGCCTGCAAATGGAACATCAGCAAAAACGTAGCTGGATGTTTGGCAGTATCATGGCGATTCTGCTGGCGATTGCCATTATTTCACCGTGGTTTGTGTCGGTGATTCTGATTGTACTGGCGAGTGTACTGGCCGTCTGGCGGATTGCGAAATAACTAAATGAGCTTTTAAAAAAACCTGACACTGTTCAGGTTTTTTATTTTCTGAGCATCGCATGACTCCAAAGTCACCTTAGGACATATCTTGCCATTGGGTCCTAAGACCTATCGCTTAAAATAAGCACACATTTGGCTAGTATAGGTTCAACCATGGTACAGATTTTACAAAAACGTGCGCCTGCTCTGACGATTCGTGCCGGCCATCTGGCACGTGAGCTGATTCTGCAACAAGGTTTGCAACCCGAACAAGTCGATATTGTACCTGGTGCTGCAGGTGGCCCCAAAGGTATCGGTATCCAGGGACTGGATCAGGCGATTTTTGGTGAGTTTTTTCCACGTGCACCTCACCGTAGAACTTTGGTGGGTTCTTCGATTGGCAGCTGGCGCTTTGCCAGTATGGCTGCACATGGTGCTCGACAGGGAACCGAACGCTTAGCTGAACTCTATACCAACCTCTATTTTCATAAAAAAATGACCCGTCAGGATGTCAGCGACATCTGCCGTGGCATGCTGCTGGATCTAGTACAAGGCAAAGAAAACGATCTGGTCAATCATCCGGATTATCATCTCGCAGTCATTTCAATTAAAGCCCAGCACATTTTCCAAAGTGACAAGGCATTGCCATTAATGGCTTCTGTAGCTGGAATTCTTGGAACGACCGCAGTCGCGCGCCGGCACAGCCGTCATTTCATGCAACGTGTGATCAGCCAGCCGAATACGGGTGAGCAGTTTAAAATCGCTGAAGATGGATTTACCACGCATTATCATGCACTGACCGAACAGAGTGTGTTGTCTTGGCTGATGGCTTCAGCATCTATTCCCGGGGTAATGGCAGCGGTGAACAATATTCCGGATGCACCGCAGGGTTATTATCGCGATGGTGGCCTGATTGATTATCACATTGACCTGCCCTTTCAGAGCAAAGGCATTGTGCTGTATCCACATTTTACCGATAGCATTACCCCCGGCTGGTTCGACAAGTTATTTAAACGTACCTCAAATCCAGAAAATCAGGCACGAACTTTGCTGCTTTCTCCATCGCAGCAATATCTGCAAAGTTTGCCTTTGGGTCGTTTGCCTGATCGTAAAGACTTTAACTTAAAAGGTTTGGATCAAACCCAACGGATCCAGCTGTGGAAGCAATGTATTGCGGAAAGTCAGCGTCTGGGCGATGAATTTCTGGAACTGGTCGAGAAGCAGAATTTTGCTGAGATAATGCAGGCCTTGTAATTGGCCGCAGCTGCCCGATTATTTGTATAATTGCTTTAATTTTGTGAACTGTTGAGATTTATGCAGAAGTTTTTAGTTGTCCTGCAATACCTGTGTCTGGCCTTTGCCATTTATCTGATTTATAGCGTCAGCATGTCGCTGTATCGCCAGGATTTTGTCCTGATGGAACTGGTCGCTGATATCGGTACGATTCTGATCTGTATCGACCTGGCGGTGTTTTTATTTACCAGTAAAGGCAAGCCCGGCATTAGCATGGAAGAATATGCAAAAAGACTGGAACAGCCACCATCTAAACTGGTCTATGTGACACGAAAATTGGGGCATCTCGGTATTTTACTGATTATCACCAGCTGGATTGTGCCGGTGATTAACTCATAATGATCCAATAAAAAACCTCCCAATTGGGAGGTTTTTTATTCGCTAATTAAAGATTATTTCGAACCTTTAATCCCTGCTTGCAATAGCAATGCACCCAAACCACCAATTTTTTGCTCTTGTGGTTTAGCCGCTTGCGGTTTCTTGCCCTGAGGACGGTCGCCTTGCGGACGTGCTTGCTGTGGACGTTTGCCTTGAGGCTTACGTTCACCGCGTTGCTCATTGTCACGACGTGGTTGACGTGGTGCTTTCGCCGGCGCTTCAGAACCTTCAGGACGCATCGACAGATTGACACGGTTACGTTCAGCATCCACATTCAAAACACGGACTTGTACGATTTGACCCGGTTTCACCACTTTATGCGGATCAGCGACGAATTCATTGGCAAGTTCAGAAATATGTACCAAACCATCTTGATGCACACCCACATCGACAAATGCACCGAAGTTAGTGACATTTGTCACTACACCTTCCAGCTGCATGCCTTCCGACAATTGCGCAACTTCCGTAATGTCATCACGGAATTTAGCAGTGCGGAACTCTGGACGCGGGTCACGGCCCGGTTTTTCCAGTTCAGCCAATACGTCTTGAATTGTCGGCAGACCGAATTTCTCGTCTGTAAATTCTTCAGCATTCACTTGGCGAATGATTTCAGTATTGCCAATGATGTCTTTTACAGTCGTTGCTTTCGCTTCAACAATTTTGCTCACCAAAGCATATGACTCAGGGTGAACCGCAGAAGCATCTAGTGGTTCTGTACCATCTTGAATACGCAAGAAGCCCGCAGCCTGCTCAAAAGTACGCTCGCCTAAACGTGGCACTTTCTTCAAAGACTGACGATTGTCAAAACGACCATTTTCCTTACGGAATTCCACAATTTGCTGTGCGATCGATTTGTTCAGACCTGCGATATAACCCAAAATCGCTGCTGATGCAGTATTTACATCCACACCCACCGAGTTCACACAGTCTTCGACTACTGCTTCTAAGGTTTTCGCCAGACCGGTCTGGTTCACGTCATGTTGATACTGACCCACACCAATCGATTTCGGATCGATTTTCACCAGTTCTGCTAGTGGATCTTGTAAACGGCGTGCAATCGATACCGCACCACGAATAGATACATCTAGTTCAGGCAGTTCCTGTGAAGCTAGTTCAGATGCTGAATACACCGATGCACCTGCTTCAGATACAGAAACACGCGTCATTTTCAGATCACTGTTCGCAGCCATCATTTCAGCAACTAAAGCTTCAGTTTCACGGCTTGCAGTACCATTACCAATCGCGATCAGGTCAACATTGAACTCGCGGCATAAACGCGCCAGCTCGGCCAGTGAACCTTCTTTATCGTCTTTTGGTGCAAATGGATAAATCGTGCTGTGTGCAAGAACATCACCAGACTCGTTCACTACCGCCAGTTTCACACCGGTACGGATACCCGGGTCCACGCCCAAAGTGGTACGTGCGCCTGCAGGTGCAGAAAGCAGTAAATGACGCAGGTTTTCAGCAAAGACGTTCATCGCTTCTGTTTCAGCAGCCAGACGTTTTTCAGTCAGCAATGAATGTTCGATCGTTGGACGAACTTTACCGAGCCAAAATAGTTTTGCAGTTTGCTTCAAGAAATCCTGACGCGCTTGTGGCTGAACAGTTTCAAGATTGTATTCAGTTTCAATACGCGCCAACGGGGCATCATCTTCGCCATCCACTTTCAGGCCTAAAACGTTTTCTTGACGGCCACGCAGCATCGCCAATAAACGGTGTGAAGGCACTTTATTCAAGTTTTCAGAGAAATCGAAATAATCACGGAATTTTTTACCGACTTCTTTTTTCTCATCACTGGCAACCAAACTTTTCAGCACGGCAGTTTTTGCAAATGTCGCTTTAAGTTCAGTGGTCAGCGCGATATTTTGCGCCCAGTCATCAATCAGGATGTGCTGGATCGCATCAAGCTGGCTTTCAGTATCTGGGTAATCTTCATGGCTAAAACCCACCAAAGCTTCAGCTGGATCAACGGCTTCATTAAAGATTTTTTCGGAAATCGGGCCTAGACCGGCTTCTTTGGCCTTGAATGATTTACTGGTACGTTTTGGACGGTACGGCGCGTAAATTTCTTCTAATGCATTTTTGGTTTCAGCGGCATTCACACGCGCCAATAAATCATCAGATAATTTATCTTGTTCTTTGAGTGATTCAATCACCTTTTCACGGCGCTCATACAAATCACGCAAGTATGATAAACGCGTATCGAGTTGACGTAGTTGCGTATCGTCTAAGCCTTGCGTTACTTCTTTACGGTAACGTGCAATAAAAGGAACACTGGCACCTTCATCAATAAGCTTGATGGCAGCCTCAACTTGATTTGGACGTACGGCAAGTTCTTTTGCCAACTGCTGAACTAAGTCAGTCATCGTGTTTGATCCCACAAGGATAAGTACTAAATGGCATGATTATAAAGACCGGGTCTATAAAATCCACCATTGTTTTTATTAATTTACCTCATCTTTATATTATGAAGTGCCACAGTTTTCAGCTTTTCCCGATAAAGTTTGTATGAACTTTGCTTTTTATCCAGCTTAAAATCGTATTTTTTGCTCATTTAGATGTATATATTTGGTATCTATGTCTTGATTTTAACTGCAATATTTGGTGCTTTAGAGCATAGTCAATTAATATCAATGAATCGTATACTCAAAGCCTATTTGATTTTTGTTTATGACGACAATAAAGAATAAAGGAGCATCTCATGAGTTTAGTTGTACCTGCTGAAAAAGCCGATGCCGTACATACCGAAACGGACCGGGTCGAACGGATCCTGGTGGTTGATGATGATGTTCGTCTGCGTACCTTATTACAGCGTTTTCTCGAAGATAAAGGCTTTGTGGTTAAAACTGCACATGATGCCACGCAGATGGATCGACTTTTACAGCGGGAACTGTTTTCTCTGATCGTGCTCGACTTTATGCTTCCGGTCGAAGATGGCTTGAGTATCTGTCGTCGTTTACGCCAATCCAATATCGATACGCCTATCATTATGCTCACCGCTCGTGGTAGCGACTCGGATCGTATTGCCGGTTTAGAAGCAGGTGCCGATGATTACTTGCCTAAACCGTTTAACCCGAATGAGCTGCTGGCACGTATTCGTGCGGTATTGCGCCGTCAGGTACGTGAAGTGCCGGGTGCACCAAGCCAACAGATGGAAGTGGTTTCTTTTGGCCCATGGTCGCTAGATCTCTCTACCCGCACTCTGACCCGTGAAGGCCAAGTGGTAACGCTCACTACTGGTGAGTTTGCGGTACTGAAAGCACTGGTTCAACATCCACGCGAACCATTAACCCGCGACAAGCTGATGAATCTGGCGCGTGGCCGTGAATGGGGTGCCATGGAACGTTCAATTGATGTTCAGGTGTCACGTTTACGCCGTTTAGTGGAAGAAAACCCAGCGCGTGCACGTTATATCCAGACTGTATGGGGTGTGGGTTATGTCTTTGTTCCAGATGGTGCTGAATAAAGAAAAACTTATTACGATAAAAGATTACCCCAATTTATTGTCCCTAAAAGCCATTCGCTGCTGTTTGAGCCTCCCCTTCTTTAAAGGCTCGTATACAAATGCGCGAGTTCAGCGAATGGCAAAGTTTTTACTTGCGTAACAGTGTTACTCATTTTTTCAAAAAAAGTAACACAACAAGCTCCTTCCATCGAAGGTTCAAGCAGTAAGATTCCATTACAAATTATTATTACTGCTCAATTTGGAAAATGCCAACAGGGAGCTGGTGTGAAACTCGACCCCATCGATCCACAAAAATTTACCGATTTTGTCAGCTACTCGGAAAAAAAGCGTACCCGCGGGGAACGCTTTCTCGACAAGATCAAGCCGCGTTCTGCTGCCATGCGTACCACGGTACTGGTGGTTTTTGTGGTCTGTTTTAGCCTGTTCATGTCCTTGTGGTTCTTTTGGCGTACCCTGTTTTTACCTGAAATCCAGCAACATGCGCGTTATCTGGCCATGGAACTGGAAATTCTTAATAATCCCGATCTGCGCCTGTATCATAAACAGCAGGAAGTCGATATCGATGACTGGCTGAAAAACCGGGTCGGCATTGAATACGTTACTAATCCGGCAGAATATCCCACTGTCCGTGAAAAGCTGATTGCCGAATTTTTTACCCGACAGATCGAAACCAAACTCGCCAAAGAGTTACGCATCGAACAAGCCACAGTCTATTTCCAGTTTAAGCCGAGTCCACGTATCTGGATCCAGACTCCTGAAATGAATGGTCACTGGGTACAGGAACCTTTAAAGACTTATGCCAATTATAGCAATGAACTGATTTTGGGCTGGTTGCTTGGCACGCCGATTATTGTCGGCATCATTATTTTGACCTTGGTGCGTCAGCTCAACCGTCCTTTACGCCGTTTGCAGAATGCCGCCAACAGTTATAGCCGAATCGGCTCAGCACCCTATCTAGATACCAATCATGGTCCACTGGAAATCCGTCAGGTCAATCATGCCTTTAATCAGATGATTTATACGCTGGACCAGACCGAGCGGGAACGCCGAATCATGCTGGCCGGCATTTCACATGACTTGCGCACGCCCTTAACCCGAATCCGCCTCAGTGCCGAAATGATGCCAGATGAAGACTTTCTCAAAGAAGGCCTGATTTATGATGTCGAAGATATGGACGCGATTCTGGATCAGTTCATTTCCTATATGCGCGATGGTTCCGATGAAGAACCGCAGGACACCAATGTCAATGTACTGCTACAGGAACTGGTCAAGCAGTTTAAACCGCTAGATATCCGATTTACACCACAAGATATACCGACCATTCAGGCGCGCAGCATGTCACTAAAAAGACTGATCGGCAATCTGATCAACAACTCAAAACGTTATGGTTCAGAACCAATTGAGCTTTCTGCGCATGTTGAAGAAGATCAACTGTTGATTTGTGTCGCAGACCATGGCGAAGGCATCCCGGAAGATCAGATTGAAGCCTTGATGCAGCCTTTTGTTCGGGGCAATTCGGCACGAACAGTACAAGGCAGTGGCTTGGGGTTGGCCATTGTGAAACGGATTGTCGATATTCACCATGGCCAATTGCGTATTCATAATCGTCCTGAAGGTGGGCTGGAAGCTATCATTTCACTACCCGTGAATCAGGCGAATCCTGAGACACTTCCCCCAGCCACTACACTCGATAAAATTCGCCAAACTTTGACTGAGCACTTTTAATAAGTGATCAGTAATTCAACAAATGACTTTTTAGTTTTTCTATACAATTCATTTTATAGTTCACGAATTCAATCATTTAAAAATCATCATTTTTTATTATACCTACATTTAGCTAAAAAATTAGACCTTAGCCTAACACCTATGCACAATACATTTTTTGAGCGGTACAATCCGTATCATAGTTTAAGAATTAATGAGAGTTAAAATGTCTTTAGATCGTATCCGTTTAGCCTCCCTACACAACAAAGTCATCAGCCCTGAACAAGCGGCTGAATTCATCCAAGATGGCATGACTGTGGGCATGAGTGGCTTTACTCGCGCTGGTGAAGCGAAGGCGGTTCCTTTAGCTTTAGTTCAACAGGCAAAAGCAAACCCATTAAAGATCACGTTAATTACTGGTGCATCACTAGGGAACGATCTAGACAAACAACTGACTGAAGCTGGTGTATTGGCACGTCGTTTACCGTTCCAGGTAGACAATACTTTACGTAAAGCGATCAACAACGGCGAAGTGATGTTCATTGACCAGCACTTGTCTGAAACTGTTGAGCAAATGCGTAACCTGCAGTTGAAAAAACCAGACGTTGCGATCATCGAAGCCGTAGCAATTACTGAAGATGGCGGCATCATTCCAACAACATCTGTTGGTAACTCTGCAAGCTTTGCGATTTTTGCTGAAAAAGTGATTGTAGAAATCAATACGAATTTAAGCCCGGCATTTGAAGGCTTGCACGATATCTACATCCCGACGTATCGTCCAACGCGTCAAGCGATTCCATTGACTCAAGTTGATGAGCGTATTGGTACGCATGCGATCAATATCGATCCATCTAAAATTGTTGGTATCGTATTTAACAGCGAATTGCACGACTCTCCATCTACTGTAACTGCACCAGATGATGAGACTCAAAGCATTGCCAACCATTTGATCGCTTTCTTTGAAAAAGAAGTAGCTGAAGACCGTCTACCGAAAAACCTCGGACCTCTTCAAGCAGGGATTGGTTCAATTGCAAACGCCGTATTGACGGGTCTGAAAGATTCAAACTTCGAAGACTTGATCATGTACTCAGAAGTACTACAAGACTGTACGTTTGAATTGATCGATGCCGGTAAAATGAAGTTTGCTTCAGGTTCTTCTATTACGCTTTCTGCTAAGTACGGCGAGAAAGTATTTAACAACCTAGAACAATACAAAGACAAACTGGTATTACGTCCACAGGAAATTTCAAACCATCCTGAACTGGTACGTCGTTTAGGTATTATCGGCATCAACACTGCACTTGAGTTTGATATTTACGGTAACGTGAACTCAACTCACGTATGTGGTACCAAAATGATGAACGGTATTGGTGGTTCAGGTGACTTCGCACGTAATGCCCACTTGGCGATCTTCGTAACCAAATCAATCGCGAAAGGTGGCGACATCTCTTCTGTAGTGCCGTTTGCTTCACATATCGACCACGCAGAACATGATGTTGATATCCTAGTGACTGAACAAGGTCTTGCGGATCTTCGTGGTTTGGCTCCGCGTGAGCGTGCACGTGCAGTAATTGATAACTGTGCGCACCCAATGTACCGCGATGCGTTGAATGATTACTTTGACCGTGCATGTGCAAAAGGCGGCCATACCCCTCATCTTCTTCGTGAAGCGCTTTCTTGGCACTCAAACTTCGAAGAAAATGGTCACATGCTTGCTGTTGAAGCTGCAGTAAAAACTGCATAATTGACTGCATTCACAAAACGCCCTACGGGGCGTTTTTTTATGGCATTTTTATATTTTTTTTGAATAGTCAGAACCTGATTATATTAAGGAAGCCATCTGGCTATCACCTACTCTTTCTTCTTTTATTTATCCTGCCGATCTGCTGTAGAAATACACTTCTGATGCTCAAGGGCTTTAAATTCTGATTCTTCACCCTCATACTTGAACACAAGAGCAAAATTAGAGACATGACATGCGCGTAGATATCTGGTCAGATGTGGTTTGCCCCTTCTGCTATATTGGTAAAAAACGTTTAGAAGCTGCTGCACAAGAAGCAGGTATTGAGCTAGAAGTACATTGGCACAGTTTTCAGCTCGATCCTGAAGCACCGGTACGTCAGGAAGTCTCCAACTCTGAGCGTCTGGCGCAAAAATATGGCCGCACCGTGGCAGAAGTCGAAGAGATGCAGCGCAATATTGCTGAAATGGCCAAAGCCGAAGGTATTGAATTTAACTGGGAAGGTGCCAATTCAGGCAATACCTTTAATGCGCATCGCCTGATTCACCTGGCGCAAAGCAAAGGTTTGGGCAATGAAGCACAGGAAGCGTTCTTCTATAGCTATATGACCCAAGGTCTGGCGATTGGAGAACGTGAAACACTGGAAGATGTCGCAGCGCGTATTGGCCTGAATCCGGTCGAAGTCGATGACCTGTTGGATTCGGAAGAATATGCCGACTTTGTCAAATTCGATCAGGAAGTCGCACACGAACAACTCAAAGTGACTGGTGTGCCTTTCTTTGTTTTTGATCAACGTGTGGCATTGGCAGGCGCGCAACCTAAAGAAGTTTTCTTGCAAGTATTTGAAAAAGCGCTCGATACATCAACCAATAGTCAGGCAGCACAGTGCTCAACAGAAACGTGTGACACCCCAGACCAAGCTAAATAAAGCAACGTTCAATAAAAAACCCCATTTCAAATGGGGTTTTTTATTTGTTATTGAATTGCATTCACTTAATCAACCAGAAAACTAATTTTTAAATTGACACGATATTCCGTGATTTTATTTTCTTTAATGACAACCTTCTGTTCATTGATCCAAGCACCTTGTACATTTTTGACCGTTTCTGTGACTTTTTGAATGCCCGTTTGAATCGCATCTTCAAAGCTTTTATTGCTGCTTGAATTGACTTCTACCACTTTTGCAATTGCCATAATAAAACTCTCAAAATGAAAATGAATGAAATTCTATCTTAGTCCATTCCTAGAAGATTGCAGCAGCCCGTAAACAAGCGATAGCAAAAACTTACATGGATTGAACAAAGCTCGAAATTTAGTTTTAAATTGGCAGATCAAAAACACATGACCTTTTATTTTAACACTCGATTAAGTCCAGATTTTCATCGCTAAAATAAAGTATAAAGCCCTGTAAAACCATAAAAATCAAACTAGAGTAAATATACTAATTTATTGTTTTGTAGAGTAATTTATCTAAAATTTACTGCCTGAATTTGCCGAATCTATCATTTTCTATTAAGTCTTATTTGCTATTATTTCACCCGAATTAGGTTTAAATATTCTCCTCTGTTCAAGTCATTGAACACTCTGATATTAAAGGTCATCCTATGAATGCTCTTAAATTTGCTTTCGCAGCAACCGTTATGGCTTTTTCTGTTCAAGCGTCTGCACAAATGGCGCAAGTGGTTCATCTGCCAGACTTTCCAGCGACTAAAGCACCTGCGGAAACAGTAAATACAGATGCTGCGACTGTGGTAACTGAAAAAACGGCTTAATGCAAAGCTGTTTTTCATTAAAACAGGCTGATTGATTCAGCCTGTTTTTTTTGATCATATTGAACACATTCAGTGTGAAAGATGCACGACTCTAAAAAAATATCGACTATTTCCTACTCTCATTTTTTCTATTGATTTTTATCACTTTTAATTAAAAAATTTGTTTATAAAATACTCAAAATAGATCACTATTTTATGTGATCTCTGCTTATAATTGCAGCAATATAAATAGATCAATGATAAGAAAATTTTTTATGCATGAACTTCAGGCATTGGTACAGGGCAAAATTCCGCCTCATTCCGTTTCTATTGATTATTTAATTGAGATGGCAGAAAGCTATACCGACTCAAATTCTGCTGAATACAGACTAGTGGAGCTGGCGGTTAACCTCGTACTGGCACAAACCCTGGATAAAGTACTGAAACATCTCTAGAGATCAAAAAATGAATGCTTTAGAAAAAGCACACTTAATTAAAGAACTACATGGACTGGCGCAGCAACTGGAGCATAAAGTCCTGCCTTTATATGAAATTGCCCGTTCTAAAAAAAGAATACGCGATATTTTTAATCTGTGTGATGAACCTATTTTCAAAACCCAGATTTCAGCATTTAAAGTTCGCACTCAGCCTGAACTTGTCACCTACCAATTTTCTGCTAACACGTCTTATCATTTAAGCTTTCGTGGCTATTTCACCGAAATCTTGGCGCTGGAACAAGCATTGTATGCCCATCCGGATTCAGGCTGGGCAGTTTTACATCATCCTGAACGTGGCTGGCAAATCTGGCTGATTCCGGCTCCCCAAGCTCCTGCCCTGCACAGCCAATGGGCTGAACTGCAACACTGTTATATCTGGCTGTTACAACAACAGCAGCGGTTTTCTTGCCTGAAACAGGATCCACCCTTGATCGTTCCTGCCTTATCCTTACACGAAGCTGAAACCAGCTGCAATTCTATGGAAACAACCAAATATCATCGGGGACGGCCGCGCGCAAGAATTCATGCACTAGAATTAAATCGCTTAGATGAGTCAACCAATCAAATACTAACTGAACCCAAGGAACTAAATCCTCAACTAAAAGCTGAAACGACAATTCAGCAAGAACAGATCACAGTCTCCGAATTGATTCAATTCCCTGTACAGATCCAACTGGGCAAACTAAACGCTCATGTACACCCTTTAGGTTTAGAAGAAACTAATATCCAGCGGCTCTGTGCTTTAGAACTAGAATCCGATGTCGAACAACACCCTGTTTATCTGGATATTGTCTTATATTATGCGGCAGAAGATAACTGGCAGGCACGTCAGGTTTATTTGGTTGAGCAATTGAATCTGCAAGGTCAGTTTGTTAAATATCTGATGCTCTTAGGGGTACCGAGTCAGTTGCAGGCTCACTATTGTATTCAACATTGGCTGAGCCATCATCAACATCAGGCTGCTGCGATTAAATCACTGGCGTGGTCTGTTATAAGCACCAGGTTCATGCAACTCGAGTTTTTTTCAACGGCTTACTTGCAGCAGGCTGAAACAGTCTGGACACAGCCAGATTACCATCCATTTATACCCGCACAGTCCATTCAAAAGCAGAAATTTATCTCGTTTAAAGAAGCTGCTGCGGATTTTTCTACCCCAGTGCTTTTGCTACAGGAACATCAAAAAATCCGAGTGATTCATGGTGAAAAACGCATCTCTCTCGCAGAGGATGAGCTGGCCTATCCATACATCTTGCTGCAACGCGACAAACAGCTAAATTGGCAGAATATTCACAATATTATTTTAACAATGCCACAACCCATTCGGGTATTAGAGCTTTATCGGGAAATTCAGGCTCAAATGATTGAATAATTGCTGTTATTTTGTAGCTTTAACTTGCTTTTTAAGGCCGTTTTTTAGAAAACTACAGCTGAATATAAGAATACAAGAGCAACAAATATCTCATGCAAATAAACAGGGTTACTCAAATTTTACTGCTCTCTCTGGGCTTAGGAATGAGTGGTAGCATGTCTTGGGCCAATTCAGTCACAACTGCTCCTGCCAGTCCAACGAATATAGAGCCAAGCCGATCAGGCTTGCTGGATCAGATTCCACGTTTGATCGATGCAACACCCACGGTTCTGCCGGAGCAATCAAATGTCGCCATTGTTCCATCCACGCTAGAGACAGAAAATTATTCATGGGCGGATCAAAAGCAGAAAGGCATCCGCGAATGGGCCGATCGTACTGCGCATAAAATTGATAACTGGTTTGGTGAAAGCGATCCGGATCAGCCAGCTGCAGCTACATTACGGATCATTCTAGATAATCGCTGGGATGAATATGAAGGCTATGAGATTAAGCCCCGAATCCGCGGCAAGATCAAGCTTCCGACCTTGGAACAAAAGCTGAGTGTGGTGTTTGGTGATGACAGTCTGGACAATGAATTAGACAGCAATGTCGCGATTACCAATGAAAATCCTGCCACTTCCGGAAATAAGCGTCTGGATACTAAACGTGCCCGTGAAGATAACAGCTCTTTTGCCTTACGTTGGTCTGAATGGTCAGATCGTATTCCTTTTGAAACCGATCTGGATCTGGGCTTACGTTCTGGAGATGATATTTACCTACGCGTCAAAGCCAGTAAAGATTGGACACTAGAAAATGACTACTCTTTTCATGCCGAACAGATTTATCGCTATGGTATTCAAAGCGAAAACTATTTACGGACCAACCTGGAACTGATTCATGCCCGTCCCAATCAGGCCTTTTTCTCTAATCAGCTCAGTCTGACTTATGCCGATGATCAAGACGATGATCTCACTTGGGACAACTACACCTTTAGGCAACATCAGTTTTTTCAAGACAACCGTTTTAGTTACGGCATTTATACCGGTGGTTATCTGAATGACAAGGATCTGCGTCTTAATCGCTGGGGCCCTTATGTGTCCTGGAGACAACCTTTTTTACGTGAATGGTTTTTTGTCCAGACTGACCTGAACTATTTGAATGATCATCGCGAGGATCGTGATCACTATGTTGGGGCTTTGGTACGTTTAGAAGCGTTATTTTAAACTGAATGATGGTAGAAAATATAAAAGCCCATCATTCATGGGCTTTTTTCAATATTACTGAGGCAATCAGCGCGGTAAGTATTAGCTGGTTTTATTCAAGATAATACGATCACTGCGTAGCACTCGTTTTTGCTGTAATGAAGGTTGCTCCATCACTGGCATATTGAAGCGAATACGATCGCTATGTTGCACACGTTGTAGTTTTGCTGCCTCTACTTTCGCAACTTTATAAAAACTGATTCGATCTGTGCGTACCATTTTTTCTGCAGCAGGTGCCGCTAGACTAACTTGGCTCATCGACATCAGGATTACAGCGCCCATACTGATCATCAGCTTAGATTTCATAACATTCTCTCTCCTTACTTAATGATCGTAATTATAAATCAAAAAACCAGTATTAATTTAAAATTCAGATTTAAAATCCGCAGGGATTTTTTTATCTTCACTATCGTTTTTCCAGATCATTTCTAGAAATGAAAAATGAAGCAGGCATAAAAAATCCCTCCGAAGAGGGATTTTCTCATTCAATATATCAGCACTTAAGCAAGCAGCAAACTATTAATGCGCTTGACATATTCAGCAGGATTTTCTGGTAATCCACCTTCTGCAATCACCGCTTGGTCGAAGATCACATTGGCCAGATCATCAAACTGCGCTGAGCCATCCAGTTTTTTCACCAACGGATGTCCCGGGTTAATTTCCAGAATCGGCTTGATATCTGGCACAGGTTGACCCGCATCTTTCAGCATACGAATCAGCTGTGGAGACAATTCACCTTCGCCAGTCACCAGACAAGCCGGAGAATCGACCAGACGCGTCGTCACCCGCACTTCTTTGGTCTTGTCTTTTAATGAATCCGTCAACTTATCCACCACCGGTTTAAACTGGGCTGCGGCTTCTTCAAGGGCTTTCTTCTCTTCTGCATCCTGAAGGTCACCTAAGTCAACCGCACCCTTAGACACGTTTTGCAAAGGCGTACCATCGAACTCATTCACGAAGTTCATCGCCCATTCATCCACGCGTTCGGTCATCAACAGAACTTCAATGCCTTTTTTCTTGAACAGTTCCAGTTGTGGTGAATTTTTCGCAGCATTCAGACTATCTGCAGTCACATAATAAATGGCTTTCTGCCCATCTTTCATACGTGCTTTATAGTCTGCCAATGATGTGCTGACTTCATCATTGGTCGACGTCGCATAACGCAGCAGTTTTAAGATACGTTCACGGTTACTGAAATCTTCGCCCAGACCTTCTTTCAATACTGAAGCAAATTCCTGATAGAAGGTCTTGAAATTTGCCTGATCTTTTTCATCTTCAGATTTAGCCAGATTATCCAAAATGGTCAGGATACGGCGGGTATTGCCTTCACGGATGGTTTTTACATCACGGCTTTCTTGCAGTAATTCACGGCTCACGTTCAATGGCAGATCGGCACTGTCCACCACACCTTGCACAAAGCGCAGGTAGTTTGGAATCAGGTTATCCGCATCATCCATAATGAACACACGTTTCACATACAGTTTGATACCCGCTTTGGATTCACGGGTGAAAATATCATGTGGCGCTTTACTTGGAATATATAATAACTGGGTATATTCAGTGCTGCCTTCAACCCGGTTATGCGCCCAAGCCAATGGCGCTGCGAAATCATGGCTCAAGTTCTTGTAGAACTCGACATACTGCTCTTCAGTGATTTCAGACTTGTTACGAGTCCATAATGCGCTGGCCGAGTTAATGACTTCCCACTCATCAGTTTTGACATACTGGCCGCCTTTAGAGGTTTCGCCTTCAGCCGCTTCTTCTTCCTGCCAGACTTCTTTTTGCATCTGGATTGGCAGGCTGATGTGGTCTGAATATTTATTGATAATCTGCTTCACTTTATAGCTTTGCAGATAATCCAGCGCATCGTCACGCAGATGCAGAATAATATCAGTACCACGTCCTTGTTTCGTGATCTGTTCAACTTCGAACTCACCGGTTCCTCCACTAATCCAGCGTACGCCTTCAGAGACATCTGTGCCGGCACGACGCGATTCTACCGTAATCTTGTCAGCCACAATAAAGCCGGAATAGAAACCGACACCAAACTGGCCAATCAATTGAGCATCGGCTTTTTGATCGCCGGTCAGTTTGGACATAAAGTCTTTGGTGCCTGATTTGGCAATAGTCCCTAAATTATCAATAGCTTCCTGCTCGCTTAAGCCAATCCCGTTGTCTGAAATGGTAATGGTTTTATTGTCTGCATCCAGACTGACACGAACGCGCAGATCAGGATCATTTTCATAAAATTCAGGATGGTTAATCCCTTCAAAACGTAATTTGTCACATGCATCTGAGGCATTCGAGATCAATTCGCGCAGGAAAATTTCAGGGTTTGAATAAAGCGAATGGGTCACGAGATGTAGTAACTGAGCCACTTCAGCCTGGAAACTATGTTTTTGTGCGCTAGACTCGCTCATTAATCACTCCTTTTATTTTAAATACAGGTCAATACTGTTGCCTATATGAATGGAGTGAGTTACTAAATTTTCAATAGCCAGTTGTATATTTTTTCTCAAGATATTTTATAAAGGATCGCTTGATCTGATCTGGCTTGCATTTGTAAAGGCTTAAGTTTAAGCCTTAATAAGGCCCAAGCTTATAAATACGTTGAAATTGCAGGTCTATTTGCTGCTGGCGCATATTATAGACTTGACTCAGACAGGACACAGATTCCTGACAGCGGTCACGAAACTGTAGCCATTTCACCTGATCGCGCTGGATCACCGAGCGGGTTCCCATAGGCACCATACGACGTAAAATATGATAGCTGGTACTCATCTTGACATCGGCATCATTGAGCAGGCGATGTTCACAAATCGCTTTCTCTGTCACGGTTTCAGCTTTCTGACAATCAAAACTTGCCGCATAGGTAGACCCTACCAGCAGGCTGAAGAAGATCACAATACCTTGGCTTAAAAACTTCATGCTGATCTTCCTTATTATTCAATTATTAAGTCGTATTCAATTAATATTTACTTTATTCATTTTAATATAGTTGAACATTGCCGATCTGCTCAATTTCAATAAGTTATAAATCGTTGTTATTTTGAAAAAAAAAGCCTCATTCAAGATGAGGCTTTTTTATTAAGCAAGACTAGAATTTAGAACTTGTAGCTATAACCGATCGTGTAAACCCAAGGATCAATATTCAAGTCGAATTTAGTATTATCAGCATCATCTAAAGTCACTTCAGGACTCAAATCTGCATAGCGCACGTCAGCAAATACTCCCCAGTTTTTGGCATCGGCTGGCTGATAATTAAAGCCAACCTGACCTGCCAAACCAAATTCCTCTTTCACATCTTTAGCCAGACCTTCTTCATCCCAAGCAATAAAAGCTGTGCCACCTACACCAATATATGGCGTAAAACGTGTTGCATTTTTAAAGTTATATTTAGCGGTAATTGTGGGTGGAAGATGCTTAATCTTGGCAATTTTCCCTAGACCCTGAGCAGAAATGTCGTGATTAAATGGCGTAGCTAATAAAAGTTCTGCAGAGATATTGTCATTAAAAAAGTATTCAACCGATGGCGTAAAACCATATTCTTGATCCGCTTCTACGACTAAACCTGGTGCAATTTCAGTGTCACTTGATGGTGCTAAAGAACTGGCACCAACTTTCACCTGCCATTGACCTGCCATCGCAGATGCAGAAAGACCCATTAATGCAATTAGAGCAGCTTGCTTTAACATTTTAAAATACCCCACAGGAAGAATAATTATTAAGAAAATAAATCTTAATTAATAATAAACACGAGGGAAAATAATATGCAATAAGGATTATAAAACTAATTTTAAATTATTATTTAAAATATTGATTTAAAAAGTTATTTATTTTAAATTTACTGAATTGGTTGGTTTTAAATACCAAGTATATTAATCAGATAAATATGGCTTTATTCAGAGTAAAATAATCAGGTTTATATTAATTTTTATTTAAACATATATTTTAAATACATCTTATTATTTATTTTAAATCCAGATGAATCTGCTCCAATAGATATCAGAGCAGATTGAAATTGACTTACAGAACCATGGCTGCAATCCAGCCAAAAATCATTAACGGAATATTAAAGTGAATGAAGGTTGGAATCACACTATCCTTCATATGATCATGCTGACCATCCATATTCAGACCAGAAGTTGGGCCTAAAGTTGAATCCGAAGCTGGAGAACCGGCATCACCCAAAGCTGCTGCAGTTCCGATAATCGCAATGGTCGCCGCAGGGCTAAAACCGAACTGGATACACAGCGGTACATAAATAATCGCTAGAATGGGAATGGTTGAGAAAGACGAACCAATGCCTAGGGTAATTAGCAAACCAATCAACAGCATCAGGAAGGCAGCCAATGCCTGACTATTACCAATCCAGTTTACTGATGC
This sequence comes from Acinetobacter lwoffii, assembly GCF_049367455.1. Lineage (GTDB taxonomy): Bacteria > Pseudomonadota > Gammaproteobacteria > Pseudomonadales > Moraxellaceae > Acinetobacter > Acinetobacter lwoffii_W. The sequence continues at coordinate 1,184,454 of NZ_JBMPXW010000001.1, forward strand.
TTCAACCAAGGTTGGTACCTGATTAGTCGCTTCAATCACCGCGGCAAAGCCTTGTGCCGCAATCATGATAAAGCCAACTAGCGCCATCATGCGCATACCGGTAATGATCACATCATCCGCTTCTTTCCATTTAAAGATCCCGGCACAACTCAGGATTGCGACACCGACCAGACCGGCCAGAATCATCGAGTCTGAATAAAGCTGTACCGCCAATGTGGCAATAACTGCAAGGCCGGCCATCCAGATGGTAAATTTGGCAATCTGCGGTTTAACCTGCTCAGCCACACCTAATTCAGCGGAAATACTTTGCTGTTCCTGGACATAAATATCTTGATATTGACGTGGTTTGCGATAGCTAATAAAGATCGCCACCAATAAACCCACAAACATACCGAATACTGGAATTGCCATCGCAGATGGAATCTGGTCATAGCTAATTTCAAATCCGTATGGCTTACCAAAAGTATTGATGTTATGACCCAGAATGTCATTCAGGAAGATGGCACCAAAACCGACCGGAATCAGCATATAGGTGCCTACCAGACCAAAGGTCAGCAAACAGGCAATCAAACGACGGTCGAGCTTTAAATGGTTAAATACAGCCAATAGTGGCGGAATCAGTACCGGAATAAAGGCAATATGCACGGGAATAACGTTCTGCGAGAACACGGCAGCAATAGCAACTGTGAAAAAGATCAGATATTTCACCCGGTTTTGCGCTTTAAAATCGGCCTCACCTTTTAAGGTACTGATCATTTTATAAGCCAGCAAATCCGGTAAACCCGAACGTGCCAGAGCCAAAGCAAATGCACCTAAAATACCGTAAGCCAAGGCAATTTTAGCACCACCACCCAAGCCATTGTTAAACGCGTCCAAGGTTCCCTGCAGGCCTAGACCTGCCAATAAACCACCTGTAACAGCACCAATGACCAGGGCAAAAACCACAGGTACACGTGCCAACGAGAGTCCGAACATGACTCCAATAGCAGCAAGAATTGCGAACATAATGAATCGGAATAGAGAGAAAGCGGCTATTTTATCAGAAAATACGGATAAAAATTCCGCCACTTTTTTCTGGTCGGGTCATGTTTTGCGGAGTGGCTTATCAATGAGTGGTCGCAGATTTACGCTGAATAAACTCATCAATCAATTGAGCGACTTGCTCCGACTGACTCAGAATCGCCCAGTGATTGGCAGCCAGTTCTACTTTCGAGAAATCATCCACCCATTTGGACATCTCATCGACCAGATCTGGCCCGACAAACTGGTCATATTTCAGCACAATCGCCTGTACCGGACAGATGGCAAAGCGCTGCCGTGGTTGAGCTAAGCGTGGCAAAAAATTGGCCCGATACAGGTTCACACCATATTTGCCATCTTTGACAATATGCGGGTTGAGTGGCAGATCATCGTGTCTTTCCAGTTGCTGCACGATCTTGCCCCAACGCTGCGGATTAAAAAAATTCCAGGCCAACGGCGCCACTAAAGGCAACTGAAACATCGCGATATACCAAGATTTGCTCATTTGCTTTAAAAATTTTGCTTTGTTTTGCTGGAACTGTTCACGCATCCAGAAAGCGGCATGATCCAGACATGGCCCAGATAAGGTGCTATAAGACAGAATTCGCCCTTTAAAGCGTGGATCGGTGACAGATTCCCAGGACTGAATTGAGCCCCAGTCATGCGCGGCCAGATGAAAAGCACGATTCGGCAATACCTTATTCACCACCTCTTCCAGATCCTGACTTAAACGGGCCAAGCGGTAATCGGAGATTTTTTTGGGAATACTGGACTCCCCTGCGCCACGGACATCATAGGTCACCACAAAATAATCCTGACTCAAATGAGCAATGACTGGCTCCCAAACCGCTTGATGATCAGGATAGCCATGAACCAGTACCAAGGCCGGCTGTTCGGGTTGTCCATAAGTTTTGACACAGAGACGCTGCTGATCCGTGGTATCGACCCATTGCATGTGCATTTCCATCTTTTAATCCTGTTTTTATTATTGACCACTTAGTTTATAAATCGGCATGATTGATCAATGCCAGCGCATTTTTGTTGCTCTAGTATGCATAATCACAGCCGCAAAAAGAATGTCAGTATGAGCCTATTCCAGAAAATTCAAAAACTGCCTCTGGTTTCAAAATTTATTCTGAACCGCTATGCCCCTTATCGTGGTGCAGGCATTGAAATTAATAAGATTGATTTTAATAATTATCACGTTCGGGTCAAAATGCCGCTGACCCGTAAAAACCAGAATATTGTCGGTGTGCATTTTGGTGGCAGCCTGTATTCGATGGTCGATCCCTTTTACATGTTATTGCTGATGCATCATTTGGGGCCGAAATATCTGGTCTGGGATAAAGGCGCCAGCATTCAGTTTTTGGCACCGGGTCGCGGCACAGTGGTGGCGGATATTCGGATTTCTGCTGAAGAAATTACCACGATTATCAATCTGGCGGCCGATAATGCGCCAGTGTATCGACATTATCAGCTGAATATTTATGATGAAGCCGGGGTCAGAATTGCCGAAGTAGAAAAAACGGTGTATATCCGGCGGAAACAGAGCAAAGGGAAAATTAACGCTCCTAAATAAGATAAAAGCGCCACATTGGCGCTTTTAAATCTAGATGAATCTGAAGTAACTTTCGACTTAACGACGACGGTTATCCTGTTCAATCGCAGCACCGGCACCACCACCGATTGCACCACCAATTGCAGCACCCGCATTACCACCGAAGATGCTTTTACCGACTGCTGAACCAACAGCACCACCTACACCACTATAGGTCGCATTACGGTTTGAACCGCCTTGGGATTTACTACCCACTGCCGCACCGGCACCACCACCCACAGCTGCACCAACGCCACCGCCGACTTTATTACCGACACCACCACCCACTGCACCACCAAGGGCTGCAGCACCGATCCGTTGCTCATTGGCAGACATACTTTCACAACCCGCCAACATAAAGGTGGAAAGAGTGGCAACTGCCATAACACCCATTAATTTTTTCATGACCTTGGCCTTCCTGTCTTGCTTTAATTAAGCTTATCTTCATTTTATGAAACTAAAATTTGTAGCGTGTTACTTCTCTCGGTATTCCTGCTGAGTTTTGTAAATATCAATGGATTATTCTTCTATTCAAGATGTCTTATTTATAAATTTCAGACAAAAAAAAGACGCCCGAAGGCGTCTCTTTTCTCAGCTTTAACTCGAATTAGAATTCTTCGTTAAATGCCTGGCTTAGAGCTTGGTCTACATCAGAGAAGTCATTGTGCAGTTCAAATTCTGCAGCTTCTGCTTCTTGACGACGACGCTCCAGGTGGTAAGCCAAACCTGTACCCGCTGGGATCAGGCGACCTACAACCACGTTCTCTTTCAAGCCACGTAAGTCATCTTCTTTACCTGTTACAGCCGCTTCAGTTAACACACGCGTGGTTTCCTGGAACGATGCAGCAGAGATGAACGAGTCAGTAGAAAGCGATGCTTTGGTAATACCCATCAATTGACGTTCAAACTTCGCAGGGAACTTGTTTTGTGCAAGAACTGCTTGGTTTTCTTGAACAACGCGGATGTAATCCACTTGTTCGCCTTTGATAAAGCTGGTATCGCCGCCATCAGTGATATCAACTTTACGCAGCATTTGACGTACGATGACTTCAATATGCTTGTCGTTGATTTTTACACCTTGCAGACGATATACGTCCTGAACTTCGTTCACGATGTAGTTTGTAAGCGCAACTTCGCCTTTCAAACGTAAGATATCGTGCGGGTTCTGTGGACCATCAGAAATAGTTTCACCACGGTTCACATGTTCGCCTTCGAACACGTTAATCGTACGCCATTTCGGAATCAGCTCTTCATAAATCTCAGAGCCATCATCCGGCGTAATCACCAGACGGTTCTTACCTTTGGTCTCTTTACCAAAGCTTACAACACCCGACACTTCTGCAAGGATTGCATGCTCTTTTGGCTTACGTGCTTCGAACAAGTCAGCTACACGCGGCAGACCACCGGTAATATCACGGGTACGTGAAGTTTCTTGTGGTACACGACCGATGACATCACCGACACCAATCGTTTCGCCATCACGAACAGAAAGAATCGTGTTCTGTGGCAGGAAGTAGAACTGTTCGCCACCATCAACGGTATCCAACACAACAGCAGGACGCAAATCTTTACCTGACGCAGGACGTGAAGTCACTGGCAAGATTTCGATGGTTGACATACCTGTTGCATCATCAGTTTTAGAAGTAACCGTCACGCCATCAGCAATCTGGCTGAAACGTACTTTACCAGCAACTTCTGTTACCAATGGATGTGTATGCGGATCCCAAGTCGCCACAATACCGCCTGATTCTACAGCTTCGCCATCTTTCAGCAAGATAGACGCACCGTAAGGCAGTTTATAGCGCTCGCGCTCACGACCTAAATCATCCGCAATACCGATTTCACCTGAACGTGAAGTCGACACCAAATGACCTTTGGCATGTTGTACTGTTTTCACGTTGTGGAAACGTACTGTACCTTGGTTACGAACTTGTACACTGTTTGCAGCAGAAGTTCGGCTCGCAGCACCACCGACGTGGAAGGTACGCATCGTTAACTGTGTACCTGGCTCACCAATCGATTGAGCTGCCATTACACCAACAGACTCACCCGGGTTCACCTGATGACCACGTGCTAGGTCACGACCGTAACATTTCGCACATACACCGAAGGTAGACGCACAGTTCACGACTGAACGTACTTTAATTTCGTCGACACCCTGGCTTTCGATAAACGTCGCCAATTTCTCGTCAATTAACGTATTACGTGGAAGCAGAACTTCGTCTGTACCTACACGTTTCACATCTTCAGCAACCACACGACCCAATACTCGTGCACCCAGGTTTTCGATGACATCGCCACCTTGAATGAACGGAGTCATGACCAGACCGTCATACGTACCACAATCCGGCTCGGTAATGACCAAGTCTTGCGCAACGTCTACCAAACGACGAGTCAAGTAACCCGAGTTCGCAGTTTTCAGTGCTGTATCGGCCAAACCTTTACGCGCACCGTGTGTCGAGATGAAGTACTGAAGTACGGTCAAACCTTCACGGAAGTTCGCTTTAATTGGGGTTTCAATGATCGAGCCATCCGGCTTCGCCATCAAACCACGCATACCCGCCAACTGACGAATCTGAGCTGCCGAACCACGGGCACCCGAGTCAGACATCATGTAGATCGAGTTGAATGATTTTTGCTTCTCGTCTTCACCCTGTTTGTTCTTCACAGTAGTGAAAGACAAGTTGTCCATCATCGCTTTAGCAACCTGGTCATTGGTACGTGCCCAAATATCGACCACTTTGTTATAACGTTCGCCGGCAGTTACGAAACCTTGTTCGAACTGTTGTTCGATTTCACGAACTTCAGCTTCCGCTTTACCAATAATTGCTTGTTTTTGCGGTGGAATAACCATGTCTTCCATACCGACAGATACACCTGAACGCGTCGCCTGACGGAAGCCCAAGTACATCAATTGGTCAGCGAAGATAACAGTATCTTTCAGACCCAATTTACGGTAGCAAGAGTTAATTAACTTCGAGATGTTTTTCTTGGTCATCTCAACGTTAATTTGCTGGAAATCCATCCCTTCAGGTACAACTTCCCAAAGCAGGCAGCGACCAGGCGTCGTATCTACAATAATGGTTTGCTGTTCACGGTTACCGTCTTCGTCGATGACAGTCTGGTGTACACGTGCTTTAACGCGAGCGTGTAGATCAACCTGACCTGTTGCCAGTGCACGGTTTACTTCGTGAGTATCCGCGAACACCATGCCTTCACCTTTGGCATTGATTGCATCACGCGTGATGTAATACAAGCCCAAGACAACGTCCTGAGACGGTACGATGATTGGCTCACCATTCGCTGGAGACAAGATGTTATTCGTCGACATCATTAACGCACGAGCTTCAAGCTGAGCTTCAAGTGTTAATGGTACGTGTACCGCCATTTGGTCACCATCGAAGTCGGCGTTAAACGCAGCACATACGAGTGGGTGTAGACGGATCGCTTTACCTTCGATCAGGATCGGTTCAAATGCTTGAAGACCCAGACGGTGAAGTGTTGGCGCACGGTTCAACATTACTGGATGTTGACGAATCACGTGAGCAAGAACGTCCCAAACTTCTGGGGTTTCACGCTCAACCATTTTCTTCGCAGCTTTAATGGTAGTTGCTTGACCAGAAGCTTGTAGTTTCGCGAAAATGAATGGCTTGAACAGTTCAAGTGCCATTTTCTTCGGAAGACCACATTGATGCAAACGCAGGTTTGGACCAACAGTAATTACCGAACGACCAGAGTAGTCAACACGCTTACCAAGTAAGTTTTGACGGAAACGACCTTGCTTACCTTTGATCATGTCTGCCAAAGATTTAAGCGGACGCTTGTTCGAACCGGTAATTGCACGACCACGACGACCGTTATCCAGCAATGCATCTACAGACTCTTGTAACATACGTTTTTCGTTACGTACGATGATGTCTGGCGCTGCAAGGTCAAGAAGACGCTTCAAACGGTTGTTACGGTTGATCACACGACGATAAAGATCGTTCAGGTCAGAAGTCGCGAAACGACCACCTTCAAGTGGTACAAGCGGACGTAGATCTGGTGGAAGAACTGGAAGTACAGTTAACACCATCCATTCTGGCTTGTTGTTCGAATCGTTGAATGCTTCCATCAACTTCAAACGCTTAGACGCTTTTTTCAGCTTGGTTTCTGAAGTTGTAACAGGAATTTCTTCACGAAGACGCGCAATTTCAGCTTCAAGATCGATGTCTTTCAACAAGTCTTGAACCGCTTCAGCACCCATTTTCGCTGTGAATTCATCACCGTGTTCTTCTAATGCATTGAAGTATTCTTCATCGTTTAGAAGCTGGTATTTCTCAAATGGAGTCATACCCGGATCGGTCACTACATAAGATTCGAAATACAATACACGTTCAATATCACGTAGCGTCATGTCTAATAATAGACCGATACGGCTAGGCAATGATTTCAAGAACCAGATGTGTGCAACTGGAGATGCTAGCTCGATGTGACCCATACGTTCACGACGAACTTTCGCAGTTGTTACTTCAACGCCACATTTTTCACAAATGACGCCTTTGTATTTCATACGCTTGTATTTACCACACAAGCATTCGTAATCTTTCACTGGACCAAAGATTTTGGCACAGAACAAACCATCACGTTCAGGCTTGAACGTACGATAGTTAATGGTTTCTGGCTTTTTAACTTCACCGTGAGACCATGACTTAATCATTTCTGGTGACGCAAGACCAATACGGATGCGGTCAAACTCTACTGGAGCATGACCGTCTGAATCCGTCTTTTTGCGCATGATATCGAGCAAGTCTTTCAATTTTTTTCTCCGTGTGTTGTGGAGATTTTCACTCAACAACTGGGTCACAAATATTGTTTTTTAACTGAATTGGGAATCCCAAGAATCCCCCTCAATCCCCCTTTGTTAAGGGGGGAAGCCCCTCTTTATCAAAGAGGGGTTTGGGGAGATTTAATGGAGATTCTTAGTCACCATTTTTCAGTTCAATGTTGATACCTAAAGAACGGATCTCTTTGGTCAATACGTTGAACGATTCAGGCATGCCCGGGTCCATATAATGGTTGCCATCTACAATGTTCTTGTAGATACGGGTACGGCCTTCAACGTCATCCGATTTCACAGTCAGCATTTCTTGTAGCGTATATGCTGCACCGTAAGCTTCTAGTGCCCAGACTTCCATCTCACCGAAACGCTGACCACCGAATTGTGCTTTACCACCAAGCGGCTGTTGCGTAACTAGAGAGTAAGAACCAGTTGAACGCGCATGCATCTTGTCATCCACCAAGTGGTTCAGTTTCAGCATGTACATGTAACCAACAGTTACCGGACGGTCGAAACGCTCACCAGTACGACCATCATATAATACGGTCTGACCAGTACTAGACAGGCCTGCAAGTTGTAACAACTCTTTGATCTGACCTTCTTCAGCACCATCGAATACAGGAGTAGCCAAAGGTACACCAGCACGCAAGTTGCCAGAAAGTTTCAAGATTTCTTCATCAGTCAAGCTATCAAGATCTTCTTGCTCGCCACCAACTTTGTTGTAAATCTTGTCTAGGAAATCACGAAGCTCAAGTACAGTACGTTGCTCTTTCATCATCTTGTCGATTTGATCGCCAAGACCTTTCGCCGCCATACCCAAGTGAGTTTCAAGAATCTGACCCACGTTCATACGCGATGGTACGCCCAGCGGGTTCAATACGATATCAACAGGTACACCGTTGGCATCATGTGGCATGTCTTCTACTGGCAAGATGTTTGATACAACACCTTTGTTACCGTGACGACCCGCCATCTTATCACCAGGCTGGATGCGACGTTTCACAGCAAGATAAACTTTAACTACTTTCAATACGCCAGTCGTCAGTTCATCGCCTGTAGAAAGTTTGCGTTTTTTCTCAGCAAATTTCTCATCAATTTCGAAGCTCTTCTCTTTCAAGAACACTTGAATTTGAGTTAAACGTTCAGCAATTGCTTCGTCAACTGGTTGAATTTCAAGAAGATCAACAAGCTCTAAACCAGACAACACGTCTTCAGACAGTTTGTCGCCACGTTTAGTTGTACCGCCACCATTCGACTCTTGGCCATTCAGTAGGCGGATTACACGTTCACGTGCAGCTTCTTCGAAGATTTTGAATTCTTCTTTCAAGTCTTTACGGTATGCATCCAATTGCGCTTTTTCAATTGCTTGAGCACGTTCGTCTTTTTCAAGACCGTCACGTGTAAACACTTGAACGTCAATCACAGTACCTTTAGTACCTGATGGAACACGTAAAGATGAGTCTTTTACGTCAGCCGCTTTTTCACCGAAGATTGCACGTAGCAATTTTTCTTCCGGAGTAAGCTGTGTTTCACCTTTAGGGGTTACTTTACCAACAAGGATATCGCCAGCAGTTACTTCAGCACCGATGTAAACGATACCTGACTCGTCCAGTTTAGACAGAGCAGCTTCACCTACGTTCGGAATATCAGCAGTGATTTCTTCCGCACCCAGTTTGGTATCACGTGCAACACATGACAATTCCTGGATATGAATAGACGTTAAACGGTCTTCTTGAAGTACACGTTCAGAAAGTAAGATCGAGTCTTCGTAGTTGTAACCATTCCAGGTCATAAACGCAACGCGCATGTTTTGACCCAATGCCAGCTCACCGCCATCTGTTGATGGACCATCAGCCAGTACATCACCACGACCTACTTTATCGCCCAGGTTCACAAGAACTTTCTGGTTGATACAAGTGTTCTGGTTCGAACGGGTGTATTTGATCAGGTTGTAGATATCTACACCTGCTTCACCTGCGATCATTTCGTCTTCATTCACACGAATAACCACACGAGACGCATCAACAAACTCGATACGACCACCACGCTGAGCGATCACACATACACCTGAGTCATGTGCTACGTTCGCTTCCATACCGGTACCAACAAGCGGCTTGTCAGCGATCAACGTCGGAACTGCCTGACGTTGCATGTTCGAACCCATTAATGCACGGTTGGCATCATCGTGTTCTAGGAATGGAATCAGTGACGCTGCTACAGATACGACCTGCTGAGCAGATACATCCATATGCGTTACTTTTTCAGGAGGAATACGTACGAAGTCACCTTGATGACGAACAGATACAAACTCTTCTGTTAAGTTACCGTCTTTATCCATTGCAGAATCGGCCTGTGCAATGACAGTGCCTACTTCTTCAATCGCAGACAGGTATTCAACTTCATCTGTTACACGACCATCAACAACCTTACGGTATGGGGTTTCCAGGAAACCGAAGTTATTACATTTCGCATAAACAGAAAGCGAGTTGATCAAACCAATGTTTGGACCTTCCGGTGTTTCAATTGGACATACACGACCGTAGTGAGTTTGATGTACGTCACGTACTTCAAAGCCTGCACGTTCACGCGTCAAACCGCCGGGACCAAGCGCAGAAACACGACGTTTGTGCGTAATCTCAGATAACGGGTTGTTTTGGTCCATAAACTGAGACAACTGGCTTGAACCAAAGAATTCTTTGATTGCAGCAGCAACAGGCTTCGCATTGATCAAATCTTGTGGAGACAGGTTGTCAGTTTCAGCTTGTGATAAACGCTCTTTAACAGCACGTTCTACACGAACCAGACCTACACGGAATTGGTTTTCTGTCATTTCACCAACAGAACGAACACGACGGTTACCCAAGTGATCGATATCGTCGACTTCACCTTTACCGTTACGGATTTCAACTAATGTTTTTAATACATCAGTGATATCTTCGTTCGAGAGAATGCCTTCAACTTCACGTGATTTCTGGTCTGTACCCACTTCGTAAGGACGACCCAAACGACGGTTGAACTTCATACGACCCACTGGAGACAAGTCATAACGTTCAGAAGAGAAGAACAAGTTGTTGAATAAGTTTTCAGCAGCTTCTTTTGTTGGTGGTTCGCCCGGACGCATCACTTTGTAGATTTCTACCAATGCTTCTTCACGATTGCTCGTTGTATCTGCACGTAGAGAATCTGCAACGAATGAACCGCGGTCGATATCATTAGTGAACAGAATATTGAACTGTTTCACGCCGCCTTCTGCAATTTTCACCATGATTTCATGGCTTAATACAGTATTGGCTGCAATCACATCACCATCTTTTAATGGGATGTCTTCAGCAGTGATACGCTCATATAGGTACTCATCTGGCACTGCAAGTTTTTCAAGACCTGAAGCTTCCATTTGACGTACATGACGCGCATTGATACGTTTACCTTGCTCAACAATTGCCTTGCCATCCTTGTCCAGGATGTCAAACTGTGCCATTTCGCCACGCAGACGTTCAGGCACCAGGTCGATCTGGTAGCTACCCATGTCAAGATACACAGGTACTTTCTCGTAGAACATGTCGAGAATGTTTTCGTTGCTATAACCCAAGGCACGAAGCACCACAGTCGCAAGCAATTTACGACGACGGTCAATACGTACATAGACGAGGTCTTTGGCATCGAATTCAAAGTCTAACCATGAACCACGGTAAGGAATGATACGCGCTGAATAAAGGACTTTACCACTTGAGTGAGTCTTGCCTTTATCGTGGTCAAAGAATACGCCTGGTGAACGGTGTAATTGTGACACGATCACACGCTCGGTACCGTTAATTACAAAGGTACCGTTATCCGTCATTAATGGCATTTCGCCCATATAGACTTCTTGTTCACGTACGTCTTTAATTGACTTCGTTTCACGATCTTTCAAGATCAAACGAATTTTTACACGCATTGGTGCTGCATAAGTTGAGCCACGAAGGATACATTCGCGTACATCAAACTCAGGCTTACCAAGACTATACTCAACAAATTCTAAAGCAGCATTGCCAGAATAACTTTCAATAGGAAAAACTGAACGAAATGCGGCTTGGAGACCGATATCTTCGCGGTTTTTTGGTGATTTGCCATCTTGTAAGAATGTTCTGTACGAGTCGACTTGAATCGCGAGCAAGTACGGAGCATCCATGACGCTAGGCAATTTACCAAAATTCTTACGGATCCGTTTCTTTTCGGTATATGAGTATGCCATCTGGAGTCCTCGGAAAGTGTAAACCAAGCCCGCCTGCAGAACGGGCTCAGAAGGAATTACGCTGGCCGATATGGCCACCACTCTTTACAAATGCTGCAATTTTTAGTGGTATTAAAACGCTTATCAATATTTTTTAATGAAAAATATTGGTAAACGTTTGTTCATTATGTTTATTTTCAATTTGTATGATTTTTATATCATGCAAACAAAAATCGAGCCGATTATTGTAACGCAAAAAGGCTGATGACCCAAGAGCCATCAGCCAATTTTTGGAGCCGATTATAAAAAAACCGGCTCCCTTAAGAAATTACTTAAGAGTAACTGTAGCACCAGCTTCTTCAAGTTTCTTCTTAAGCTCTTCGCCTTCTTCTTTAGAAACGCCTTCTTTAAGAACTGCAGGAGCGCCTTCAACCATGTCTTTAGCTTCTTTCAAGCCAAGGCCAGTCGCTTCACGAACTGCTTTAATTACAGCAACTTTGTTCGCGCCGAAAGAAGTCAATTCAACATTGAATTCAGTTTGTTCTTCAGCAGCAGCAGCAGCAGGGCCAGCAGCAACAGCTACAGCAGCAGCAGATACATTGAATTTCTCTTCGAAAGCAGAGATAAGTTCAACAAGTTCAAGAACAGTTTTTTCAGCAACTGCGTTTAGGATTTCTTCGTTTGTTAAAGCCATGAGATTAACTCCAAATGGGTATTGAATGATGTGTGTTTAAGTTTGAGCTTAAGCAGCTTCTGACTCGTTTTTCTCTTGAAGCGCTGTAAGTAAGCGGCCCAATTTCGAAATAGGAGCTTGAAGAACGTTTGCAAGCATAGTAAGCGCTTTCTCTTGGTTCGGAAGATTCGCGATTACGCTAACTTCTGCACCTTGATAAAGTTTGCCATCAAATGCAGCAGCTTTAAGTTCAAATGCTTTATTAGTTTTAGCGAATTCTTCGAACAAACGTGCAGCAGCACCCATGTCGTCTTCAGAATTCGAGAAAGCTAAGATTGTTGGGCCAACAAGGTTGTCGTTCAAGATATTGAATTGAGTATCTTGAAGAGCACGTTTAGCCAAAGTGTTACGAACGATACGTGTAGTAACACCAAGTTTACGCGCTTCAACACGTAGAGTAGTTAACTGCTCTACAGTCAAACCTTGATAGTCAGCAACAACAGCAGCAAATGCAGTAGAAGCAACTTCAGCAACTTCAGCTACGATCTGTTTTTTGCCTTCGATAAGAAGAGCCATTGTAAAACCTCCTAACGGTGATTTATGTACTTACGCGAAGTACACTCCCAATTCGCAAGACCATCACTGGACTCACACGCGGAGGATGAACAAATCACACCACCGCGTCTACGCAGGCTGGGCTATTAAGAGAGAAGCACAAAACTCCCCTCGCCCGCGGTCTTTGACGCTGATAAATTTTCATTTATCAATTCAAAGTTTGCCTAAATTATCCCCTCTCCTTTTAGGAGATGGCTAGGGAGAGGTTTAACCCTCTTCCCGACCTTCTCCCAGAGGGAGAAGGAGACATCTTCAGGGCTTTAAAATTCTGTAATAAGTCGAGACTTATTTAGAAACGTTTGCTACATCAACGATCAAACCAGGGCCCATAGTTGAGCTCAAAGTGATCTTTTGAATGTATACGCCTTTAGACGTAGCAGGTTTCAAACGCTTCAAGTCAGCAACAAGTGCTTCAACGTTTTGACGAACAGCAGCAGCTTCAAAACCTACTTGACCGATCGCAGCATGGATAATACCAGCTTTATCTACGCGGTAACGTGCTTGACCAGCTTTTGCATTTTTAACTGCAGTAGCAACGTCAGGAGTTACAGTACCCACTTTAGGGTTTGGCATTAAGCCACGTGGACCAAGGATCGTACCAAGTTTACCTACAACGCGCATTGCATCTGGAGCAGCAATTACTACGTCAAAGTCAAGGTTACCCGCTTGGATGCTTTCAGCAAGATCGTCGAAACCAACAACGTCTGCACCTTCAGCTTTAGCAGCTTCAGCAGCAGCGCCTTGAGCGAATACAGCTACACGTACAGTTTTACCAGTACCTGCAGGAAGTGTAGTCGCGCCACGAACAACCTGGTCAGATTTACGAGGATCAACACCTAGGTTTACCGCGATATCTAGAGATTCTTTGAATTTAGGAGCTGGAAGGCTCTCTAAAACTGCAACAGCTTCTTCTAGCGTGTAAACTTTGTGTGCTTCTACAGCAGCTACAATCGCTTTTTGACGTTTAGTTAATTTAGCCATGTCTTAAAGCTCCACTTCCAAGCCCATAGAACGCGCAGAACCAGCAATGGTACGTACACGTGCGTCTAAATCAGCACCAGTCAAATCTGGTTCTTTAGTAGTCGCGATTTCTTCGATTTGAGCACGAGTCAACTTACCAACTTTAGTTTTGTTAGGTACAGCTGAACCCTTCTGGATACCAGCAGCTTTCTTAAGAAGAACAGCAGCAGGTGGAGTTTTCATGATGAATGTGAACGACTTGTCGTTGTACACAGTGATCACGACTGGAATTGGCAGACCAGCTTCAACTTTTTGTGTAGCAGCATTGAATTCTTTACAGAATGCCATGATGTTCACACCACGTTGACCTAGTGCAGGACCAATCGGTGGAGATGGATTCGCTTTACCAGCTGGAACTTGCAGCTTGATATAGCCGTCAATCTTCTTAGCCATTTCAAATTACCTCTGGGTGCAAACGCCGGTGAAGGCTCCCCAATGATTTCAAGTAACGATACCGTTACAACAACAATGCCTGACTTATAAATAAGTCAGGCGTTTTCAACCCATACAAATTAGACTGATTTTTCGACTTGACGAAATTCCAATTCAACTTGAGTTGGTCGGTTAAATACATTAATGGTCAGCGTTAAACGCGACTTTTCGTACTGAACTTCTTCCACCACACCTTTAAAGTCGGTGAATGGCCCGTCAACCACGAGTAATTCTTCGCCTGGTTCAAACATCGTCTTAGGACGAGGTGCTTCGCCAGTATTGCGTACACGCGCAAGAATCGCATCTGCTTCTTTTTGCGTAATCGGTGCCGGTTTTTCAGCCGTACCACCAATAAAACCTAAAACTTTTGGACATTCTTTAACAATGTGCCAAGTATCATCGTTCATTTCCATTTCGACTAGGACATAGCCAGGAAAGAACTTACGCTCTGATTTACGCTTCTTGCCATCCTTCATTTCTACCACTTCTTCGGTAGGAACAAGGACTTCACCAAAGCTATCGGCAACAGCGCTACGCTGGATTCGATCATTAAGCGAACGCATCACTTGTTTTTCATAACCTGAATAGGCATGAATAATGTACCAACGTTTCATAGCTCTCTTACCCGATAATAAACTTCATTAACCAGCCTAAAATATAGTCAAAACACCACAATAAGATGGATGCAATTACGACTACAACAAGAACTTGCCAAGATGTGGACATCGTCTCTTGCTTGGTAGGCCAGGTCACTCGACGCAACTCAATTCGTGCATCTTTCAGCAGACGAATAAAGCCTTTGCCTTGATGGGTGGCGTATAATAAACCGAATGCTGCAACGATACAAGCCAAAATCACCCCAACGCGCACCCAAATATCATTCGCAGGTGCCCAGTACGCTGGTAAATATTGGTTTACCATCATTGCACCAACCAATAAAATCAAGGCGATAACCCATAGAACCATGTCTAATGGAGAACCAGAACTTACATCTACTGCAGGATTATTTCTTTGAGGAATTGCCGCTTCGCCTAATGCGTCGCGTGATTTTTCATTCGACATTTTTGTACTCGTCGTAGGTTTCGCGACTTATTATATGACCAATTTTGCCGACATCAAGCGTCTTTTTAGAAACTTGGCAGGTCAGGAGGGACTCGAACCCCCAACATTCGGTTTTGGAGACCGACGCTCTACCAATTGAACTACTGACCTGCAAAACAACAAGTTGGAGCCTAAGCTCCAACCTGCTTGTCTTATTCTATGATTATGCAGTTACTTTAGCAACTACACCAGCACCCACTGTACGACCGCCTTCACGGATCGCAAAACGTAGACCTGGGTCCATTGCGATTGGGTGGATTAGCTCTACTGACATCTCAACGTTGTCACCAGGCATAACCATTTCCACGCCTTCTTTAAGCGCGATCGCACCAGTTACGTCCGTAGTACGGAAGTAGAACTGTGGACGGTAACCGTTAAGGAATGGAGTGTGACGACCACCCTCTTCTTTAGAAAGTACGTATACTTCTGCATCGAATTTAGTGTGTGGCTTGATCGCACCTGGTTTAGTCAATACTTGACCACGTTGTACGTCTTCACGCTTAGTACCACGAAGAAGAACACCACAGTTCTCGCCCGCACGACCTTCGTCAAGAAGTTTACGGAACATTTCTACGCCAGTTACTGTAGTAGTTTGAGTATCACGGATACCAACGATTTCTACAGACTCACCTACTTTAACGATACCAGTCTCTACACGGCCAGTTACTACTGTACCACGACCAGAGATTGAGAATACGTCTTCAATTGGCATAAGGAATGGAAGGTCAATTGCACGCTCTGGCTCTGGAATGTAAGAGTCAAGTGCTTCAACAAGCGCAACTACAGCTGGCTCGCCGTATTGGCTGTCATCACCGTTAAGCGCAAGAAGAGCAGAACCACGGATCACTGGAGTGTCATCACCCGGGAAGTCGTAAGTAGAAAGAAGTTCACGAACTTCCATTTCAACTAGTTCAAGAAGCTCTTCGTCGTCTACAAGGTCGCATTTGTTCAAGAATACAACGATGTAAGGTACACCTACCTGACGAGAAAGCAGGATGTGTTCACGAGTCTGTGGCATAGGACCATCAGTCGCAGCACATACAAGGATCGCGCCATCCATCTGAGCAGCACCAGTAATCATGTTTTTAACATAATCGGCGTGGCCCGGGCAATCTACGTGAGCGTAGTGACGAGTTGGAGAATCGTATTCTACGTGTGAAGTATTAATTGTAATACCACGTGCTTTTTCTTCTGGTGCAGAGTCGATTGCAGCGTAGTCTTTCGCTTCGCCACCGAATTTCTTCGCACATACAGTTGCAATTGCAGCTGTTAAAGTTGTTTTACCATGGTCAACGTGACCAATTGTGCCCACGTTAACGTGTGGCTTATTACGTTCAAACTTAGCCTTAGCCATGTTAATCTTCCTCGTTTACGTCGAACACAATTCTGAGTAAAACCCAGCTCCGACATATCGTTTAAAAAAACCGAACACCAAATACTTGAAAAGCAGACTAAATAGCCTGCTTTTGGAATTTCTTTGCAACAAAGTTGCCAAACTGTAATCTGGAGCTCTTATCGAGATTTGAACTCGAGACCTCTCCCTTACCAAGGGAGTGCTCTACCACTGAGCTATAAGAGCAAATATTAGTACTTCAATGGAGCGGGAGACGAGGGTCGAACTCGCGACATGTAGCTTGGAAGGCTACCGCTCTACCAACTGAGCTACTCCCGCACGATGTTGGTACAAACCACTTATTGAAGTCTTAAAATTGGTGGTGAGGGAAGGATTCGAACCTTCGAAACTTTCGTAGCGGAGTTACAGTCCGCCCCCTTTGACCGCTCGGGAACCTCACCATTTTTTACACTTACATCAGTGCTGTTCTTTACTTCACACTACCAAACTTCTAAGATGGTGCCGGCACACGGATTCGAACTGTGGACCTACTGATTACAAGTCAGTTGCTCTACCAACTGAGCTATGCCGGCGTTTCTTAGTGTTTCGTACGTTTCGTATCGGAACGGTGTGCAGTTTAGCAAAACTCAGAATCCTTGCAAGTGTTTTTTTCAAAAAAAACGTCAAAAACTCATAAAATCAAACCATTTGATGATAATTCAACCGCTTTGATCACTGCGCGAGCTTTTATTTGGGTTTCATTCCACTCAGATTCAGGATTTGAGTCGGCAACTAACCCTGCTCCAGCCTGAACATAGACCTTATTTTCGCGAATGACACAGGTACGAATCGCAATCGACATGTCCATTTCGCCGTGCCAGCCTAAATAACCAACAGCGCCACCGAAAATTCCACGTTTTACCGGCTCAACTTCATCAATAATTTCCATGGCACGGATTTTTGGCGCGCCTGAAAGTGTGCCTGCGGGGAAAGTTGCCTTAAAAACGTCCAGAGCATCGACATCATCACGTACTTCACCCTGCACATTGGAGACAATATGCATCACATGTGAATAACGTTCGATCACCATTTGATCAGTTACCTGCACTTTGCCAATTTTTGCAATGCGTCCCACATCATTACGTCCCAGATCAATCAGCATGACATGTTCAGCAATTTCTTTTTCGTCAGAGAGTAAGTCCTGCTCAAGTGCCAGATCTTCTTCTTTGGTTTTGCCACGTGGACGGGTTCCCGCTAATGGACGAACTGTGGCAATACCATTTTCCAGACGGGACAGAATTTCAGGAGAGGAACCGACAATATGGAATGGCGTGTTATTTTCCAAGGTCTGCCCTTGCACCAGGAACAAATACGGCGATGGATTGAGATGACGCAGCGCACGATACACCTGTAGCGGGTCACCGTCGAAGTCAGACACCATCCGGTGCCCGGGTACGACCTGCATTACATCTCCAGCACGAATATACTCTTTGACCTTTTCCACCGAAGCAATGAAGTTGTCATGTCCGGTGAGGGACTCGAAATGTGGCGGACTATGTTTTTCAGCTTTAAGACTGATGGGCGTGGCAAGAATATTTTCTAATTCATTTAATTGTTCATGTGCTTTTTCATAAGAACCCGGAGCAGTGGCATCAGCATGTACGATCAGGAACAAGGTATCTTTTAAATTATCAAACACGATGACGGTTTTAGACAGCATCATCCAGATATCGGGTAAACCAACCGGATCTGCTTCAGGCACATTTTTTAACTTCGGCTCGATATAACGCACAGCGTCGTAACCAAAGTAACCAACTAATCCACCAGTAAAACTCGGCAAGTCCGGCAATTCTACCTGGGTAGGCACCTTAAATTGCGCCTGAAAATCACGGATATATTGAAATGGATCAGCACAGTGCTGTTTTTCAATTGAAGCATCTGCATACTGTACAGTCAGTTCGCCTGCATTGCAGGAAAATACAGTAGATTCACCTAGTCCAATAATCGAATAGCGTGCCCAGTTCTCTCCGCCTTCTACGGATTCAAATAAATAAGCCTGCTGATGCTGTTTAAGGCGTGCAAAAATAGAAAGTGGTGTATCGGTATCTGCCAGACGCTGACGATAAACAGGAATGAGATTATAGCCTTGTGCAGCAAGTTGCTGGAATTGTGCTTGAGTGGTCATGCGGTTTTTCTCTTTAAATTAGGGTTACTCAGTATGTAAATAGAATTGAACTGAGCGACGCCATCGAAAAACCTTACAACTATTCATTTTCTTTCCTTAGTACGCGTATTAGGCAAGTAATTCTCTAAGATCATCCACAATCTGCTGCGGCTGACAATCTGCAATATTTTCACCATGATTATAGCCATAGCTGACCACAACACAATCAATCCCGGCGCGGCGTGCGGCTTCGACATCATTGGAAGAATCTCCAATCAACAAGACCTGTTCTTTGCTCACCTTATAATGTTCAACACAGTGCAGCAACTGGCGTGGGTGCGGTTTACGTTCAGTAAAACGGTCACCACCAATGGTATCGGCAAAATAATGAGCCATATCCAAGGTATCTAAGATACTGCGGGCAGGAAGTTCAGGCTTATTGGTCACACAAATCAGGGTTTTACCTTGGGCTTTAGCCCAGTCCAGAAATTTCAGGATTCCCGGAAAAGGAACGGTATCGACGCAGGGATCGACATTATAGATATCCAGAAAAGTCGTTAAGAGTTCCTGATGCTGTGCCGGTGTGACTTCACCCACCAGATGCTGGAGTACACTTTCACAGAATATCGACGTGCCCTTACCTATCCAGGTCCGTACCTGCTCTTCAGTTACCAGAGGCAATTGCAGCACATTCAGGCTCATATTCATGGCGCGATACAGATCATGTGCTGAATCCACCAAGGTACCATCCAGATCAAACAAGATCAGTTCACGCTTTTCTAATTGTGCAATAGACATCCCGACCCTCTTTTATAATGTGCGCAGCCACAAAAAAGGCATGCGCTATGCATGCCTTGATTGTAACCAATCATCAGCTTATTTGAACAACAACCAAGCCATAATTGCCAAAATAATCAGCACAATCACTGAAATCAAACCTACAGATACATTTTTCTGGGTTTCTTTTTCCTGTTCTACACGTGATACAGGCTGCTCAACCGGAATTGGGGTAGGCTCTGGTTTTACCGCATTAATGTCCACGCCTTCCGGAATAGGTGCCGGTTTTGGAATACCGACATTGGTTGGCATGCCATCACGGGTTAATTGTACCGTAGCATCACGATGTTTCAGTTCCGGCATTCCCTGATCATTCATTTGCTGTGCAGGTGTAGGCTCAGCGACTTCGACCTGTTCCACGACTTTTTCTGCCGTTGCTTCAATTTCTGCTGGAACCTCTACTGCAGCCGCAGGCGCCATTACTGAAAATTTCAAGCTGGCAAACTGAACAATGTCATCCTGCTTTAATAAGGTTTCTTGCGCAATCTGCACATCATTGACGAAAGTGCCATTCGATGAACCCAAATCCTGCACCCAGAGCGCATCATCCTTTAGTAAAAATGCCGCATGTTTACGGGAGATTTCCGCAGCCTGTAACACGATATCTGCCGCCTGATGACGCCCCACCAGCATGTCACGGTCAATGCTAATTTCCTGTCCTGTTAAGTCGCCTGTAATCGCGTGTATTTTCCAAGTCATGAAAGTTACTTCTCTGTTCTCTTTGACATTATCATAACATGCTGTCTGCAAATGCGAATGACTTAGCTTTTGGGTCTAAGTGTGGTTGTTGTAACGGTATTTTTACTTTTTTCTACCTGTTGGACGGGTTCTACCACTTGTCGCTGAATCACTGGTTCTATCGCTACCGGCGTAACAACTACATTGGCTGGCTGCGCCTGAACGGGTGCGGTCGGCACAGTTTGATAAGTCGAGTTTTGCAATGGCGTTCTGGATACTGGAATTCGCTGTTGATACACATCTTCAACACTTTCTGGCAGCTTGGCAAAGTTCCCGTCCGAATCGAGTGCGAGTTGCAGACTATATAGCTGACTATAGCGTTGTTGGGTCAGTTTACGCACTGCATTTTTATCGCCTACAATGGTTGGATGGATAAAAATCAGCAGGTTACGCTTCTGATTGGACTTACCTTCTGAACGGAATAAACGTCCCAAGCCTGGAATCGCACCCAGACCAGGTACAGCCTGACGCCCATAACTGGTGTTATCTGAGATCAAACCACCAAGGACAATGGTTTGTCCATGTTCGGCCAGAATTGAGGTTTTGATCGCTCGCTTGCTGGTGACCAGATCCTGTGCCTGCCCTTTACTGGCCTTGACATCAGAAACTTCCTGTTCCACTTCCAGGCGTACCGTACCATCTTCGCCAATATGCGGGACCACCTTTAAAGTGACCCCGACATCCTTGCGTTCAATGGTGGTATAGGGATTAGCAACTCCAGCAGCACCTGTAGACACTGAGCCTGTCACAAAAGGTACGTTTTCACCCACCACAATATAAGCTTCTTCATTATCCATGGTCACAATCGACGGCGTAGACAACAGGTTGGATTTAGTGGTTTCTTTGAGTGCCTGAATCATCGCACCATACAGACGACGGGAACCATCACTGCCTTCACGATAATCACCGAGTACCAGTGAACTGCCCGCGCCCACGGCACTTGCAGCACCTGCACCACCACCGGTGAGATAACCGGCCGCAATATTTTTCAGACTAGTCCCAAAATTATCGAAGTTCACCAGCCCAATCCCACTGCTGATATCACCCAAGGCCCATTGCACACCGAGTTGATCCGCATCGGTTCCTTCCACTTCAATAATCGCGGCTTCGATCAGCACCTGTTGACGACGGATATCCAGCTGGTCAATTGCTGATTCAATTTCTCGCATCAGTTGTGGATCCGCTTTCACCACCAGAGAATTTTGCGTGGTATCGGCAATAATACTGACGCCATTACCATTAAAACTGGTAATTCCGCCCTGCTCATTATTCATGCCGGTATTCAGCTGAATGCCTGAAGAGGTGTTGCTACTCGAACCCGTACTGGTATTGTTGTTATTTAAATTGCTGCTGGAACTGAGTGAAGACGAGGTCGAGGTTGTGCTACCTGAATTTGAATTACTACTGTTCACCGCCTGCCCGCTCACCAGCCCCTGCAAGATTTCCGCAAGATTTTTGGCACTGGCATATTTCAGACGAAAAACTTTTAAACCGCCCAAACGATCCGCAGCCGGCACATCCAGAGTTTCGATCACTTGACGCACCCGTTTGCGCGTCGTGGGATCACCTTTGATGATGATCCGGTTGGTACGAGTATCTGCAATCACCCGCACCCGTGAACCGCGGACATCTTTAGCTCCACCGGTGGCAGTCATGGACTCGATCAGTCCAATCATTTCTTCGGCCTGACTGGATTGTAAACTGACCGCTTCAATATCATTTTGACCGGTGCCATCCAGATTACGAATAATGGTTTCCAGCTGGTAAATATTGCTGGCACGATCCGACACAATTAAGGCATTCGTACCCGGCACCGCCGCCAAATGGGCAAACTGCGGCATTAAAGGACGTAATGCAGGAATCAAGTCATTCGGATTGGTATTTTCCAGCCACAACACTCGGGTCACAATCTGGTCACCACTGGCACGGCTTCTGGCATCATAGGGAATGCCTGAGCTTTTGACATTGCTGTCCGGAACCAGCTTGATGGTGTTACCCGAAGGAATCGCCACCACACCATTGACATTCAGTACGCCTAAAAACAGGTCATAGACTTCATTTTTATTCAGGGCTTTATTGGAGATGACCGTCACGTTGCCACGTACCCGCGGATCGACTGCGAAGTTTTTGCCGGTAATATCGGCCACTTCATTAATGAATGCAGTTAAGTCAGCATCTCGAAGGTTGATTTTCCAGGTTTGTGCATAACTCGCCGTACTGACCATAGCCATTAACGGTGCGGCCACACAGAATGCCCATGCTGATCGATTATTATTAAATAAAGCCATAAACTTTCGTGTTTCCTAACCCTATGCGTGATGACACATCACTTCAAATCTTGTTGTATGGTCATCACCTGATCACCACGTTTTATTTCGAGTTTGACCTGACCTTCACGTCGGGCCTGTTCCAGTAATTGTGCTTCGGTCTGTCCCTGGCTCAGCGTCTGGCCATTTAAAGACAAAATCCGGTCGCCCGGTCTTAAACCCAGGCGATTACGCAGTGCAGCCGGCGTCCGTGAAGTCACTTCATAACTACCATCTGCTGCACTCACCCCCATATTCTGTAAATACTGGTCTTTGTTTTCCTGCATCTGCTGGATGGCCCGACCAATTTCATTCTGTGGCGAAGGCTGCTCAGGCATACCACTATTAGAAGGCATAGCAGGCATTGAACTTGAAGATGCTGATGTTTCCGGCACAATCGGCTGATTCAAGCCATTTTCCAGACCTTTGAATAAGATTTCCTGAGTAGCACCTGTGGATCGACGCAAAATAACCCGATCCCAATGCACTTCAGCCAACTCAAAACCGCTATTGGCCAACATTTCCCCGACACGGTAACGATCGACCTGATCATTGATTTTCAGTACCGCAGAAGAGTTATAACTTGGACTGGCGACCATCACCCCTTGTAAAATGATATTGGCGGTTTCAACCACACCCGCAGACTGCCCAACTTCCTGAAACAGCGAAAATGCACCGATATTCGGAATTTGCGGCTGTTGCGAACCCAGTTCAACCCGATCCAGCTGCATGGCCTGGGGTGGAGCTATCAGCAACCAGAACAAAGCCGCCAGCTTCCAGCATAGATACAGGATGAGCAGTAACAAAACCACAGGTGCAGCACGATTGAGCTGTTTCAGTTCAATATTTTTTAAATCATTCAGAGAAACTGTCATCAATTCAAGCCTCCCATTAAGGGTTGGCGGGTACTGATCACATAGGTATCTAATCCGGCTTTACCTTCATAGGAAGGCGCATTCATTAAAAAGCGTTGGGTGAGCTGGATATCCAGCATCAGACTCGGATCAAGCTTGATATTCAGCATACGTTGATCGCGACTATCCCGAACACCAATTAACAGCTGTCCGCTTTCATCTGCGAGTTGTCCAGTCATGGCGGGTACATTCATGCGTTCCTGACGCTGGGCAAAGGTATAAATCAGCTCACCACCCACCCATTGCATTTGCCCGGCCACCTGACTAAAGCCCTGATCTTTTTTATATTTAAAATCCAGATCTTTAAACTGAATCGCAGTACTCGGCCATTGCCAGTCTGCAACTTTTTTTAAGGTTTCAGGCGCGACCTGCCCTTCAAGATTTTTGACAATTAAAGATTTATTCAGACCATAGGCCATGATCCCGGAAAGCTGGGTATTGCCACTATGCAAATCCATATGTGCTCCAACTCGCAGCAACAGCAAATCCAGCGGCCGTACTTTCCAGTTCAGACTGCCCCGAAGATTGCCTTTTTTCCAGTCCGCACTTCCCTGCCAGATATTTCCGTTTACATTATGCAACGTCTGGTTATTTTTATAAAATTTTGAAATTAACCAGGCTGCTGGCACTTGTAATACGACAAAAATAAAAAATGCAACAAGAGCAAGGATCAACCATCTTAAAGTTTTCGGTTTACTGCTCATCCCCACCACGACCAATCGCTCAAGTCCAAATCCCCCATTTATAATTTTCCCCTTATACCCACACATTATGCACACTTTTCTGCCAACGCCAATTCATAGATATAAAAAAACCAAGCAGGTATGCTTGGTTTAATGATCATAGACTGTCTGTATGACAGCCTAATGACCAGATCAAATGAAGGCTTAGATCAGGAAATCGTCCAGCTTTGCGCCTTTTTCCAATTCAGCCACCAACCAGCGCGGCTGTTTACCACGGCCAGTCCAGGTATCGTCCGGATTGCTTTTGCTACGGTAACGCGGTTCAACCGACTTACGTGACGATTTCTTACGCTTAGATGCACCAAATTCAAGTAACTGTTCAACCGTCATACCCACTTTCTCAGCAACTGCCAAGATTTGCTGATAAGCGTCTTCAATTTCTTGATCTTTTTTTGAAGCAATCAGCGATTCTGCTTCTGCTTGTAAACGTTTTAACTCTTCTACTGATAAATGCGTAATATCTGGCATAATGCTCTCCGAAAAATAATATTATTCATTTTATTAAATAATAGACCCATCATATTTATATTAAATAAAACATTCAATATAAAACCTTAAAGCAATAACAATAAAGTTTAAAAAAAATTACAAAATAAAATGCTTCATTCATTTTTAAATTTCATGTTGAACGCTTAATTCAAGTGCTTTGATTTTTTCGCGAATATGTTCCGGAATTTCTGTTTTCTGCATGGTCTTTTTATCGACACAGACAATCACTGCTTCTGAAGTAGCAACAATACTTTGCTGTTTTTCACTCCATAATAGATATTGCATTCTAACTGCACTATTTCGAATTTCTTCAATACGTGCTGCCACTTTTAAATGATCAGGAAAAACCACGGGTTTTAAATAACGGCACTGATTGGATGCCACTACGGTAGATACCGATTCAGTGAGAATTTCTAATTGGGTTAAATAAGCTAGACGTGCACTTTCGACATAACGGTAATACATGGCATTATTGACATGTCCAAAGGCATCCATATCGCCCCATGCAACTGTTTGTTCATAAATAACTGGATATTGTTTTAATTCTGACATCATTATTCTCAAGTCTTAATTTCTATAAAGTTTACATTCGATTCAAATACTGCATTTAACTGCTGTAGCAAGTCCTCCCGATCTTGTAAGGCAGCTTTAATTCTTAAATAACTCATCCGGATATCATCCGGATATAAGTCGAGCAATTGCTGAGCTTGATCTGTATAGCCTGTAGCTTGCAACACATGCCATTTCGCAAAGCTTAAAATCGGTAATGCCGGATATTTGGCTTCCCAGTGCGAAATCTGTTGTGCAATCGCATCATAATCTGGATTTTGCCGCAATAACTGTTGCTGGAACCACAAATAAAAGACATCCTGATTAAATTGCTGTTCCATTAAATGAATCGCAAGCACTTCATGCTCGGCACTCATTTCTGGCATTCTAAATAATAATTTCAACCATAATAATTTGACCGAATAGTCACGATCAAATATCTGAGGTTTTAAATCTAAATAACGTTGCTGTAAATAAAATAAATCGTCCTGTGTGGCTTGGTCATAGGCCAGTAATAATTGTTCCAGCCATGATTTTTTTACTTCTTGGTCTAAATGCCCATATTGAGTCGAGCGTAAATATAACCAGGGAAACTGCATGGCAAATACTCCCCATAATGCAACAAGGCGCTGCTCATAGGCTGTTTTAACCTGCATTAACCAAGGTGATAATTCATGCTGATTTAAAAACTCCAAATGGGTAAGTGCTTGTTCACCTTGCTGTTGTGATAAATAAATTTCAATCCGTTGCAATTCTGCCAATTCAAATGCCATGGGATTGGATTGGTTTAAAGCAGTTAATGCATGGGTATATTGCTGTTGTCCCCAAGATAAACGTGCATCAATAATATGCTTGAGTAAACCCGACTTGGTGAAAGACTGCTGAATAAAATCCCGCTGATCCTGAGCAGCGTTTAATAACCAGATGACTGCCAATTGTTCATAAGGGTGCAAGCGGGAAAAACTAAAGACTGTTTCAGTTTTACGCTGTTCACGGCTGCGATACTGCTTGATCGCATACCAGATGCAATGCATCAAAAAACTTACACTGACCAAGGATGCGGCCAAAAACCAGAGGGTGGTTTGTAACTGCCACTCGCGCCAATACAGATAGACATAGCCAGCCCCATGTCCATAACTCAGGATACTCAGCACCGCAATGCCAAGTAAGCAGACAAATAAATAGGCCAGCAGAATCTGTTTCATAAGCAATTAGCCCACTAGGGTGCGTGTGTTTAATAATGGAATCGGAGTAATCGGGGTGGCCTTAATTTGATTCAATTGCTGAATCCATTTTTGGCTCTGTGCATCCGGCAATTGCTCCAAGACTTCAATCACGGCATTCAGTGCTTGCTGAAAAGCGACGGATTGGTCTTTTTGCAAGGTATTTTGTGCGATGAGCAAGCGCAATTGGGCCTCTTTCAGTACCAGATGCCGTTGCATCAAGACTATGCTTGGCTGATCTGCGGATTCAATCTGAACCCAGCGCTGCCAGAAAGAGCGTTGAGTTTCTGGACGCTGACGATATGGTGTCCGAATTTCTTTTTCAATTTCAGTATCCATCTGCACCAAAACTTCTTTTACTTTATTTTGCTGCACTAATCGGCTGTTCACGAATTTTTTCAGCATGTCCTGATCTTTTGCAATTACTTGCTGCAAACTACTGACCAAGGCAGGCGCTAAAATATAATCATCCAGCTCATTGGATAACTGATTTAATTTCTCAATCGCAGTGGCGTATTGTTGCTGTTGCAGTGCAAATTCGATCAGATCCAGATGTTGCTGTACTAAGGCAATATCATTCTGTGTTTCATTAGCTACCGCTTCACTTACTGGCGCTTTTGCTGAAGTAGCCCTAGCACTTTCCTGCTGAGCAGAAATCTGGCGTTTTAAAGCCACGAACTGATCATTGAGATTGGCATTTTGCTGCTGTAACTGATTGATGCTTTGATTGAATTCAGTCTGTGCTGTATTCAGAACATGAAAGTCATAGCTAAGCTTGATGAGCCACGCCATACTCAAGATGAACACTACAATGAATAGTTTCTTCATGCGTTCCCTAATATCAGCCTCATTTTCTGCAAGATCGTATTTGCCTCTAAATCATCGACTTGTACGAATTGAAAACTTGCCTGATGCTGCTGTTGATATTCCCCAAGAATAGTGGCCAAACGTGGCCCCAAAACCAAATAACAGGCTTGCTGTATGAACTCTGCACTATCCTGCATAATTGCCAGCCAGTTTAACCAGCTTGCCTCACTAGTGATCAGAACTGCAAAACGCTGCTGCCTCTTAAGCAGCGACAAGTTCTCTGCCAAAATCGTTGCCGTCGTTTCAGGACATTGCCGCCGGTACAAAATAAAGTTTAAAACTTTAATATTGCTGGCACGTAAATGATCCATCATAAATTGACGACCGCCTTCTCCGCGCCAGAAGGCTACACCTGAGCCAGAAGCCAGTTGCTTCAACACAGGCAATTGCAGCATGCCTTCCGAGGTTTCGACCTCAGGCACATGACTATGAATGCCGTAGCTCGCCAATGCCTGTTCAGTGGCTTTGCCCACTGCCACCCAATGCACCTGCGCCAAGGCCGAGAGCTTAATACCCGCCTGTTGTAAATATTGCATGCCAATCTGAGCGGCCGTCGGGCTAACCACCACAATAATCTGTGCCTGCTCCAGCTGCTGATACAAACTCGACAGCTCATCGGAATAAGGCATGGCATGCAGTTCGAGCAAAGGCAATTCTAAAACAGACACTTGCGCTGCCTGTAACTGCTGGGTCAAACCTGCAGCACGATCACTGGGGCGGGTATTAATCAATAACATCAGTGTGAATAGAGTGCTTTCAGCAACTCGCCAGCACCTTGATCAAGCAAGTCTTTTGCCAGCTTCACACCCAATTGCTCTGCATCTGCCGTTTTTCCAGTCTGCTGTGCCCGGAGCAAAACTGCTCCATCGATACTGCCTACACGACCTTCGATTGAAATCACACCCTCTTTGAGCGTGGCATAACCGGCAATCGGCACCTGACAACCGCCTTCCAGATAGGCATTAAAGGCACGTTCGGCACGTACGCAAGCATCTGTATCTGCATGCAGGAGTGGCTGAATCAAGTCCAGCACCGTCTGATCATGAGTACGGCATTCTAAGCCCAATGCACCTTGTCCCACGGCCGGCAGACTGACTTCAGGCGTCAGAGTATGACGAATACGTTCTGCCAGACCTAAACGTTTTAAACCGGCACTGGCCAGAATAATCGCATCATACTGACCAGCATCCAGTTTGGACAAGCGTGTGCCGACATTACCGCGTAAATCGATAATGTCCAGATCCGGACGCTGTTTTAAAATCTGGGTTTTACGACGTAAACTTGAGGTTCCGACTTTGGCACCTTGTGGCAATTCTTCAAAACTAGTGTAGGTATTCGACACAAAGGCATCTAATGGGTCTTCACGTTCGCAGATTACTGCCAGACTCAGACCTTCAGGCAAGGCCATCGGGACATCTTTCATGGAATGCACAGCCAGATCTGCACGACCATCCAGTAAAGCGGCTTCTAATTCTTTTACAAATAGTCCTTTTCCACCAATTTTAGCCAGTGGTGTATCTAGAATTTTATCGCCCTGTGTAACAAAAGTGACTAACTCGACCTGCAAACCAGCGTGCAAATCTTGTAGGCGCGCACGGATGTGTTCCGCTTGCCAAAGCGCAAGTGGACTTTGTCGAGTTGCAATTTTTAGGGTCTTCATAAATTTCAATAACAGTAAATGAGAACAATAGTCTAAACTTAACCTGCTCACTTGAAAATGCAAGTGAATTTATACAAGTTTCAACTGAATGCTCTCATTCATCCCCTGCTAAAGCTTTTGAATCCGATCTCGTAAAAATGGTAAATGTCGCCGACTGACCGCCAAACGGTCGTCCAGCTCACGACAACGTACCTGATACTGACCTGAACTGACCACTTCCAGACCATCCAGATAATGCACCGAGATCAAGGCATTACGATGAATCCGGATAAACTGGCTCCCAAACTCCTGCTCCAACTCCTTTAAGGTTTCATCAATCAATACACTGCCGTTTTTATGACGCACAGTGACATATTTCTGATCCGCCAGAAAATAATAGATATTTTCAACTGGCACCAATTCGACACCACGATAGGTCTTTGCCGCAATCTGCTGGCGGCTGATATTGATTTCGTCCATATTTTCTTTTTGTTTTAGTTGGCTCATTTGAGCTTGGGTAAGTTTAGTTAAGTGCTCTAAAACCTGTGCCAATTCCTGTTGCATCACCGGTTTAAGCAAGTAGCCTTCGGCATTTGATTTAAATGCATCCAGCGCATGTTGGTCATAGGCCGTACAAAAGACAATGGCCGGCATTGGATCCAGTTGACGCAAATGTTGCGCACAAGCCAGTCCATTCATTTCAGGCATTTGAATATCTAATAGGATGACATCGGGTTCGTATTGGTGAGCCAGATCAATCGCTTGACGGCCATGGCTTGCTGTCGCCACCACATCATGCCCCAGTTGAGAGACCAAACGTGATAAACGCTCGACGGCCAAAGGCTCATCATCACAAATCAGGATGTCCATTTCTCCTCCTTACCCAGTTAACATCATCAGATGAATGATAAAGCTAACTGCGATTTCTTTGATTTATTTTTATTTATATTGATATCGCACTACCGTCGTAAACATCCCTTCGCCGGCAAAGGTTTGAAAAGTCACACTGGGTCCATAATAAGCTTGCAGACGCTGTCTGACATTTTCTATTGCAATACCATGTCCCTTTTTTAAAGTTTTATTATCCTGTGCATAAGGGTTGGTTATGATGATATTAATTTGATTTTGCAATATTTCAACCAATATGCTTATGGTACTCTTTGTAAGAATTTTTTCAACTCCATGGAAAATACTATTTTCTAACAAGGGTTGTAAAGTTAATAATGGAATTTGAACTTGTGAGTATAAGTCTTTGTTTTCTAACTTCCATTCCACATGCAAACGCTCACCTAGACGGATCTGCTCAATCTCCAGATAGCGTTGGCACAGATCAATTTCCTCCTGCAGGTTGACCAGTTTTAATTCCTGAAAACTGGCACGAAATAACCGTGACAAATTCAACAGCATGTGCTCGGCTTTATCCGGATCGATACTGATCAGGCTGATCACACTATTCATGCTGTTAAACAGGAAATGCGGCTGAATCCGTGCCTGCATGGCCTGAATTCTAGCATTCAGCTCGCTATGCTGCTGCTGCTCCCATTGTTCACGCAAGTAAAGATAACGAAAACAGAAGGTTCCCAGTAAAATTCCCAGACTTAAATGGAGTCCAACCTGATCCAGCGCAATCACCAGGTTTAAATCTTGAAAATTAAAATTCTGTCCAAAATGTATCAAGATATTCAGGTTCACCGTGGTCAGCAATACAATTGCCTGTAACAGCAGAAATCCGGAAGTTAACGCCAGTTTAATGCCCATACGCTGAAAGGACTGATGGAACAGTTCAACCAGTGCTGCAAAACATAACAGTATCCAGTTGATATACAGCATATATTGCAGCAGGTGTATCCCATTTAATGCCTGCCAGGATTGCGCTTCTGCAAGCGCCAGAATCATGGCGAGAATATTGCCGCCAGCAAACAGTTCCAGCAAATAGCGTAAATTGCCGATCTGGCTAAAAAAATAGGAATTTTGCGTTTGTTCGTTCATCGATGTAAAAGATTGAGCAGATGTGATTTCGGCAATGGGCTTTGAATTTGTTATACTCTTTTTCGTTCTACTGCTTTTAATCTGATTGAGCCGACATGACCACATCTTCTAATTCCTCTAATCCATCACACGCCCAGACTTCGGGTATGTGGGGCGGTCGTTTCTCTGAAGCGACTGATGCTTTTGTTGCTGAATTTACAGCATCTGTTCAATTTGACCAACGTTTTTATAAACAAGATATTGCAGGCTCGATTGCCCACGCAACCATGCTGGCAAAAGTGGGCGTACTGACCACGCAAGAACGCGATGACATTATTGAAGGTCTGACAGCGATTCAAGCCGATATTGAAGCTGGTAACTTCGAATGGCGCATTGATTTAGAAGATGTACACATGAACATTGAGTCACGCCTGACTCAGCGTATCGGCATTACTGGTAAGAAATTACATACTGGCCGTAGCCGTAATGACCAGGTGGCAACAGATATCCGTCTTTATGTGCGCGATGAAATCGATGGCATCCTGGAGTTACTGAAAAAATTACAAAAAGGTATTTTAAGCTTAGCGGCTAAAAATACCGACACCATCATGCCGGGCTTTACCCACTTGCAAACCGCTCAGCCAGTGACTTTTGGTCACCATTTGATGGCTTGGTTTGAAATGCTGGTACGTGATTCAGAGCGTCTGATTGATTGCCGTAAGCGTGTCAACCGTATGCCACTGGGTTCTGCTGCACTTGCGGGAACAACTTACCCGATTGAACGCGCCTATACCGCTGAACTGTTAGGTTTTGAAGCCGTTGCTGAAAACTCTTTAGATGCAGTATCGGATCGTGATTTCGCAATTGAATTTAATGCGGCTGCATCTTTAATCATGATGCACTTGTCACGTATGTCTGAAGAACTGATTCTATGGACGTCTGCACAGTTCAAATTCGTGAACATTCCAGATCGCTTCTGTACTGGTTCATCCATCATGCCGCAGAAGAAAAATCCGGATGTACCTGAACTGGTACGTGGTAAAACTGGTCGTGTCTATGGCGATTTGATGAGCCTGCTGACTTTAATGAAAGGCCAGCCTCTAGCCTATAACAAAGACAATCAGGAAGATAAAGAGCCATTGTTCGATGCGATCGATACAGTTCGTGGTTCACTCATGGCATTTGCTGACATGATTCCTGCACTGGTTCCAAACATTGCTGAAATGCGCGAAGCAGCGCTGCGTGGTTTCTCAACTGCGACTGACCTAGCTGATTACCTGGTGAAAAACGGCGTTGCATTCCGTGATGCGCACGAGATTGTAGGTAAAGCGGTTGCACTCGGTGTACAAGAATCTAAAGACCTGTCTGAATTGACACTCGAACAACTGCAACAGTTCTCTGACCTGATTCAAGCAGACGTATTTGAAAAAGCCCTAACTCTTGAAGCTTCGGTGAATGCCCGTAATCACATTGGTGGCACCGCGCCTGCTCAAGTGAAAGCAGCCATTGAGCGTGCACATGCGCGTTTGGAACAACTTTACGCATAATTTTGGAGTATGGATATGTCTCGACAAGTTTTTTGCCGTAAGTATCAGGCAGACATGGAAGGTTTAGACTTTGCTCCATTCCCGGGGCCAAAGGGTCAGGAATTGTTTGACACCGTGTCTAAACAGGCTTGGCAAGAATGGCTAAAACACCAGACTACGCTAATTAATGAAAAGCGTTTGAACGTGTTTGAAGCAGATGCGAAAAAGTTTCTTGAAGAACAGCGTGAAAAGTTCTTTAACAATGATGCATCCCTAGAAAAAGCCGAAGGGCTGAAGCCTGAGTAAAAAAGAAAGCACTGCTTTTCTTTTTTACGTAAGACAAGGACGAAGTCCGCGTAGACTTTAATCTAAAAGAATCTCCAACTTTGGAGATTCTTTTTTATGTGTTGTTCTAAACATTACTCAAGACCAGCTAAGCACGTAGTTTTGAATGTGAAGAGCTCCCAATGCAGGAACTTTTCACATTAAAGCCCTGCCTTTCTTTTTTACACAAAACAAGAATGAAGTCCGCGTAGGCATAAATCTATCCCCTATCTCAGGGGATTTTTTGACTAATTCTAACAAATCTTACTAACTCACACTTAGAGCACAAAAACAGATTTTTACTTATTCTATTTCGTTTATCTAGTCAGCCACTATCCTGCTGAAAAACATTCAGATTTGTATCAAAATAATAGATTGTAAAAGTAATATACAGAGTAATCACAAAACACAACATTCTGCTACAAGAAGCCACATGATTAAAAAAAACTGTCTCTCTATAATGATCCCTAAGAAGATGAGATATCTTTGAATAACTATAATAATAAGCAACAAATACCCCGATTTCATCCCAGTTCTTCCCCCAAAGGCTGGGTATTTTTTTGCCTGCAATTTGCCGATTGGCTTGATAATTTAAGCGCATAAAAAAAGCCCCCTTTCAAGGAGCTTCTCTTTTCATTTCGATTAAGGCTGTTTCAGATATGGCCAAGCCGCTTTCAGATAAATGAACATCGACCATAAGGTGAGTACCACTGCGGTGTATAGCAAGGCATAGGCCAGCATTTCCAGCGGTGGCCAATTTAACAGAAATACGGTGATGGCGATCATCTGGAAAGCAGTTTTGTATTTCCCCACCGTTGAAACCGCAACATTGGTCCGTGCACCCAACTCTGCCATCCACTCACGTAAGGCTGACACAGTAATTTCACGCGAAATAATCACAATCGCAGCAAAAGCCATCGACATGGAAGGCTGCCATTGCACCAGCACAATCAGTGCAGCTGCGACCATCAATTTATCTGCAACTGGGTCGAGAAAACGTCCAAAAGCAGAAGTCTGGTTTAATGTACGTGCCAGATAGCCATCAAACCAGTCCGTTACTGCAGCCACCACAAAAATCGTGGTCAAAATAATATGCCGCGTCATGTCGGGGTTATGGGCATCAAAGCCCATTGCAGGTGGCCAGTAAGCCACCAATAAAAATACCGGAATAAGAGCGATACGCGCCAAGGTCAAGATATTTGGAATATTCAGGATACGACCTGTAGTCATAGACACCGCCAATTTTTCCCCTCATGTACGATGAAAATGCACACTTTTTTAGAGGTTTGATCCATCATTAATAGGCTTCACTTTATACGAATTGACTTGCAGTGTCACTAGGCAAACACCGTCACTGTTTGTCTTGCCATCGCAATCAGGCGATTTTCGGCATCCCAGAGATAGGCATGCTCCGTCGCATAACCATCCGCAGCATAGTCGGTAAATACTTTATATTTAAACCAATCATGCAATTGATGTTGAACCGGATGCACATAGGTCACTGTCCAGGTCAGACTACTCGCAGGCGCCATGTTTTTAAACATCGGCAACACCCCAGGTGGCCAGATATCAAAAATAGCCATCAAGTCTGCGACCAGAAATTCACGGTTGTGATGCTTTTCAGGATGAAACCGGCACCAGCCACCAAAGTCCGGACGAGGACTGGCACTACAAGGTAGATTGACATCCGCCCAGGCTACTTCGAAATGGTCATAACAGTCTGGCATACCATAGCCAACAGGAATCTGAAACAGCTGCTCTGGCGCAGCATAGTCGGGTGCCTGAACTTGTTGCTTTACCTGAATCTCTGAATCACGGGAAATACCAAAACTGGCAATCAGAATACTTTGCACCGCGTCGTCCTGCCATAAGCGCACTTCAATCGTGGTCACCGACTTGCCCTGCCGCAGGATTTCGGCACTCAGTCGTACTTTGGCTTGCTGAATCGGGCCGACAAAGGTCACACTGCAACTCAGCAAATGCTTGGCCGGATCATTGATGTGAGTGACGGCTTTTTGCATCATCATCGCGGCAGCCAGACCACCATACAGAGTACGACCCTGTAACCATCCCTGTGGAAACTCTACCCATTCCTGTTCGGCAATTTGTGCATAAAGTGCATGCAAAGACATGTTGATCCCTCAGTAAGTCTTGATGCTCAGTATATTCGGCAAAATTCTTCAGGTTGTGAATGTCACGTGACCCAAGCGTCAATGCGCACTTTGGCCCTTGCATTTAAGCCACGCGTCATTCATGCAGCACTTTATAAATCATCCGGGCCATGACTGAACCCAGTCCCGGTACCAGTTGCAGATCTCTTTCTGAGGCTTTCAGTACGCCCTGAATCCCGCCAAAATGGGTCAGCAAATCCCGACGGCGTTTTGGTCCGAGCCCCGGAATAACTTCCAGCACTGATGAACCTCGTTTCTTGTCACGTTTAGCACGATGCTTGGTAATCGCAAAGCGGTGTGCTTCATCACGTACCTGCTGAATCAGATGCAGCGCCTTATGATCCTCCGGTAATTGAATTTTACTGCCATCGGTAAAGTGCAGGGTTTCCAGACCGGGCTTACGTCCCTCACCTTTGGACACACCGACCATAAAGGCCTCTAAGCCTAGTTCCTGCATGACTTCCATCGCCATATGCAATTGCCCCTTGCCACCATCAATCAGCAGCAAGTCCGGTAACAGGGCTTTCTTATAACGACGGGTCAGCGCCTGACGCATGGCGGCATAGTCATCACCTGCCTGAATATCATGAATGGAAAACTGGCGATAGTCGCGCTTGCGCGCGCCCCCACTATCAAAGACCACACAGGAGGCCACGGTATCTTCACCCATAGTATGCGAAATATCGAAACACTCAATCCGATCTACAGGACGGCCGACCACCTGCTCCAACTGATGAAAACGCTCATTTAATTCTATATGATTGGCCAGCTTGCCCTGAATCGCGTGCTGTACATTCATCTGCGCCAGTTCCAGCCATTCGGCGCGGGTTTCGCGGACTTTGGACTTGATCTGGATTTTCTTGCCAAAATGCTGCGACAGTGCCGCTTCCAGTTCTTTACGGTCAGCCACTTCCAGATTGACAATCAGTTCAGCCGGGATTTCATCGGCTACCTGAAAATAAAAATTGGCAATAAAATCGGCCAGCATCTGCCCTAGGTCATCACTAAGCATATCCGGGAAATAACTTTTTCCACCTAGCATTTTACCATTGCGCACATGCATGATCTGCACACAGGTCACCCCGGCCTGATAGGCAATCGACAGGATATCGGCTTCGCCTTTGAGCTTATAGATCGCCTGCTGCGACTGTACGTCTCTTAACAATGCCATCCGGTCACGATAGAACACTGCTTTTTCAAATTCCAGCGCTTCAGCGGCCGCTTCCATTTTTGCGATCAGTTCCTGATTCAGCTCCTTGGTATCGCCCTGCAAAAATCGGATCGAGTTATCGACATCTGCCTTATAGTCTTCCGGAGAAATAAATCCGACACAGGGCGCAGAGCAGCGTTTGATCTGGTATTGCAGACATGGCCGGGTCCGGTTGGCAAAAAAACTGTTTTCACAGGAACGCACATTGAACAGTTTTTGTAGCACCACCAGAGTATCCCGGGCGGTATACGCACTCGGATAAGGTCCAAAAAACTTGCCCACCTGGTGCTTGCCCTTGCCGCGCCCACTGGCTAAACGCGGATAGGGTTTATCTGCCGAAACAAAAATATAGACATAAGATTTGTCATCACGCAGCATGATGTTATAGGGCGGATGATGCAGCTTGATCAGGTTCTGTTCCAGCAACAAGGCTTCAGTTTCAGAACGTACCACCAGGGTCTGGATATCATAAATCCGTGCCACCAAGGCCTGGGTTTTGGGATGATCCAGCGTTTTGACAAAATAGCTGGAGACCCGGTTTTTCAGGTTTTTGGCTTTACCCACATACAATAATTCACCGTCTTTGCCATACATCCGGTAGACCCCGGGCAGGCTGGTCATATTCGCCAGGATTTTTTCAATATGGGGGCGTGCGTTTTCGTTCACCTAAAGCCTATTTTTCACCTACAATCTGCAGATATATGTGATGATTGTTGCGTCATTTTCAAGCAAAAACACAAAATTCCCCTGAAGCTGCCACTTAATCTTAAAGTTCCTGTCGGGTTATCCCCCCAATCTATAATCCTCACGACATAAACTGATTGTTAAAAGCTATAAGTTTCAACCTTTAACTTTGTTATGCTCAAAAAGTCTAGTTTTGAGATGATTCGCATGACCCTGCAGCAATCGGGCATTCATATTGTTCAACCCTCCACCTCCACCCATCACCCGTCTGAACGTGCTCGCCTGATTGGTAAACCGCGTTTTCATATCGAGCCGAGTAAGGTAATGCAACTGCTACGTGAACGGATTATTGGGCAGGATGCAGCCCTGAATGAAATTGAAAAAATGTTGCATGTGGTCAAGGCAGATTTTTCCAGTCCGGATCGCCCTTTGTCGGTTACCTTGATGCTGGGCCCTGACTGGCGTCGGTAAAACAGAAACCGTGCGTCTGATTGCCGATGCGATCTATGGCCGCCCGGATGCCTTTTGCCGGATTGATATGAATACTCTGGCACAGGAACATTATGCGGCGGCTTTGACCGGCGCACCGCCCGGTTATGTGGGATCAAAGGAAGGTCACAGCCTGTTTGATGAAACTGCGATTGCCGGCAGTCATACCCGTCCCAGCATCATGCTGTTTGATGAGCTGGAAAAAGCCAGTAACGAAGTGATTCGCGGCTTGATGAACGTGCTGGATACTGGCCGGCTGACCTTGACAGCGGGCACTAAAACTATCGATTTTCGCAACTGCATGATCTTTATGACCAGCAATGTCGGGGCACAGGCGGCGCAGCAATATCTGGACAAACTCAGCTATCTGCCTGAGAAAATGCAGGCACTGTGTCTGAAGCGCGTTCCCACCCAGCGCATCATTGAAAAAGTCATGCAGCGTAAATTCGACCCTGAATTTCTGAACCGGATTGACCGCAGCCTGCATTATCAGGCGGTACAGCATGATGCCCTACCACGTCTGGTCGAAATTGAACTGGATAAACTGAACAAGCGCTTGCAACATCAGCAACGCAGCGTGCATTTAAGCACTTCAGCCAAAGCCTATTTCTATCAGGACCATGATATTCGTTACGGCGCCCGACATTTGGGCCGCAAGATGCGTACCGAACTGGAGCCGATTCTGGCGCTGTATTTTTTAAACCAGCCTGAGCAGTTCAGTCTGCATCTGGACTGTGTCGATGGACAGCTGGTGGTTCTGCCTGAGCAAGCAAAAGCTTAACTAAGGCAGACTCGATATCAGTTTTTATTCGGCTGAAGCACCTGTATAAAAGCAGTTTGATCTTTGGGTGAAACCAATATAAATTTCTGCACGCCCGCATCAGTATAGTCAATCCGCAGACGCTTTAAAGATAAGGCTGGCGCAATGATAGAGTAGTCTGTGGGCTGAATGGATTGGATTTCACTTAACGGAATCTTCCAGCTTAACCACAGGCTTTTTATGGTCAACACCCCATTGTCCATCACATAGCGCGTACTCCACAGCGGCCACCATAAAATGATAATAGTCAGGACATAAACCGCAGTGTGCAGCGGATATTGCTGCATAGTGCCTTTGGCCTGCATGGTCAGCAGTAGTTGCAGCAACAGGCCACTCATACAAATCACAAAAGCCAGCAGCCACCAGTCTTTTTTAGAACGAAATACGTGCATCGATATCCCCCATATCTAAGTGCAAGATCATCATAAACAATTCCATAGCAGATGACAGGGATTCAACCCGGCAGGATGGAAATTATTTTAAATCACACATCGACAGGATCGTTCCCATTTTCGATCTCATCAGAAAAGTTCAGTAACTCAAATGATCTAATACACTGTTATTTGTGCTGATTAAATACTATCAGCAAAGACCTGAAAGCCCTGCGCTCAGCATACTTCGAGGCTAAAAATGGCAAGTTCAAGGATAGAAATTGACTGAATTGACAAAACTCCGCTAGAAATACACCTTGAAAATCAGTCACCCTGCTCCATATCTATCAGGCTGATTGATAAAAAATAATGAATTGAAACACAATCTTTGGTTCATCGGGCTATAGGAAACTGAAAGGAAAAATTATAACCGGTCGGATCAAGCCGGCAGAAATTGATGACCATTGCGTCACGGCTTGATACAACTTGTTATGTTCTTTTTGGATATAGTTATCGTAAGATTAGCGAAGTCAAAAAGTGCGCGGGACATGCGCACTTGCTTCACAACATCAACTTAGAAGTCCTCCAAAATAAAGGAGATCAGGGCATGATCCACGCTGGCAATGCCATTACCGTCCAAATGCTTGAGGACGGGATTGCAGAATTCCGCTTTGACTTACAAGGTGAGTCTGTTAACAAATTCAACCGTGCAACGATTGAAGATTTCAAGGCTGCTATCGAAGCCGTCTCCCATGCCGATATTCAAGGTCTGATTGTGACTTCAGGCAAATCTACATTTATTGTAGGTGCTGATATCACTGAATTCGGCGACAACTTTGCTCAGGGTGAACAAGCGATTGTTGACTGGGCAATGCCAGTACATGAAATTTTTAACAGCTTCGAAGACCTCGACATTCCTAAAGTGGCTGCCATTAATGGCATGGCACTCGGTGGCGGTTTCGAAATGTGCCTGGTGTGTGACTACCGTGTCATGTCAGAGCAGGCGCAAGTGGGCCTGCCTGAAATCAAGCTGGGGATCTTCCCGGGCTTCGGTGGTACAGTACGTTTAAGCCGTCTGATCGGTATCGACAACGCGGTAGAATGGATGGCAATGGCCAATCCTAAAAAGCCTGCTGCCGCACTGAAAGACGGCGCAGTCGATGCTGTCGTTCCTGCTGACAAGCTACAAGATGCTGCACTTGATCTGGTAAAACAGGCGATTCATGGCCGTTTAGACTGGAAAACCAAGCGTCAGGAAAAACTCGATCCAGTTAAACTCAGCCCGATCGAACAGATGATGGCGTTTAACTCATCGAAAGGCATGGTTCTGGCAAAAGCTAATCCAGCTCAATACCCTGCACCAAAATTACTGCTTGATTCTCTTCAAGCGGGTGCGAGCCTGCATCGTGATGACGCGCTGAAAGCGGAAGCTGAAGGTTTTGCTAAAGCAGCAGTCACACCACAAGCAGGTGCCTTGATCGGTTTGTTCCTGAATGACCAGATCGTGAAAAAAACCTCGAAGCGCTATGAAAAAGGTGCGCATCCAGTGAACCAGGCGGCTGTTCTAGGCGCAGGTATCATGGGTGGTGGTATTGCTTACCAGGCGGCAAGCAAAGGCACACCGATCATCATGAAAGACATCGGTAACCAGCAACTTGCTTTGGGTATGAAAGAAGCCAATGGTTTACTGACCAAACAAGTTGAACGTAAGAAGATGAAGCCTGCTCAAATGGGTGAAACTCTTGCGCGCATCCGTCCAACTTTAAGCTATGACGAGTTTAAAGAAGTGGACATCGTGATCGAAGCCGTGACTGAAAATCCAAAAGTCAAAGGTATCGTACTGAAAGAAACTGAAGCAAAAGTTCGTGAAAACACGATCATTGCATCTAATACTTCTACGATTTCAATCACGCGTCTGGCTGAAAATCTGGAACGTCCTGAAAACTTCGTGGGCATGCACTTCTTTAACCCGGTACACATGATGCCACTGGTTGAAGTGATTCGTGGTGCGAAGACTTCTGATGAAGCGATTGCAACAACTGTGGTGCTTGCTCAGAAAATGGGTAAAACACCAATCGTGGTGAATGACTGCCCGGGCTTCCTGGTGAACCGCGTATTGTTCCCTTACTTCGGTGCATTTGACCTGTTGCTTAAAGATGGTGCTGACTTCCAGCAAATCGATAAAGTCATGGAAAAATTCGGCTGGCCAATGGGCCCTGCTTACCTGATGGACGTTGTCGGTATCGACACTGGCGTACACGGTGCAGAAGTGATGGCTGAAGGCTTCCCGGATCGTATGAAACCTGATTTCAAAGGTTCGATTCAGGTGATGTACGAAAACAACCGTCTGGGTCAAAAGAACGACGTTGGTTTCTACAAGTATGAACTTGACCGTAAAGGCAAAAAAGCCAAAGTGGTTGATCCAACTGCGTATGAGCTTGTGGCCTCTGTTGCAACTGCGGAAAAACGTGAATTTGACGCTCAGGAAATCATTGACCGCATGATGCTGGCTTTCTGTAACGAAACGGTTCGTTGCCTGGAAGACAACATTGTAGCCACTGCTGCTGAAGCAGATATGGCGATGATCATGGGTGTTGGTTTCCCTCCATTCCGTGGTGGTCCATGCCGTTACATCGATCAAACCGGTGTAGCTGAGTATGTTGCGCTTTGCAATAAGTATGCGCACCTTGGTAAAGCTTATGAAGCGCCAGAAATGTTGCGCGAAATGGCTGCTAACAACAAAAAATTCTACGGTTAAGGAGCAACGTGAATGGCTACTTTAAATCCACGTGACGTTGTCATCGTTGATGGCGTACGTTCAGCAATGGGTAAAACCAAAAACGGTATGTTCCGCAATGTACGTGCCGACTCGATGTCTGCTGAGCTTGTCCGTGCCCTATTGGTACGTAACGAATTCGACCCGCATGAAGTTGAAGACGTAATCTGGGGCTGTGTGAACCAAACCCTAGAACAAGGTATGAACATTGCCCGTAATATCGCATTACTGGCAGACCTGCCGAAAACTGTTGCAGGTCAAACGGTGAACCGTCTTTGTGGCTCGTCTATGCAGGCGATTCACACTGCGGCTGCGCAAATTGCGACGAACCAAGGTGATATCTTCATCATCGGTGGTGTTGAGCACATGGGCCATGTGGGCATGATGCACGGCATCGACCTGAACCCTGAAGCGTCTAAGCATTATGCTAAAGCGTCGAACATGATGGGTCTGACTGCTGAAATGCTGGGTCGTATGAACGGCATTAGTCGTGAAGAACAGGATGCGTTCGGTGTGGAATCACATCGCCGTGCCTGGGCTGCGACTGAAAACGGTCTGTTCCAGAACGAGATCGTTGGCATTGAAGGTCATAATGCAGATGGCTACAAAATCCTGTGTGATATCGATGAAGTGATCCGTCCGGATGCGAACCTTGAATCGTTCAAATCTTTGCGTCCAGTCTTCGATCCGAAAGGCGGTACAGTAACTGCAGCGACTTCTTCAGCATTGTCTGATGGTGCTTCTGCAATGTTGCTAATGTCTGCTGAACGTGCTCAAGCTTTAGGTCTTAAGCCACGTGCTGTAATTCGCTCTATGGCGGTTGCAGGCTGTGATGCGGCGATCATGGGTTATGGTCCGGTTCCAGCAACGCAAAAAGCGTTGAAACGTGCTGGCCTGTCAATTGCTGATATTCAGACTTTTGAATTGAACGAAGCATTTGCTGCACAAGGTCTGTCTGTTCTTAAAGGCTTAGGCATTTATGACAAGCAAGACATCGTGAACCATAACGGTGGCGCGATTGCATTGGGTCACCCATTGGGTTGTTCTGGTGCGCGTATCACAACAACATTGTTGAACGTAATGGAGCAACAAGATACGCAAATTGGTCTTGCGACGATGTGTATTGGCCTTGGTCAAGGTATTGCAACAGTGATCGAACGTGTTTAATGCTTAATTAAATACCGAGATCAAAAGAAACCCCGCTTATTGCGGGGTTTTTTGTAAGCAAAAGATTCAAACAATTGATTTAAATATATTAATGCCTACCTTCATGTTATAAAAATGATATTAAACAAAAATATGAGGGTTAAAATTTGTCAAATCGTGAACTTTTTTCTCAAGAAGAGCAAGAAAATTTCAATACACAATTCTTTGAAAATGATCAGGCACATGAAAAAGCAAATGAGCTTGGATTTTTTGATTGCAACTTGCTATTTAATGCTTTGGAAATTATCGATAATGCTTTTGAATTAAAAGATGAAAATAATGATATGAAGTTTGTGTCACGTTCTGGTGACTTCAAACAGGCTATCGGGCTGGCGTTAAAAAGGTCCCTTAATACAAATTGGCAATTCAAAAATATAGATGGTCAAAGATGTTTAGTTTCAGACGAAGAAAAGAAAATTATTCTTTTTGCTTCTGCTAATCATGCACTAGGATATAGTGACTCACAACTAACTACTGCCTCCCCTAAAGGAATAAAGACTAAAGATAAAGTTCATAAGAATTATGGCTCTTATACTGATAAAGACTTATTTAAAACTTGGATATGTTTTTATCCCTCAAGAAAAGACATTCGCTACCTTCAAGATGATAGATCTCAAATAAAAATAGAATTAGCCTTTCCAACATCTTATACAATTGTGAAAGAGTCAGGAAAAGATAAATTTTTAGTTAAAAATTATTTAATTAGACTCATACTAAACAATCAAAATCCTAATAATGATTTTAATCCAAAGTTAAGAAAACCTAGTCCTGATCTCACTACATCTAGTACAATCACTGAAGAGGATTTACCTATTAACTTGAAAGCCGGCTAGAGGAAATGCAAGTAATTGATCGAACTAGATTAAAGGTTGCGAAGGATTTGCGACGCTTGTCCAATAAAGATTTTGCTAATCTTTTAGGTTGCTCTGAGCCTAAAATTCGTAAAATTTTAACAGATGGAAAATATCCTATTAGTTGTGAAGATTTTCAGCAAATAACTGAAAAATTGGGTTTGCCTGCTAGCTTTTTTTTAGCGGACGATAATCTCGAATTAGTCAATTCGTCCGACATTTTTTATAGGTCAGCAGCTAGAATTAAGGCTGAATATAGAAATGCAAATGAAGCCTATATTCTGTTAGCAAAAAAAATTAACCTTTACTTTGAGAGTAAATTAACTCTTCCTAAATTTAGTTTCCCTGATCTTGAAATTTTTGAATCTAATCACCCAGACTATCCATCAAGTGTTGCAAATAATTTAAGAGGTTTTTGGGGATTAGGCATCCAACCCGTTAATAATATTATTGCGCTACTTGAGCTAAAGGGTTTTCGCGTCTTTCGCCTACCTTTTGATATAAAACAAATGGATGCACTTTCTTTTTTTGA
The DNA here is from genome assembly GCF_049367455.1 of Acinetobacter lwoffii. Classification (GTDB taxonomy): domain Bacteria; phylum Pseudomonadota; class Gammaproteobacteria; order Pseudomonadales; family Moraxellaceae; genus Acinetobacter; species Acinetobacter lwoffii_W. Next base: position 1,228,671 of record NZ_JBMPXW010000001.1, read on the forward strand.
TGAACAAAGTGGCAATCCTTTTATATTCTTAAATGATTTTAAATCATTTGAAAGACAACGCTTTGACGCTGCTCATGAACTTGGTCATATGATTCTGCACAAAGATGATAATGCCGAATACAATCGAACAAAAGAAAGTGAAGCAGATCAATTCGCTTCAGAATTTCTGATGCCTTATGAAGGCTTTACCAGTAATTTACCAAAAAATTTAAGTATTCAATCTATGATTGAGTATAAAAAATATTGGCGTGTCTCACTTAAAGCTGTGAATTATCGTTGCCATAAATTAGATTTGATTTCTGATTGGATTTATAAAAACAACTCAATTCGTATAAATTCTTTTGGATATCATTTGAATGAACCTGATCCAACTTATGGTGATCAATCTCTGTTTTACTCAAAAATTTTAAAAACTTTAGCCACTCAAGATGGTTTTAGTATTTCTAAAATGCTAGATGGAATCGGCATTTCTCGTTCAGATTTCAATGATCTAACATTTTATTCAATAGATAAATTTGAAGAATCTAAACCTAGACCTAAACTTTATGTCGTTAGTTAAAGCTCTTCGGAGCTTTTTTTATTTAAATTAAAATGTTATCTATTTGTAAAATTGGTTTATTTTTCAGTCACTTAAATCTTGATTATGAATCACTTAAATTTTATAAGCGTATGATCAAGCCTCTTTTTCCTATTTCCTTAAAAGGGTTTATATGAACATGCTTAAAACAATGATCGCAACTGCAATCGTAGCGACTTCTGCATCTGCAATGGCAACTGAAGCTCAAGTTACACCAGCAATTGTTGTAACTAAAACAACCCAAACTGTTGCCAAAGAAGCTGCTGCACCTGCACAAGCGAAAGTTGAAGCTGCTCAAGCGACTGTTGCTGCAACTCAACAAGCGGCTGAAACTAAAGCTAAAGCAGTAAAAGCAGAAGCGACAACTCAAGTAGAAACGGCTCAAGCTACAGCAGAACAACACGTTGAAGCTGCGAAAACTGAAGCAGTAGAAACCAAAGACGCTGCTGCTGAAAAAGCAGAAGTAAAAGCCGAGAAAAAAGGCTGGTTCTCTTGGTTTAAAAAAGCGGCTTAAGCTTTTTAAAAGCATAAAAAAAGATGTCAGCCTGACATCTTTTTTTTGTTTTATGTAGTCTCATTTAAGCTCAAGAATTTAAAAAAATCCTCAATCTTCTATTCAACCTTCTGCGCCAGCATGGTGGCAAAGTGCTGTTTAATCCGCTGACCCTGCTCATCGACACGATACAGCTCACCGACATTTTCATTATATTTCACAATATGCCAGCCCTCATAATACCCTCGCAACTCCCCCGGCTGAAAAGCAAATGGAAAATCGACTTGTGCCGGAATATCTGGCGTATCCATGGCACAGACAATCAGGTTATAGCCACCTGGCACGGTCGCCTGCTGCATCTGTGCAATAAGCGGTGGAATGGTTTTCGCCTCAAGAAACATCATCACCACGGTACAGTAGATAAAGTCATATTGGCCTGCAATGTTGGTATCCGTGTTAAGGTCGCGGCGCTGTACTTGCACATGATCAATCTGCTCAGTCTGCACGATCTGTCTTAAAGTCTGCAAACTGTTTTCGTTGACATCCCAGGCATCGACATTAAAGCCGTTCTGGCTCAAATAAAGCGCATTACGCCCTGTACCGCAGCCGACGTCCAGCGCACGGCCACCTTTTAAATAGGGCATCGCTGCCAGCACTTCAGAATGGGTAGGATTTAACTGATATTTCTTGATAAAGTAATCCTCAGGCTGGCAGTAAAAACGTAACTGACATTCGACATCTTCACTGGCAGAGACAATTTTGTGCCAGGCCTCAGGCTCAATAAATGGCGGTTGCTGCTCTGGTGTAAACACATGCTCGGATTGCACTGCACCAGATTCTTCCAGCATGGCAAAACGCAGCTCACCTTTTAATACTGTCAGTTTCGCCCAGGTGCCGGCTTTAGTATTGTGCTGATTCTTAAAGCCCTGGGGAATACTCTGCTGGTTCCAGACTGGAAGTTCCTTATAACATCTCAACTGTTGCATAATTTTTGCCCTCCATATCATCCATGCTCCGCCTGCCATTCTTTTGGCAGCAGTAATTAATTCAGCATAGCCTGTTCAAATCGGAATTGGAATCAGCGCCTGTTCGCGCTGTGCCGATGCAACAGCAAGATCAATACCAGTTTTCTATCAAAATAAAAAAGCTGCCTCTCTTGAAACAGCTCGGTTGTATATCAATCAGGAATTTGATGACTTGATTAATGCAGCAGTTCCGACTTTAGCCAGTTGATGTATTTATCCTGATCCATAAAATCCGGTGCGCTCCCCAGATCCAGACTGAAATACTGCTGATTGAACTGAATCACAATCTGTTCGGTATAGTGCCAGTCCTCGATCAGCGTGAAATATTGATCCAAGAACAACCGGTTCTTGTCCCCGTTATTCATCCTTTGTAATTTTGGACATGTTTTATTTGCGACAAACTCACCGTACACCTGCTGAATATCAGCAAAAACCTGAATTGTTTGCATGACTCACCTGCTTAAATGTTATGTCGTGATCTGTGCGACCCTTTCAATTTAGCAAGCGAGTTTGAACAGCAGATGACAGTCCTATGGCAATCCTGTCATCTCAGTCAGGCTACAACTTGTTTTCAACCTCTTTCTGGTTAGCGCTCGCCACTCGTTCCGTCTGTTTATTCAGGTGCAGCATTTCTTTATACAGCGCATTAAACTCTTGCACGGCTTTATCGTCATAGAACATAAAGGTGTTATTTTTCTTTTGCCATTTATGCTTTTTCAGTACTGCAAATAAGGCATCAGCCTTGGCCAGCGTCTGTTTTTCAATTTCAAAAATGACATGTGCATTACTATTTTGCTGACTGTCTTTCAGGGTCAGGCTCAGTTGCTGGCGATAACGGTTCTTAATATCCAGTTGCTGTGCCTTGTCGATCAGCTCGGCATCGCGCTGCTGGATTTTCTGCTGATAGCTATTCACAATTTGATGGACTTGCTTGAGCATGGCTTCAGTTTCTTTATAGCCTTGTGCCTGATCCTTAGCCAAGCGGTCGATATTCAGAAAATTCTGCCAGTTGGCGGCTTTTAAGTCGCGTAGATACTGATTACGTTCCTCGGCACTGTCGCGCAATTGCCCCAGCATAAATTCAGCCATGATGGCATAGTCACCATCCAGACGGTCATCCTCAAGTTCAATCTGAATCGGTTTAGACCAGTCCTGTGCCTGCTGCGCAATACTCTCGGTTTTTTCTTCAAGCACAGTTTCATATTCGAGCAGCTCGGCCTGATGTTTTTGCTGAACTGAATTCTGATAAAACAGCCCAATAAAAATTGCCAGTGTCACAGCGGCTACAATCATAAAAACACGCGGCATGCACATGCTCCCCTGCTGCAGGTTATGTATAGATTTCCTTTTTATCAATATGCTTATTTTTTAAGCATAAATCAATTCTTCTATACAAAACCCCTATGCAAAGGCACGGACTGTTCCAAAAGGAAATCAGATCGAAATCCTGTTTTAAGCTCGCGCTGAATCGTTTGACTTTATCTAGCAACCGTTCGCCGAACACCATTCATTCAGCAGCGTCCGGTCAATATTATTCAGGTTGAACTGTTCTCGGGCAGCCTGAACTGATGTTGCATCACGGTTAATGCCAAATGGCACCAGCATCAGATAAATCCCATCACGTGGGTCAGCAGAGCGCAAACCATCTGCGATGGCCTGTACATACTGTTGCAGCCCCGGTGGCAGGCTATCCAGTCGTGCCGGATTGCTGCTCGGTAGAATGTCGAGATCACCCGCGAAATCAGCATTGACCGAGTAGTCCTGCAATTCACGTTCAATCTTCATCATTCGCATCTTTAACGCCTTTTTCTGGCTGGATTGTTCTTGCAGCGGCAGCATGAATTCCGTTTCTTCACGCAATTCACGATCTGCCATCACGGTCAGTGTCGGTAAAGTGACTGACTCTGGGGCGGCATGCGCATTGACCAGATGCAGCAAAGAAAACAGGCTTATTAATACAAGGAAAGTTGTGCTAAGGGGACGCATAAGGAAAACCTCCGCATCATCATTTCAGGGGGAGAGACCTTATTGTTCCTTAAACTTGTGTAAATATGATCAGCATTACTGTGAGGATTGATACACGGTCATGTCAGCCTGATTACTGGCGCATATTTCGAGCTGGTTTTAAGCGGGCGATTAGAAATTAATGCTCCTTTTACCGTAAATTCAAGCAATAAAAAATCCCCGACTGGCGGGGATGGATAGGTAGTATTGAACAGTATTTCAGGGCTGCCTCGGTAATTGCATAACAGGCGGTAAATTCAGGTGATTTTCAAGCAGGTCGATATTCACCCTGTCCAGATTGATCTGGATCTTCATATTGCGATCTGGCTGCATGCTATTACTCCGATCAATGCCAAAATTCTCCAGAATGGTATACAGCCCCTGGGTTGGATCACTGGATTGCAGTCCTTGGGCAATGGTCAGCACATACCGCTGTAGTGCCGGTGACAGTGAATCTAAATCAGGTGCTTTTATGGGCTGGATCTCGAGGTTTGCCACCATCTCGGGATTAACCATGAAATTCTCTGCATCCCGGGTTCCACGAATCACCTGATGCTGTAAGGCGCGCAGATTCTTTTCTTCCTGTACAAAAGGCACATAGCCGGTTTCATTACTCATTTCAGGTTCAGCCATCACGGTCATAGTGGGCAGAGTCACAACCGCTTGCTCGTCCTCGGCTTGTGCTCCGATGCTGTAAACACCGAGCATGAGTCCGAATATAGACATTTTCATGATATTCATTGATCTGCCTTTCCCCTATTATTGATGGCCCAAATACTGCAACTGATGATGATCCAGTCAATTTCCAATATTCTTATCTACTAGATTACATTGATTACTTGGATAACTCATGCTTGCTCAGATGAATGGCAACTCATGTGAATCATCCCGGAAATAGCAGAGCACAGACTCATCGCCTGAACACCAGATAGTGAGGCAAAACCACTGTTTTCAGCTGAATGACAAAGTGACAGGCGAAAAAAAACCTCAAACACTGTTTGAGGTTTTTTCGAATATGGTGGCGAGACCCAGGATCGAACTGGGGACACACGGATTTTCAATCCGTTGCTCTACCTACTGAGCTATCACGCCGATGCGGTGTATTAAGCCGTATCTGGCCTCATTAGTCAATCAAAATTATGAAAAAAATATTTGAGTGGCTGATTTTTGGCCTAAAAAAAATCCCTGATGGGATCAGGGATTGAAAACTTTGAAATCGTTTTTAAATATGGTGGCGAGACCCAGGATCGAACTGGGGACACACGGATTTTCAATCCGTTGCTCTACCTACTGAGCTATCACGCCGATGTCGCGTATTAAACAGTTTCGGCTTGAAATCGTCAAGAGCAGAGAGAATAATTTTCGTTAAATGTTTACTTTTCCATCAACTCGCGTCAATTTGAGTCAAAAATCGAACAGTGTTTACCAAAGACCTCAGCAATAAAACAGATTTAAGCGCTTATTTACATAAAAAAGCAGCCTAATGGCTGCTTATGGTTGATCGATTTTCAGATTTTTTCTAGATTGGCCAGACAACGATGAATGGCCCCACAGCCCGGCACAAAGTTTTTCACGCCTTTTTCTTCTTCCATGCGGCAAACTTCGCTCACCAGCCTTTCTGCAACGCCACGACCACGGTTGGCCGGATGTACGACGATATTTTCCAGAATCCGGCTTTCACCCTGTCCGGTGCACCAGATTGCCCCAATAATTTTGCTATTAAATTCTGCGCTATAAACTGAGGTATACTGTGCAAGGTTTTGCTCTAGTTGTTCCATGGCATCTGCCCCGTCACTAAATTCAGGGCTCGTGTCATACAGTCGCTCAAGCTGGCTGCGCACTTCGTCATTTTCTAAAGAAGTATAAGCATGTACGGTGATAGGCATTGATAAACCCTCCTGAGCAATCTAATATGCGGTGACTTCGTCACGGCGAAAATATTTTCTACATCAATCATTTTGACGTATTTGAGGAACGTGTCTATGACAGATCGTATCAGTGAAGTGGTAAGAAATACCAACGAAACCAAAATTCGAGTTCGTTTGAATCTCGACGGTACTGGTCAAGGCACCTTAAACACGGGTATTCCCTTTTTAGATCATATGATTGATCAAATCAAGCGTCATGGCCGGTTTGATATTGATATTCATTGTGATGGCGACTTGGAAATCGATGACCATCATACTGTGGAAGACTGCGGTATTACGCTGGGTCAGGCTTTCGCGCAAGCACTAGGTGATAAAAAAGGCCTGAAACGCTATGGTCATTTCTATGCGCCACTCGATGAGTCTTTAAGCCGTGTCGTGGTGGATCTGTCTGGCCGTCCGGGTCTGTTTATGGATATTCCATTTACCCGTGCCATGATCGGCCGTTTTGATGTGGATTTATTCTCTGAATTTTTCCAGGGCTTTGTGAACCATTCCTTGATGACGGTACATATCGACAACCTGAAAGGCAAAAACAGCCATCACCAGATCGAAAGCGTATTTAAAGCATTTGCGCGTGCGCTGCGTATGGCCTGTGAAGTGGATCCACGTGCTGCCAATACGGTAGCTTCAACCAAAGGTACACTGTAATGACCCGTATTGCCCTTCTTGATTATGGCATGGGAAATTTGCACTCTGCGGCAAAAGCGTTAGAACATGTCGGTGCCACAGTGGATGTCACCAATGATCCAAAACTGATTGCTCAGGCAGACAAGATTGTCTTTCCGGGTGTAGGTGCCATGCGTGACTGCATGCAAGGCATGCACGAAGCCGGCATTGATGAAGTGGTACGCAATGCCGTGTTTAACAAGCCGGTACTGGCTATTTGTGTCGGTATGCAAGCCTTGATGCAACATTCTGAAGAGAATGGTGGTACCGATGCACTGGGTATTTTCGAAGGTGCGGTTAAGCATTTTCCGGAAATGGCGGGCTTAAAAGTGCCGCATATGGGCTGGAACCAGGTGCATCAGGCTGATCCTGACCATCCGATGTGGAACAATATCGAACAGGATGCACGTTTCTACTTTGTACATAGCTACTATGTAGAGCCACAAGATTCAGACCTGGTGGCAGCTACTTGTACCTATGGCATCGAGTTCTGTACTGCAATTCATAAAGAAAACCTGTTCGCGACCCAGTTCCATCCGGAAAAGAGTCATACCGCCGGTTTACAGTTATTGAAAAACTTTGTGGACTGGAAAATCTGATTTTCCTTTCGCCTAAAAAGTTCGCAGATTGCGG